>DAIPYL010000032.1:0-18459 GCA_036782755.1 Jeotgalicoccus sp. | reverse complement strand
TCTTTGTGTAAAGCTTTGTGTTTGTTTTGTTAAGCTCTCGTTGACTGCTTAATTATCTTAACACGTCTGTTTTACAAACGCAATAACTATTTTAAGTTTTTGTTAAGTTTGTGTTACATCGTTCTTTCGACGACATTTACTATCTTAACACATCCAGGTTTTGGACGCAACAACTATTTTAAGTTTTTGTGAAGTTATGTTGTGCCGTTGTTTAGACGACTTTCATATCATAACATGTGTCTGTTTCAGTTGCAACAGCTTTTTAATCTTTTATTAAGATTTTATTTTACTGTGTGCGTCGTGTTTTGACGACTTTTATATCTTATCAAGTATCCTTTACTGCGTCAACACTTTTTCCTAAGATTTATTAACATCTTGTTTAGAAATGTTACAACTTCGTAACGGGGTGTTAAATATGTAAATCGAATACTTGATATATACTATCATATAAGACGAAGAAAGTATAGAATAATTTTAGAGGTGACATAAATGAGAAAACCCGGTAATAAAATACTCCGTATTCGCGGCTGGGCTCTTGCAATGATTTTTATAGGTATGGCTGTTATGTATCTTGGAATATTCTTCAGGGAAATTCCATGGGTAATGCTGATCTTCCTTGTATTGGGTACAATCCCTATCATGTTCAGTTTCGTTATTTACTTCTGGGTCGGTATGATCAGTGCACGTACAGTTACTGTTCAATGTCCGAACTGCGAACGTCATACGAAGATTCTGGGCAGAGTTGATTACTGCCAGCATTGTAAAGAACCGCTGACATTAGATCAGGAACTGGAAGGCGAAGAGTTTACGGTCGATTATAATGTTAAACACCGCAGAGAGAAAAAGATTGCAGAGCTGCGCGAACAGCAAAACAGCAAAAACTAAACAAAAAGACCCGGTGCGAAATTGCACCGGGTCTTTTTAATGATGTTCTTTTTATACCCTTTATATAGAAGGAACTGGATTTAGCTGTCGGAATTACTATCTGTATTCCCGCTGCATTCAGGACACACGCCGTAGATTTCCAAGCGGTGGTGACTGACATCGTAGTCTGTTACTAAACCTGCAAGATGCTCCACTTCTTCTAATGCCGGATATTGAAAATCTGTAATCTTTCCGCATTCGCTGCAAATGATATGGTAATGAGGTACCGAGTTAAAATCGAAACGGCTGGATGAATCACCGTAAGTCAGCTCTTTAACAAGACCCGTCTGTTTAAATAATTTTAAGTTATTATATACTGTAGCGACACTCATGTTTGGAAATTCGCTGGACAGTGCTTGAAATATATCATCGGCAGTCGGATGCACTTCACTTTCAACGAGATAGCTGAGAACAGCTTTTCTTTGAGGTGTGATTCTCACGCCTGTATTTTTAAGCGCCTCAAGAGACTCTGCGAAATGGTCATGATGATTATCGATCATCTTCATATGACTGATCCTTCCTTCTGTTTATATATACCTAATATATACATTGTACTTTGAATATAAAATCATTGTCAAATTATTATTAATAACCTTTATTATAATCGATAATATTTTGCATTTTTGATTCATCATTCATGTTCTCAAGGTTATATATGAATATATCAAACGCTCTGACATTATACATGCGCGTTTTCGCAGAGCAATGCGGTGTAATTGTAAGGTTATCATAGTTATATAAGGGGCTGTCCGCCGGCAGCGGCTCTTCATTAAATACATCGGATAAAACCTGCGCAATATATTTCTGTTCAAGTACTTCCATCAATACTTTATCAGTCATTACTGTTCCTCTGCCGATATTCAGGAATACCGCTTCGTCTTTCATCAGTTTGAATGTTTCCGTCTGAAGGAAGTTCGTCGTACTTGGAGTACTCGGTAAAATATTAACCATTATATCTGCAGTTCCTATTTTTGCATTCAGCTCGCTGATTTCGTGAGTCTGATCAAAACCTTCTATAGAACGGCCGTCGGTATTATAACCTACTGTCCGGACACCGAAAACCTGCAGCGCTTTCGCAAGATGACTGCCGATACTCCCCGTCCCGAGAATATGCGCTTCTTTTCCGTACAACTCCTCCGAACGTGAATAACTGATCCATTCATTGTTCTTCTGAGCTTCATGCAGTTTGGCAAAATTCTTATAATACTGCATCAATATGCCGACAGCATACTCAGTCATCGGTATTTTATGTATACCTGTTGAGTTGGTAACAAGCGCTTTGTCAAAAATGTCTTTTGGAATCTCATCGATTCCTGCACTCATAACATGTACCCATTTTAGATTCTCAAACTGTTCCGCTTCACCGTCGGTTAAATCTCCGCCATATGTTACGAAAATATCAGCTTCCGCTTTAATTTTATCTGTCATATTTTCTTTTTCTACATATAAGTAGTTATATTCTTTATCCAGTTTTTCAACCATATAATCTTTCAGCTTAACCGTTGAAGTAATATTCATTATCATTACCCCTCTTTAAGAAAGTCTTGAAGTTCATCTGCGTGTGCCGATGCTTTAACTTTATCAAAACGTTTCAGTATCTTTGAATCTTCGTCCAGAACGAACGTTGTACGGGTAATTCCGTTAAATTCTTTGCCGAATGCTTTCTTTGGTCCGTACACTCCAAGCTCCTCCGACAGTTTAAAGTCTTCATCGACTAACAGATCGAAGTTCAGGCCGTGTTTTTCGATAAAATTCTGATGTTTCTTTTTACTGTCCCCGCTTACACCGTAAACAGTAACTCCCAGGTCATTAAGGCTTGCCATACTGTCTCTCATATCGCATGCCTGAGTAGTACAGCCCGGTGTATTATCTTTCGGGTAAAAATAAATTACTGTGCGTCCTGTTAATGAATTATTAGATACGATTTCACCATTCTGGTTTTCTAGTTCAAACTTTGGAAACTTATCCATTTATGAGTCATCCTTTTCATCATTAATTAGTCTGTACATATATAATACCCTTTCCGCGCAATAGTTTAAACCATTCTACTTCCTTAAATAATTCCCGGATGTATGGTATTATATTGAATGAATAAAACTGACGAAAAGTAAGGATGAAATTATGTATAATCATACGAATTCAAAGAAATTGCAAATCGATGCTGAAGAGGTCATTCTCGGCGGCGTCAACTCACCATCAAGATCTTACAAAGCTGTAGGCGGCGGTGCGCCGTTAGTCATGGAAAGAGCAGAAGGTCCATACTTCTACGATGTCGACGGCAACAAATATATCGACTATCTCGCGGCATACGGTCCTATTATTACCGGCCATGCTCATCCCAGAATCCATGAAGCGATTACCGAGCAGTCAAGCAAGGGTATACTGTATGGTACATCGACTCAGCTGGAAATTGATTTTGCAAGAAAACTTCAAAAAGCCATTCCTTCACTGGAACGCGTCCGTTTCGTCAACTCCGGAACAGAAGCAGTCATGACGACTATCCGTGTGGCACGTGCTTACACAGGACGCAATAAAGTCATTAAATTTGAAGGCTGCTACCACGGCCATTCAGATCTGGTACTCGTTGCAGCAGGCAGCGGTCCTTCGCAGCTCGGCACTCCGGATTCAGCTGGTGTACCTGAAAGTGTAGCGCAGGATGTAATTACTGTTCCTTTTAATAATCTGGAAGATTTTAAAGCAGCAGTCAGCCACTTCGGTGATGAAATTGCTGCAGTACTTGTTGAACCGATTGTCGGAAACTTCGGTATTGTTGAACCTGCTGAAGGATTTTTACAGGCTGTTAACGATATTGCACACGACAACGGGTCGCTTGTAATTTACGATGAAGTGATTACAGCATTCCGTTTCGGTTACGGTTCAGCTACTGACATCGTCGGCGTTACTCCGGATTTAACTGCCATGGGTAAAATTATCGGCGGCGGAACACCGATTGGAGCATACGGCGGCCGACTGGATATTATGGAAAGTGTTGCACCGCTCGGCGCTGCATACCAGGCCGGCACTATGGCGGGCAATCCTCTGTCGATGGCTGCAGGTCTTGCATGTCTTGAAGTACTTGAACAGCCGGGTGTCTATGAGGAACTCGACAGACTTGGAGCAAAACTCGAAGATGGTCTTAACGCCTTAATCGAAAAACATAATGTTACTGCTAAAATTAACCGTCTCGTCGGTGCCTTGACAATTTACTTTACTGATGAAACGGTTACCAACTACACTCAAGCTGAAGCAAGTGACGGCGAAGTATTTGCCAGATTTTTCAGAGGACTGATCAGCCGCGGGATTAATATCGCACCTTCAAAATATGAAGCATGGTTCTTAACAACAGAACATACAGATAAAGATATTGATGATACACTTGCTATAGTTGATGATGTGTTCAAAAATGACCTTTAGGAGTTGGTGCCATGCGTTTTGGTGCTAGAGTATTAAAAACGGGTATAGCCGTTGTTTTAACTTTCTTAATTACAAATCAAATTGGCTTAACACCGGCACTGATTGCCGGAATTGCTGCGGTCAATGCATTGCAGCCAAATGTATACCGTTCTCTTGAAACAACATGGAACCAATTCAGAGGTAACACAATCGGGGCAATATCAGCTATTATCATGGTGCTCCTATTCGGGAGCAACGTGCTGATTATCGGTCTGACTGTAATATTAGTGCTCGCAATGCTGTTATTCTTTAAATTACAAAGTGTATCAACGCTTGCAGTTATTACCGTTGTTGCTATTATGGACGTGCCTTTCGGTGCGGATCTCAGCACAACCGATTTCCTTATTACTGCAGGAACACGTTTCTCGCTTGTGATGATTGGTGTTCTTGTATCACTGCTTGTCAATCTGGTCTTTATCCCGCCTCGTTATGAAACGAAGATGTATCATAACTGTTTTAATATCGCGAATGACATTTTTAAGTGGATGCGTTTGGAACTTAACGCAGTCACGGAGTCACAAAACGTTAAAAAGGATCTTGAGCAGCTGCAAAAACGTGTAACAAAACTGGAAACGATGTATTCATGGTATAAAGAAGAACGCAATCTGTTTAAAAAACAGCGATTTGGCGACCATCGCCGTAAAGTTCTCTTTAAGCATATGATTGCTTCAACGAGACAGGCATATAATCTGCTGAAGCGTATCAACCGTTACGAAAATGATTACAAACATCTGCCTGACGAATTAAAATATCATATCCGTATTGAAATGGATGAAATGATGGCTTACCACGAACAGGTATTTATGAAGTTCACTGAAAAAATTAAACCTGAAACATCAGAACTTTATGTCGAAGGTTCCAATTATTTTGAAGAGAGCTTAATGACACATTTCCTTAAAGATTATTCACAGCTCACTGATGAAGATGATAAACTCCAATATGAAAACATACTGGAAATCATTACATCAATGCATGAATACTCACGTGCGATTGATCGTGTAGACAGACTGACAAACAGTTTCTTCAGCTATCATATTGAGAAAAACAAGATTGATATACAGGATGAAACTTTAGATATATAAAAAAACTGCGGAGAAGTTCTCCGCAGTTTTTTTATTGCCATCCATTATTAATATCAGCTTTCCCTTTAAACCTGCTTACATTCGGGTTCCCTTTAACGATAAAGCGGTATAAATAATCAACAGCTTCTTCTTTGTTATCGATACCGATACGTTTTGTTTCCTCAATTACTGCAGGCTTTCTGCCAGGCAGCACATGGAGAATTTCTCCGTTAATTTTTGCACCGTTATGCTCAGCCCGTGTAATACCAAGTGCTTTAGTCAGTTTACCTGGTCCTGCAGTCAGGTCGGTATCTTTTCCCCGTCTTTCCTTCATTACATCGATACCCTGATGCGGCTCAATGCCGCGGATTAGTATTCCTTCCGGACGGTCTGTTGTCGTGACAAAGTTCATACAGTTGTGGCCGTGCATCGTATACACATATATGTGACCGTACGGCTCAAACATCATTGCGTTCTTTTTCGTTACCTTGCCGCTGAAAGTATGAGCTGCTCTGTCATTCAAGCCGAGATATGCTTCGACCTCGGTAATATAACCGCTCGTAATCTTACCGTCAATTTCCGTAACAACTTCAACGCCGAGCAGCTGTTTTGCTGCCTCCAGCGTATTGTCGCTTAAAAAATCTATATTTAAATGAGTCATTTAAAATATCAGCCCTTTACAGTCCTTGGATATCGTATAAGTTTTTGTAAGCTCCGTTTCTGGACATTAATTCAGTATGAGTACCCACCTCTGAAATTTGTCCATTTTCTATGACGACAATTTTATCAGCATGAGTCACTGTCGATAATCTGTGTGCAACAACTAGTGTTGTTCTGTCTGATGACAGTTTGTCCAGTGTGTCCTGAATAATACTTTCACTTTCAAGATCCAGCGCACTTGTTGCCTCATCAAGAATAAGAATCGGCGGGTTTTTAAGGAAGACACGTGCGATTGCGATCCGCTGTTTCTGTCCTCCGGACAATTTCACACCGCGTTCCCCTACTGTTGTATCATACCCTTCTTCCAGATTCATAATGAATTCATGGGCATTGGCACGCTGTGCAGCGAGCAGAACCTCTTCGTCTGTTGCCTCGGGTTTCGCCAGAAGAATGTTTTCTCTTATTGAGTCCGAGAACAGAATGTTGTCCTGCATGACAATTCCGAGGTTATCTCTCAGAGAACGGACTGTCACATCTCTTATATCCTGGCCGTCAATTTTAATACTGCCCGATGTGACATCATAAAATCTTGGAATCAGTGACACAAGTGACGATTTACCGCCGCCGCTCATACCGACAAACGCCACGGTCTGCCCTACCGGTATATCCAGATTAATATTTTTCAGTATTTCATTGTCATTTTCATCGTATTTAAATCCTGCATTTTCAATTTGAATATGACCTTTAACTTCTTTAATCGGCTCCGAGCCTACTTTATCTTTTACATCGTAAGGTACATCGAACAGTCCGAAGACACGGTCCATTGATGCAATGCTCTGTGTCAGTGCTGTCGATGATGACACCAGTCTGCGGAGCGGTCCATATAAACGTTCTAGATATGCAACGAACGCTGCCAGCACACCAACTGTTAAATCTCCATTTAATACGAGGAAAGTACCGTAACCGATAACAATCAGCGGACCGATATCTGTAATTGTATTAACCACCATAAAGCTGTAAGCTGTCCAGCGTGAATGATCCAGCGCTTTTGTCAGGAAGTTATTATTTTTTTTATCGAATCTTTCTTCTTCATGGTTTTCTATCGCAAAGCTTTTTACAACGTTAATGCCCTGCACTCTTTCATGCAGGAAGCCTTGTACTTCCGCCAGTGCCTGCGAACGGTTTCTCGTTTTCGCTCTTAAGCGTCCGAAGAAGAACCAGACACCAAAAATATAGAACGGGAAAATTAAAATTGAAGCGAATGCGAGTTCCACGTTTAAGTTAAACATAATAATCAGTGCGATAATTATTGTAACGAGGTCCAGCCAAACGTTCATCAGACCGGTCATAATAAAGTCTTTTGTCTGCTCAACGTCGTTGATTACACGCGAGATGACTTCACCGACTTTGTTATTGGAGTAAAATTTCGCACTCAGCATCTGCAGATGCCCGTATAATTTCTTCCTTATATCGTAAAGTATTTTGTTGCTCGTACGCTGAGCTAAATATTGTCTGAAGAATTCTACAGGGGGCCTTAAAACTACGAATACTACTGCAAATGCAAGAAGTACCTGTATCAGCATCGAAATGCGTTCATCGTACGCGAGGCCGTCAGCGAGAATAATGCTGTCTATGGCATAGGCGACGAATAAAGGAATAAGAAGCGGAATACCAAATTTCAGTACACCGATTAAAATGGTTAAGCCGATAATACCGTAGTACGGCTTAACGAATTGCATATAACGTCTGATCATTTATGAGTGTGCCTCCATTAAATTAGTAAAACCAATCAACTCTCGGCCGATTGGTTAATGTTCATTATTAAAACGATGGTGCCATACCTTTATAAAATCTGGAGCGAATGGTCCTTTTTTGTGTTCTATCCACTGCTGCAGTTCATCGACCTGATGTCTTAAAATCTCATCGATGCTCTCCGGATAATTCATTTTGCTGCGGTGCACTTTGTATTCATCTTCATCCAGAAGATGATACTTGCCGTCCGGATATACTTTAATATCCAGATCGTAGTCGATATACTTAATCGCCTCGTCATCACAGGCATATGGTGAAGATAAGTTGCAGTAATAGTAAACACCGTCATCTCTGAACATGCAGATGACGTTAAACCAGAAATCTTTATGGAAATAAACGATAGCGGGTTCTCGCGTTACCCATTTTCTCCCGTCACTTTCTGTAACAAGCGTACGGTTATTTCCACCAATAACGACGTGGTCGGTTCCTTTCAGAATTGTCGTTTCGCTCCATACCCGGTGGATTTTACCATCATGTTTATAGCTTTGAATCCTCATTTTACTTCCCTCTTCGGGGATGGATTCCATCACCATAATACTGCCACCACCTTTATTATTTACGTAAACAGTATAGCATAGCAGCATGTGTTTTAAAAATTTACAGTTCGGATTCCGAAGCAGTATTAATTAAATTCATCATTTTCTGCATGGCTACACTCATGGGAAGATTTTTAACATCTTTCAGCGGGATAAAGTTCTCATTCTCATTCACTGTATAAACGATGTAACCTTCCATATACCATATTTTATGTGTAAACACGTGCTTATGGTCACCGACCGGTGCACCCGGCTGGCTGAGCTGGATATTATATTCCTCTTCAATCGATTCGAGCGACGTATCAACATCATATCTCGGCAGTTCATACATGCCTTTTAATAAGTCATCTTCCTGCTTGATTAAGAGAATTTCATCTTTATCATTCAATATAAAGTAAACGTTATAGAAGTATTCCTGCTTCGCTTTTTGTTTCTTTTTCAGCGGATACTGCATGACTTCATTTGCTTTCAGCGCCTCACAATGTTCTTTGACCGGACAGATGACGCACTTCGGTGTGCGCGGCGTACAGATGGTTGCACCGAGTTCCATCAGCGCCTGGTTAAAATCACCCGCTTCGAGCGGCATATCTTTTTCGATGTAGCGTTTCACATCTTTTTGCACACTCGCTTTAGTCATATCACGCCCGTCGCGATTCAGTCTCGACATGACACGGAGCACGTTGCCGTCGACCGCAGCGAGCTGGTTATTAAAAGCAATACTCTGCACTGCACCGCCGATATACGGTCCGACACCTTTCAGGCTGAAAAACTCATCCGGGCAGTCCGGAACTTTTGAATCATATTTTTCCTGAACCTCTTTTACTGCGTGCTGGAAATTGCGGATTCTGTTATAGTACCCGAGGCCTTCCCAGTCCTTCAGGAGCGTCTGTTCATCTGCGTTTGCGAGCGCATCGAGGTCCTCATATTTTGTTATAAATCTCTCATAATAGGGTATAACAGTAATGACTTGAGTTTGCTGAAGCATCACTTCGCTCAGCCATATTTTAAAAGGATCGGATGTCTCACGCCACGGCAGATTTCGTTTGTTTGCGTGATACCAATTAAGTAATGTATTATTAAATACCGGTCTTTTGAACATTTTAAAACTCACCTTTTTAAAAATTATTTATAAATAAAATACCGTACTGAAACGGAGTGAAATCATGGATACTTTAACACATACATTAATGGGGGGTACAATTGTCGGGCTTGCCCATATTGACCCTGCAGTCGATCCGGTTTCAGCCGGATTTATTACGACTGTAGTCGGCGCATCTCTGATTCCCGACCTGGATACTGTTTTGAAAATGAAAAATAATGCAGTATACATTAAAAACCACAGGGGAATTACCCACTCCCTGCCGTTCACCCTGGTGATTTGGCCGCTCCTTCTCGCTGTATTAAGCAGTATTTTTTTCGGACTGCCGTTTATCAATATGTATCTGTGGTCGCTGTTTGCAGTATCGCTCCATGTATTTTCGGATATATTCAATGCATACGGCACCCAGGCGCTCCGGCCGTTCAATCATACATGGCTGCAGCTCGGCATTATTAATACTATCGACATTCCGATAATCGTTATGCATATTATATACTTTATACTGTGGTTTATCGGTTTTAACCCGGTTACACTGTTCATTATATTATATGCAGCACTCGTACTTTACTACATTGCGCGTTTTATTTACCAGAAATTTTTAATTAATAAAATTAAAGAGCGTCTGCCTGATGATAAGATTACGCGTGTATTCTGCCTCCCGACACTCCGCTTCAATGAATGGCGTGTCGTCGTCGTTGCAGAAAAAGCATATTATGTCGGCCGCACATTCAAAGGACAGGTTGTCTTTTACGACCGTTTTGAAAAAATCGGTCCGCTCGAGAGAGAATTATTCGAAGCAGTTAAAGATGACAAAAACTTTATGTCGTTTACATTCTTCTCTTCAATCTACAGATATGAAATTAAAGAACTCAGTGAAGATACTGTGGAAGTCAGATATATCGATCTCAGATATTTAAAAGACGGGCATTATCCTTTCGTCTGCATTATGCATCTCGACAAGGATGATTATGAGGTACAGTCAAGCTACACCGGCTGGGTATATTCAGAAACTAAACTGCAGCAAAAAGTAGCCAATAATTAAATGACAGCATGCCTAAGATTCAGGCATGCTGTTTTTTTCATTATATAATTGTATTTTCATTTTGCTGTATGCCTCGAACATCCATAAATATAATATGGCCACCTGAGTTACATACAGCACATCAAACGGCAGACGGTTGACAGTCCATGCCTGATGAATCGCATTGTTCTGAAGTCCGTTAATTACATAATAAAATGGATTGAGACTGAAAATATTTTCAATCACGGATGGCAGCTGTTCCGGCAAATAAAATACCGGGACGATTAAAAGGACTATTACAAACAGCACCGGATTGATCTTGTTCGTATTAACGTGCATTGAGACACCTAAGAACAGCATCGTAAACGGAATGACCAAAATAACACCGAGCATTATATAATACAGCAGCGAGTATATATTCATCATCCAGTTATCGACGAACAGTGCTGTAAAGGCGCTGTACATCGTAACAAAAATCATAAACATAATAGTCTGGTAAATCATCGTCGGCAGTATTCTTAAATACAGCGGTATATAATTTACTTTTAAAATGGAGTCTTTAACATACGCTTCGTTCTTATTCAGAATAACCATGCTGAATATCCACACCGCAGCCATAAAACCGACCGCTCCGTAGAGAATCCGGACCATTGTGCTGTCTTCGGCTGTCATAAAACCGATAAATAAAAGTACGAGTCCTGCAATGTAGATGAGCACAGGTGATAAGTTTAACAGTGTAAACCTGTCTGCCTGTCTGAATACACGTCTCAGCAAGTATTTAACTCTGTAGTTCATATTCGCCCACCTACCTTCTCAAGTAATTCCAGTTATTCTGAACGCTGTCGTAAATCATAAATCCTTCATCCACTCTGAAAATAGTTACTTCACCTGAAAGATTTAAATCTTCCACTATAGTATTATCTTCAGCACCTTCGAATTCCATAGAGAACACAGTGTCTCCGCTGAAGTGATACGTAATCGGAATGCCTGCCACACTCCCGTGGTTTTCATCAAGCACATCAAACGTAATATTTTCTTCCAGGAAATCCCGGCTGCCGTTTAAGTAATTCGAATAGAACATATAGTTGTTCTGAATGACCGGACTCGCATATTCGAGCAGCGTCATAAAATCTTCTTCCGTGTATAAGCTTGCCGGGTTGAAATAAATCACTTCATTGCGGTTCACTGTCTTTTCAGCGTTCCCGTATTGTAATGTGTACGTTTCTTCATCGGCAGCAGTCACTTCCAGAAGTGTGTACTGAGGCAGAGCTGTACCGTCAATTTCCAGACCGCCCCTGTCAACGAAGGCATACGACAGACGTTCAGATGTAACTTCTTCCTGCAGATTCTGCTGTTCTTCTGTAAATGTCGGTGATTCTCCGATAAATGATATATTCATAAAAATCACGAGTGCCGCCAGCACCATAATGAATGCCAGCACAAGCGTGACGATTATTTTTCTTATATTAATATTATCGAGTACTGATGCCTGCTGTTTGCCGAGACGTTTAAAGTTCTCACTGTACATCTCATCTTCGTAAACATGGCGCTTCCATTCTAAATCGAACAGTGCTTCCTGTTCTATATTTTTAACCATACTTTTTTCGCGCAGATACTTGTTGTAGCTTTCAACACCCTGCTCCACACTGCCTTCAAAGCGGATCTGTCCGTAGCTGACCCATGTGAAATAGTTTGCCATTTTCTCTATCGGTTCAAGAGAAGTTTCCAGGAGCAGTATTCCTCTGCCGTGGTTCTCGTGCATATTGACGACACTCCGGAATTTATTTAAATCCTCGAGGTGTTCGTGGAAATTAGTATAGATAATCATTTCAATATCGATTAATGCTGATATTTCGAGCAGAATATGAGCCAGCTGTTTACGGCTTAAATCTTTCATTTTCTTCTTCAGGTTATTACGGATGACCGGTTTTAAGTGCAGCATTTCAACTGTCTCTGCAAATTGTTTGCCGCTCTTATATTCTTCCAGCAGTTCCTCGATAAAGAAGCTCACGCTGAAT
The DNA here is from genome assembly GCA_036782755.1 of Jeotgalicoccus sp. Classification (GTDB taxonomy): domain Bacteria; phylum Bacillota; class Bacilli; order Staphylococcales; family Salinicoccaceae; genus Jeotgalicoccus. The sequence continues at coordinate 5,875 of DAIPYL010000032.1, read as the reverse complement.
GGATTATTAATATGATCCATTACATCGAGGCTCAGAATACCGCCGCGGGTTTTAACTTTTCCCGTGACAGGATTTAATGTGCCGGACAGTACTTCCTTAATATAGAACAAAGTTTCGGCATCACTTAAGAGCCCAAGAACTTCACCTTCATATAAATGAATATTAATATTTTTAAGATGTACAGACCCCGCATCGCCGAGCATGCGCTTTTTAAATTTTTTTGCTTCTTTGCTATAAGATAAGTCCAGCCCTTTTAACAAAATTTTATTTTTCATTATCTGACCTGTTTAGGCAGCTGCAGCATACTTACCGGAATAGCTGATTCTTTTTCATCACCATTCACGAAAAAGCCCCAGACGAATATTCCTTTCATATACTCCACTTTAAAGTAATGGTCTTCCTGGCTGATTACTTTATAAATCTTACCGTTCTCTATTTGTGACAAATCAATCAGATAGCATTCCGCAATAATAACCTGGCGCTCCAGCACGCGGTATTCGTTTTCGACACCCATCATTTCCGCACGTCTCATCGCTTCGCGTTTCGTTTGAATATAATGGTTTAACTCTTTGCGAGTCATTTTACTTAGTGATTCATCCATCGTTCATTCCGCCTAACTTTTCACTGATTTTATCATAAGCGTACCCTTTGCTCATCATTGCCGCAATCATTTTCTGCTTGAGTTTAAATCCGCTTTCTTTTTTCTGATATCTATTATAATATTTTTCAAAATCTTTCTCAAAATAAGAATCTTCATCGAAGTCATCATCGAAATCTATCAGCTCAAAATGATGACTTCTGTAGCCTCTCAGTGTCAGCTTTTCACGCAGCTTCTGTTTGAATTGAGAATATGAACCTCTGTGGGTACGCAGAAATTTATCTTTTAACTTATTCATGCGTTCGCTGTCAACCAGCTCATCAAAAGCCTGTGTTTCCTCGTAAATAGTATTTTCGGGTATCTGATGTTTCTTCAGTTCTCTCTGCAAGTGTCCGGGACCTTTGTCCGTCGTATTCAGCAGCGTGTTTCTTAAAGAACGTGCATAATTTTCATCGTTTAGATATCCTTCATCCTGCAGACGGTAAATCGTCTGGCTGACTATCTCCATTTCATAATCTTCGCTGAGATAGTCACCCATTTCTTTAATCGAACGGATTTTGTAACTGATATATTTAATCGCGGTAACGTATGCCTGATCGTACTGTATATTTTGAACGATTTCGTTAAATTCTTCTTCATCCAGTTCTTTGCCGGGTATCAGCACATAACGTACAAGAGATTCTTCATGTACTTTTATGGACTGTCCGTCATCGAATAACACGTCATACATTTCCCGCTTCAGTTTTACAATACGTTTGATTTTCATTCAGATCACTCCAATAAATCAGATGCGAAAAAGTTACTCAGTGATTTGCTGTGCTCTTTTCTTTCAAGACGGCGCTCTGCGCGTTCTTTACCGGTATCACTCAGCCATTGCAGGCGCTCGGTATCCGGTTCTATTTTAGGCACTTCAACAGTGTTGTTATTTTCATCCAGCGCAACAAACGTCAGAAATGAAAATGCCGCAAGTTCTTTGCCCGATTCTCTCGTTAAATCTTCTTTTGATATTTTAACCATAACTTCCATGGAACTGCGGCCGGTATGAGTAACCATCGCTTCCAGTATAACGATTTCGCCGATATTAATCGGACGCAGAAAGTCCATAGAATCAATAGATGCTGTTACTACCGCTTCCCTGCAGTGACGGCGTGCGCTGATTGCTGCGATATCATCTACATACTGCAGCAGTCTCCCGCCAAACAGTGTACCGTGCGAGTTCGAATCCGGAGGCAGTACGTTAGCCGTTTTTACTGTGTATGATTCAGACATTAGTTTTTTCATGTATAACTCCCCTTTTTGAATAAAAATAGAGGAGATTTACATCTCCTCTACGTAAGTTTCTTATATTTTGCGCTCAAGCGCTTCTTCCGGTGTATCAACCACAAGTGCATCTTTACTGTGGAATGCTTGTGCCAGGAAGTAATAAAGCACCGCTGCAAAACCAAGAATTGCAAATACAAATGATAATACGACTAAAAGCATTAGCCAGCTGCCCATAAAAATCCTCCTCAACAGAATTTTCCAATATAACAATTAGTTAAATTGTATCATATTTTCAAATGAATTGTAGGCTTATTTTATTAAAATGCCCAGTTCCCTTCAATGAAGACAGGTGATTCGTTACCTTCTTTATCCACACCGTAAATATTCATCTTTTCAGAACCGATCATAAAGTCAACGTGAGTGATTGAATCATTTAAGCCAGCTTTGTCCAGTTCCTCGCGTGACATCTCTTTACCGCCCTGCAGAGAGAATGCATATGCGCTGCCGAGTGCAATATGGCATGAAGCATTTTCATCGAATAATGTATTGTAGAATAAAATACCTTTATTTGAAATCGGTGAATCAAAAGGTACAAGTGCCACTTCACCGAGACGTTTAGCGCCTGAATCTGTGTCGATGATGTTTTTCAGAATATCGTAACCTTTTTCAGCTGTATACTCTACAACTTCACCGTCTTTAAATATCAGTTTAAAGTCATCGATAATATTTCCGCCGTGGCTTAACGGCAAGGTGTTTGTTACGTAACCGTCAACACGGTTTTTATCCGGTGCGGTGAAGACTTCTTCCGTCGGCATGTTCGCCATAAACGAATCACCGTTTGAATCAGTGCTCGATGCACCTGCCCATAAATGATTGTCAGGCAGACCGATAGTTAAATCAGTGCCCGGTGCTTCATAGCGTAAAGCAGTGAACTGCTTATCGTTTAAATAATCCACTTTGTCATGCAGTGTTTTATCGTGTTCGAGCCAGGCTTCAACCGGTTTCTCAACATCTGCGCGTACCGTATACAGAATTAATTCAAGCAGTGCATTGACCGCTTCGCCGTCCGGCAGTTCAGGGTACACGAGACGTGCCCACTCAACTGAAGGATAACCCGCAACACACCACGAATGGAAATCGCTCTGTGTACGGCTTGAAAACTCTTTAAATGCCTGGCCGTTTGCAATCTGCATTGCCTGCAGTTTTTTAGGAGAAACATCTTTTAACAGTTCCGGCGAGCTTGAAATAATGCTCAGGAAACCTGCTTTCTCATCACTGTAATACATGCGCTCGTCGACTTGGAAATCATGTACAACCGCAAGCTCTTCTTCGTCACGGTATGTCGCATTCAATCTTGAAATCGTATCATCCCCTAATGATACTTTAACTTCTTTTGAGCCTCTCTCGTATGCAATCTTAGTTACGAGTCTGACAAGCGGCAGTGCATCGGTTGTCGCTCTGATGTATAATCTTTTGCCGCCGGTAATATTAATACCGACATCAACGAGGAGTTCTGCGTATTTATATAACTTCTGTTCAATATTCATCATATAATCACTACTTTCTCATTTTTGATAGTTCTTCGATAATAGCCGACTGCTCGCCTGCTGAAATCTGGCGTCGCGACTCAAGCATCTCTTTAATATCATTCAGCTCGCTGATTTTTTCATCGCTGTAATCTTCGGCTTTAAATACACTTTTATTTACAACATTTAATTTCTTAATTATATCGTTTAAAATCTGTTCTTTATCCATGATGATCCCCTTTCTCTTCCTTATAAACTATCTTAACAAATTATAATAAAAATATATATCATCTTACAAAACTATGGAAAAAGTGTTTTCTCACCCATTACGCTTAATTTCTTATGATAAAAAGTTTATACTTAGTAAATATAGGTTATATTTAATAGAAAGCTAATCAAAGGAGAATCAGTTATGAAAAACAAACTAGTACCAGCTATAGTAATTGGAGCCGCTGTCGGCGGATTAATTGCATTAATCGATAAAGGCACTCGCGACTCTGTAGTTTCAAATACTAAGAGCATTAAGCATTATGCATCGAATCCTGATGACCTTAAACAGCGTTTCAACGAACCGTCAGGTGAACCGTCTAAAGTCGAAATGATTAAAGACGAGGTTTTATTCTGGAAAGATACAATTGAAGAAATCCGTCGCAACAACCCGGAACTTGAGCGTGCTATCATGGACGCAAAAGACACATTCCAGGCTAAACGCGAGAAAAAATTAAATTAAAATAACAGGACTATGCTGCTATAGTCCTGTTATTTTAGGTGAGGTGACGTTATGTCTAAAAATGAAACATCATCAAAGCTGCTGAATCAGATTAAAGAAGAAAAAGAACAGCAAAACAGTAATGGCGATGTTTTCGTCGATAAGATTAATTTCAAATCAAAAGATGCAAAGAAACCGGATGAACATCTTTATGTGTCAAAAATTAATAAACCTGCAAAACTGAAAGAAGATGCAGGATTTTTAAAACGTCTTTTATTCAGGTTTTCTCACGATAACACAACAGGGATGGCTGCACAGCTTGCATACCACTTCCTGCTTGCGATATTCCCGCTACTGATTTTCCTGTTATCAATCGTTCCGCTGTTCAAAATAGAACCGGATCTTATTACAGGATTTATTCAGGACTATGCGCCATCAGAAATTTCAGGACTGCTTGAAGGAATTATTAGCGACGTGCTGAGTAACTCCGGCGGCGGTATTCTCTCAATCGGTTTAATTTTGACACTGTGGTCTGCATCGAACGGAATGACTGCACTCATGAATGCATTTAACGTTGCATATGATGTCGAAGACAGCCGTAACTTTATAAAGGCAAAATTACTATCTGTATTCTTTACAGTTATTTTATCGTTATCCGTAATACTTACATTTGTACTGATTGTGTTCGGTGAACAGATTGGTAACTTAATGTTCGGCGTTATCGGACTCGATAATCAATTCTCACTTGTCTGGAACCTGGTCAGAAGTATTTTACCGGTACTGCTCGTGTTCATTGTATTTTTCATAATGTACATGACAGCACCTAACATTAAATTAAAAATTAAATCAATCATCCCGGGAACAATCTTTACGACAGTAGCTTTCCTCGCAGCATCATGGGGTTTCAGCTACTACGTATCGAACTTCAGTAACTACTCGGCAACTTACGGTTCAATCGCCGGTGTAATCATTTTAATTTTCTGGTTGTACATTACAGGTGTTATAATAATTCTGGGTGCGCAGATTAACTCTATTCTTCACAAGCGTACGGTACTGGAAGAAGAAAAAACACAAAGTAATGAAGAGGAAGTGTCAGTTTAAAATGACTTTATTGGAAGATTTGCTCGCAGCAAATGAAGCTTTCGTTAAGAACGAAGAATTTAAAGCTTTTAAAACCGATAAAACACCGGACAAAAAAGCAGTTTTCCTAACTTGTATGGATACAAGATTATCAGAACTGTCGATTAAGGCATTGGGCTTAAAGAACGGCGACATCAAACAGATTAAAAATGCCGGTGCAGTTGTTTCACACCCGTACGGCAGTACGATGCGCAGTCTGCTCGTTGCAGTATACGCATTAGGTGTGGACGAAGTCTATATTATGGGACACCATGACTGCGGATTCGGTGCATTACAGCCGGAACCCGTTATCGAAGAAATGAAAAAACGCGGTATCACTGCGGAGACATTCGAAACACTTGAATACTCAGGCATCGAAGTCTCCGACTGGCTGAAGGGATTCGACAGCGTCGAAGAAAGCGTCAGAGAAACAGTAGATAACGTCAAGAATCATCCATTAATGGCTAAATCAGTACCCGTACACGGTATGATTATCGACCCTGAAACAGGGAAAGTTGATCTGCTTATAGACGGATATGACAAAGCCGAATAGAATATTAGATTTATGGAACCGGACCCGGATGGTGTCCGGTTTTTTTGTATGTACTGTGTGTTAGGTGACGTCGTGGATTTTTCGAAGGCATCCGATCAAGCAATTTC
>DAIPYL010000031.1:0-18498 GCA_036782755.1 Jeotgalicoccus sp. | reverse complement strand
TTCACAGGGCCAAATCCCTCCACTCACTCTTAATAAGAGAACTATTTTATTTAATTGCTATTATACGATAAATCTTGTATTATTTCATCTTATTTGTTCACCTGATAATCCAGCTCAGTATCTGTTAAAGCTTTAACTGCCTGATCTGCAGCAACTTCTGCCATTTTATTTCTCGCTTCATAAGTGTCATTACCGATATGCGGTGTCAAAATAACATTATCAAGTTTTACAAGTTCTTCATTAATATGCGGTTCTTCTTCATGAACGTCCAGTGCTGCTGCCTGTATCTGCTTATTTTTTAAAGCATCGATAAGTGCAGATTCATCTACGACACCGCCGCGGGCAGTGTTAATGAAATATGCAGTCTCTTTCATTTGTTCAAATTCTTTTTTACCGAATAAATGATGTGATGTTTCATTGTAGTTCACTTGTGTAATTACATAATCCGCTTCTTTTAATGCTTCTTCAAGAGTTACTTTTTCAGCATTGATATCAGTATCTTTCTCTTCATGATCAACATATAAAATCTTCATATTAAACGCTTGAGCAATTTTACCAATATACTGTCCTATCTGGCCGAAGCCGACGATAGCTAATGTTTTATCGACAACCTGATTACCGCCGAGGTAACCCATTACCTGCCAGCCGTTAAATTCATTTTTAACAGCCATTTCGTGTCCTGGAAGTACACGGCGTGAGAGTGCCAGCATTAATGTTACTGCAAGTTCCGCAGTTGATGCGACAGATTCATGGACTGGAGTATTAGTCACAGCAATATTATGCTTATTTGCTTCATCAATATCAATGTTATTAAAACCTGAGCCGACGTTCGCAATAACCTTAAGGCCTGTATTCGCCTGAATTACTTCAGCGGGAGCCTGAACGTTAACACCGGTAATTAAACCATCTGCATCTTTCACTCTATCAATAATGACATCAATTTCCGGAGTCGTTAGTTCATCATGCATATCCAATTCGATATTTTGATCTTTAATAATTTTCACTGCAGTTTCGGGAAGCTTTACTGCACTATAGATTTTTGGCATAGTTCAACCTGCTTTCTTATATATGTATTTTTAACTCATATAGCCTAAATATAGACATTTAAACTTTATAAGATAGCGAACTGCTCGAGAGAAACAAAAAAACTCCGAATTGCCCGGGAAATACCGGACATTTCGGAGTTAATTATATGAGAATGGATCTTACCACCAGTTGTTTGCTTCACGGAATTGGATTGCCGCGTCGATTGAACCGTAACGCTCTTCAGCATAGTTAAGCATGCCTGAAGTCTGTTCTGCTACAGAACCAGTACCCCATGACTCTTTAGTCTGGCCTAATCCCTGGTAGCCGTTCGGGCTTACTGCATTTGGATTACCACTTGATTCTGGTAATACGATTGAATTCCACATAGCTTCAGTTCCGCCGGCTGCTAAGAATTGTGACTTAGTTGATCCGCCAGTTGATTGTGTTGTTTGTGGAGCTGGAGCTGAAGGCTGTTGTACTTCCTGTACTGCTGGAGCTGCTTGTGTGTTTTGTGCAGGCTGTTGTACTTCTTCAGTGTAAGTGTAGTTGTTTTGTTCAACTGTTTGAGTGTCTTCTTTCACTGCAGGTGCAGCTGCTTGTTCCTGAACTTGTACTTCAGCTTGTGCATTACCATTGATTTGGTAAGCCCAGGCATAGTTAGTGCCATCAGATTCGAAGTCGTAGTTAAAGTTTTTGTGGTCAAAGTTGTAGTCATATGAACCTTCATGTAATGCTGATGCATTTAATGCTTCAGGGTTATTTTGTGCTGTGTAAGCAAGTTCTTCTTTATTAAGATTATATGATGAAGCCTCTGCGTCCTGTCCTGCTGCAAATCCAGTTACGCCTAAACCTAATGCTAATGTTGTAGTTAATATTGTTTTCTTCATAATGAGTAATTCCTCCAAAAAAAGATTATGCAATAAATGCATTTACTGTTTTTTTAATTTGATTAAGGGTAAACATAAACTTAATAAAAGTCTTGTTTTCCTAAGACATGACCAAATATAACACAGAAGTTTTTTACGTGTGTTACAGTCTAATAATAAGAACGTTACAATTAAAAGCAGAACTGTAATATTGACATCTGGCTGTATTGTTTCTGATTATTACCATGGAATAGACACACCCATGTAATATTGAGATGCAATTTGTAATATATAACAGAAATATGTCCGCACAAAAAATCCCGGTCAGCGTAATACTGACCGGGATTTTTCTATATTTAACTATTCTACACGTGTATTTTCCAGTTCTGCATAGTCTGTCAGATAAAGTCTGCCGTCCTGTTCTACAACCTGATAACGGGCGTATACTTCATAAACACTGTCTGTATTTATATGTGAGTATTCCCGTGTGGTATAGACATACATGCTGCCGTCAAGATTCTCCACTTCAGAATCGATAAAAACAGAATAAGTCATATGGTTGCTGTAGTTTCCTGATGCTTTGTTTGCAAAGAGTGCATTATACCCAGGTGAATCAGTGAGATAGAAGCTGAGTGCCACCTCATTTTGGTTATTAAAGAAAGCAGGCAATGAAAATAAGTACTGCTGCACAAACTCTGATGGATTCGTAATCTCTCCCGGCATTTTGTCAGAACGTGGGAGAATTGCCGGATTCACCGGGTTAGATTCGCCGTATTTGACTTCGAATGAATATTTTACTGCACATGGCAGACAGCCGCTGCCCGGTGCCTGGGGCAGTGTACCGTCAGCAACAAGGTCACTGTATGCCTGGAACTGCTCTGCTTCCGGAACGTTATTGCATTCTGTAAGCTGTGTCATAATACAGTTTTCAGCAGCGGTATAGTTTACTTCATTGGATGAATTGCCGTTTGTATCATCTGTGATTTTTTCTTCGAATTCAGTTGATACATCTGTTTCTTTTGAAGTGTTACTTTCTTCTTCAGCAATGTCATCTGCCGGCTCTTCTGAATCTTCCTGACCGGGCTGCTCTTCGGTCTCAGTTTCATCTTCGGTTTCCGATTCAGTATCTTCCGATCCACTCTCAGTTTCTTCGGATGTATTGTTTTCCGTATCGTCGACTGGTTTCTCATTGCTGCTGCATGCAGCTAAAATGACTAACATCACCATTAAGAATAAAACCACCCATTTTTTCATAATCTGAATCCTCCTTTCATTATCTTACGAACGATTAAATAGCTCTTACTATAAAACATGCCCCAAACAAAGAGCAGGCAAACTCTTCATCTGGGGCATCAGTTATTTTATATATTATTTTGAATAAGCGTATTGTTCTTTGTTCCAGCCTGAAACGTCTATTTCCAGCGGAGTTTTTTCTCTGCGTCGTTTTCTCGCAGCGTTAAAGAATAATATTGTAATGAGTACAGTTACAATCGCACTGATAATTAACGAGATGTTCATCGGCATATTTAAACCGATGGGCGCGTTAATAATATAAGTGGAGACTGTCATCGTCATAAATACTGCCGGGACGACGGCTATCCAGTAATTGCGTCCTCCGATGAACAGGTACATTGCCCCGATCCACAATGCAATCATCGCTGTTGATTGGTTGGCCCAGTTAAAGTAACGCCATAACAGTGTGAAATCCATGTTTGTCAGAATAATCGACACGACAAAAATCGGTGCGGCAATCCAGACTCTGTTCATTATCTTTTTCTGAGGTACACGGATGTAGTCTGCAATAATCATTCTCGCACTTCTGAATGCAGTATCCCCTGATGTAATCGGAAGAACGATTACACCTAAAACTGCAAGTGTGCCGACAATTGGACCAAGCATCATCGTTGAGATTTCATTAACGATACCGCCTGTACCGATTGTAGTAATCAGTTCGTTTAGAGTAATTGGTCCGTCAAACAGGCTCATTGCTGCCGCTGCCCAGATCATTGCAATGACACCTTCTGCAATCATCATGCCGTAGAAAATTGTGCGTCCCTGCTTTTCATTCTTAGTTGTTCTCGAAATAATCGGCGACTGCGTGGCGTGGAAGCCTGATAACGCTCCGCATGAAATCGTTAAGAACAGAAGCGGGAAGATTGCTGCACCTGCCGGATGAGTATTTGTGAATGACAGTTCTGGAATCGGCGCCTGATTCCAGACAAGAGCAATCCCAATACCAACTGTACTGAATAACAGCAGTGCACCAATATATGGATAAATTGTCCCGATAATCTTATTAATCGGCAATATTGTTGCCAGCAGATAATAGATAAAAATAATTACAACAAATATGACGACTGGTACTGAACCATTTACAAGGTCATACAGTAAATCTGCAGGTGAAGCGACAAACACTGTACCGACCAGAAGCAGCAGTAAAATAGAAAAAGCATTAACGACATGCTTCATCGCTTTTCCTAAGAACTTGCCTGCAAGTTCCGGTAAATGTGCACCATTGTTACGGATGGAAATCATTCCTGTTAAGTAATCGTGAACACCGCCGGCAAAAATACAGCCGACAACAATCCAGATAAACGCCGGTGGTCCGTAAAGTGCACCCATAATCGGTCCGAAAATCGGTCCGACACCGGCAATACTGATTAATTGAATCAGTGCATTTTTATTTTTATGCATTGGCAGATAATCGACACCATCGTGTTCTGTATAAGCCGGTGTCGCTCTATGCTCTTTTGGCTGAAAAACTTTTTCGACAAATTTTCCGTATGTAAAGAATCCTATTATTAAAAGAGCGATAGCCCCTATAAATGTAATCATCTTGCTCCCCCTAAGTTTGAATGCGTTTTCATCAGTTCAGTTTACAAAATATGATAACAATTTTGGGATGATTCAGCTATCGTGTCGAAATACAGTGTTGAAAAGCAAAAAAACGGCCTTAAAAGGCCGTTATCATAATTCTATCTGTATACGCAATGCTTTGACGTAATTCCTGCTGACAGGTATTTGCACATCTGTCCCGTTTAATGTGAGCTGGAAGGCACCGTTGAACCACGGTGTCATCTCTGTAATCATTTCGGTGTTCACCAGATAGCTTTTGTGAACGCGGAAAAATGAATGGTGCAAAAGTCTCGACTCCAGTTCTTTTAAAGTCATTCTGCTTTTAAAAGTCCCTTTGGAGGATACGACTGTCGTCGTTTTATTTTCCCTTGAGACAAACAGTACATCTTTAGGATTCAGATAAGTGACAGCTTCATCGACACCGACAGCAAGTTTCCCCTTCGCCGGTCCGCGTCTGGATTCCAGCAGTCCGGCCGCATGTGCAACTGCGTCTGTCAGTTCTGTTTCATCAATCGGCTTCAGTAAATACCCTGCAGCCTGTACTTTAAAAGCCTCCACTGCATATTCGGAGTAAGCCGTTGTAAATATAATAAGCGGCGGATTCTTCATCTTTTTAAGAATTGCAGCCAGCTCTGTACCTGTCATTTTCGGCATATCAATATCGAGCAGCAGGAGGTCAGGTTCATCGGCTATTATTTTTGATAATGCTTCCTGTCCGGTTGCTGCTTCTCCGGTAATTTGTATGGATGGATAATCTTTCAGTAGAAACTTTAGTTCCTCACGGCTGTATTTTTCATCATCTGCAACGAGTGTTTTAATCGTCTGATTCATTTATGAACGATTCCCTTCGAATATATTAGAAAGTTTTAGGTATTTTAAAGTGTACTGTCATGCCTGACTCCGGTTTTGATGCGAAGTGAAGACCTGAGCGGCTGCCGAAAGTCATTTTGAGTCTTTTGTTGATGTTATATAATCCGATTCCATTACCTTCTGTACTGTTGCCGATACTTGTGGCCAATGTTTTCAATGTATTCTCGTCGGTACCTGTTCCGTTATCTTCTATATACAAGGATACATCATTCGGACTGTCCTTTACGGTAATATGCAGCTTACACCGTTCGCTTTTCTCTTTGAATCCGTGTTTTACTGCATTTTCAATAATAGGCTGCAGCGTTAACGCAGGCAGCTTACTTTGAAGACAGCTTTCTTCTATGTAATATGAAACTTCAATCTTGTCTTCAAATCGTATCTGTTCAATCGATAAATACGACTTTATATGTTCAATTTCTTCTCCCAGCGAATGAAGGGATACTGTTGTGGACTGCAGGTTGTGCCGGATAAACTTAGATAATGATCTCAGTGCCGTTCTCGCTTTTTCCGGATCGATACGAACGAGTGATATAACAGTGTTTAAAGTATTGAAAAGAAAATGCGGATTAATCTGAGCCTGGAGTGCATTGATTTCAGCATCTTTTGCGAGGCTGTACAGTTTATCAGCTTCAGCGAGTTCTAGCTGACTGTTCAGCAGATTTGTAAGACCGGCTACTGTTTCTTTTTCAAGGGCTGTTGCCGGAGAGTAAAAATAAAAATTTACTATTCCGATTACTTTGTCCCGGCTGTTTAACGACTTTGAGACTGGAAAGTCGCTGTTTTTACCGGCAAGTGCCAGTATACTGCTGTCCTCTTTAATTTCAGCACCCTTAAGATTAAGTTCTTTGTATAGAATGGAACATACTTTTTCCGCGGAATTAGGAGTTAAACCGGACCTCAAATGTCCAAGTGTCTGTTCTGCTATATGCAGAACTTTTTGAGCTTGCATTGCGGCTGCTTTTTCTTTTTCTCTGGCAACACTTTTAATAATCAAAAGGAATAATGCACAGCCGATTCCGTTGGCGAGAATCATCGGCAGAGCAATATGCTGAACAAGTGTCAGCGCCTCCGTCAGAGGACGGGCCAGCAGTACAATTAATCCCATCTGCATCATTTCCGCAGCAGCCCCAATTGCAAATACGTAAAGAGATTTGGATGTCACTTCCGGATTTCTTGAACGGAACCAGGCAGCGAAAATACCGGCTGCAATCGTCGCAATGCCGCATGCAAAACCTGTGAATCCGCCAAGCATCATACGGTGACCGCCGGCAATCAGTCCTGCGGCACCCCCGACTTTATATCCTCCGAATAAGCCAGCAAGCACCACTCCGATAACACGGAAGTTGGCAATTGCTTCTGTATTTAGAACCCCGGTCGCGAATCGCTGAAGCTGAAACGGTTCTGCTTGAAAAGTGATTCCTGAATAAGTCCCGATAATGCCGAAAGCACCAAAGAATAAAATTACAGTATATTCCTGTTTTCTTGTCGGTGCCGCCGGGGAAAGCATGTCTCTGAAAAACCGCAGACGGGTTGCGATAAAAGCGAGCATGACTATTAATCCAAGCCTTTCGAGCATGATCAGCATAAGTTCGAACATCCGTATCTCCACGTTTCTGTAATAGTATTAATTAAGTATATCAAAAGTAAAAATACTTTAATTAAAAAATCTCCCGTAAAATTTATATTTTACGGGAGTGATTTTATTTAACTACAGATCTCTTTCATCGACACCTGCATTTTTTTGTTCCTGATATTCACGTTCTTCTTTCTTAAGATACTCCTGCATGCGTTTTGAGTTTGGAGTGATCGTCAGACCGAGGTATTTTCGTTCTTCGTTTGCATCTTTATAAAATGAAATCATCATCATTATAATTACAAAACTGAACGGCAGTGCTGCGATAATCGCTGCGGACTGCAGTGCTTCCAGACCTGTTTCTCCACCTGAAAGAAGCAGTACATAAGCAATTGCAGATAAACTGATACCCCAGACGATTTTAATACTCGCCGATGGGCGGAGTGAACCGTGTGATGTCTGCATTCCCAGGACAAATGTTGCTGAGTCTGCGGATGTAATAAAGAATGAAGCAACCAGTATAATCGCTACGATAGAGAGCGGCACACTGAGCGGCATTTCGTTAAATATAGCGAACAGCTGCGTTTCAGGTCCGTGACCGATAATTTCAGAAACAGAACTGGCAACTTCAATACCGGTTACACCGAAGACAGTAAACCAGATAATACCGATAGTTGTTGGTACTGTAAGAAGCGCAAGTACGAATTCGCGTACTGTACGGCCTTTCGAAACACGTGCGATGAAAATACCGACGAACGGGCTCCAGCTCAGCCACCATGCCCAGTAATAAATTGTCCATGATTGCAGCCAGCTGTTTTTATCACCGTTTAACGGTGCTGCATCCAATGTTCTTGAGACAAATGTGTTGATATACTCACCTGCAGCTGTCGGCAGCATGTTTAATATAAGCATTGTCGGGCCTAGTATCAGTACTACCAGCAGTAATATTGTTGCAAGCATCATGTTAAGGTTACTTAAATATTTAATACCTTTGCTTAAACCGCTCCATGCACTGGCAAGGAAGAGGATTGTTACTGCTGCGATGATTAATCCCTGTGCTGTTAAGTTAATTGGTACGCCGAACAGATAGTTCAGACCGCCGTTGATTTGAGTGGTTCCGACACCAAGTGATACAGCGACACCAATGACTGTGGCAAAAACAGTCAGTACATCGATAAGTACACCGATGGGCCCGTCTACTTTATCTCCTAAAATCGGGCGTAAAGTTTTTGACAGAAGTCCTGACTCACCTTTTCTGAACTGAAAATATGCGAGCGCTAAAGCGACTGCACCATACATACCCCATGCGTGGGCACCCCAGTGGAAAATAGTTGCGCGAATCGCTTCGAGCATTGCTTCCTGTGACTCAGGTTCTGCAGTGGCAGGCATAAAGAAATGAGCGATAGGTTCAGATGTGCTGTAAAATACCATTCCGATTCCCATACCCGCACTGAATAGCATTGTCAGCCATGAGCGTGTACTGAATTCAGGCTCGTGATGCGGTTTTCCAAGTTTTAACTTCCCTATTGGACTGAAAATAAGGAATATACAAAAGAATAGCGTGGCTGAAGTAATAATCATGTAATACCAGCCGAAATAATTACTGACCCAGTTTGATATAGAACCCGCAACGGCTCCAAATTTTTCAGGGTTGATTGCTCCGGCAACGACGAGCAATCCTACTATTAACACCGAATATATAAATACTTTTGACAACTTTTTACTGTTTGGACGGGAAGAATCCTTCATTAACATGCTCCTTATAGTTTTGTAGAATATTACCTGAATACCCTAAATTTTGCTGACTTCTAAATAAATAACCTATTGATAATACCAAACTTACACTTGGAGTGCAATTTGAATATGAAAAACCGCATCGGTTGCGATGCGGTTTTTTAAAAAAGCGAAATCTTAATTTAAATTTTTCATCTATACTGTATGAAATATAATATCTTTTGAAGACTTATGTCCCAGCCTCTTCTAGTTTTCAAAATTAGCCATTTTATTTGCTTTTTCTTCGTATTTAGGGAATTTATCTTTCAGCTGTAATACTAATAATATGAGCAGGTATGCAACTACAGTTATTGCCAGCAGTATATATATTATTGTGTGGAATTCCATATTAAACGCCTGCCCGAATATCGCATCTTTAAATCCTGTAACGACGAATGCCATCGGCAGGAATTCATAAAGAGTCTGATAGAAGTTATTCGCAGTTTCAATCGGAAATGTTCCACCGCTTGATGATAATTGTACAATAAGCAGTACGATACCGAGGAACTTGCCGAAGTTTCCGAATATCATCACTAGTAATCCTATCATGGTAATGGATACGAGCGACCAGGTCAGCATTGCACAATAGAATTTCCAATGGCTGGCTATATCAATTTGCATAATCCATACAATCGCAATGTACAGCAAGGTAGTAATTATTACAGAATGTGATAAAAATAACAAGCCGCGGCTGATCCATTGGCTGAACACGTGTTTCTTATCTTCAAATATTTTATTCATTGGATAAACAACATTAAATGTAATGCTGCCGATAAATAAGCTGACCGCAATAATTAACGGTGCAAAACTCTGTGCATAGTTTTGTGTATTCACCATGGATTCAATTTCCAGATTAACAGGGCTTGCAATTGCTTCTGCCCCTTCATCACTGAATACAATATTCTGTTCTTCTATTTCCTCGAGCAATTCGTTAAATCTGATATCTACTTCTGTCAGAGCTTCTGCCATTTCTTTGGAACCTGCTTTCAGCTCGCCGATGCCGTCGTTCATCTGCATAATACCGGCATTCAATTCAGAAGCTCCTCCTGCAAGCTGTGTGCTCGCTTCATTTAACTGACCTGCTCCGCTCTCAAGTTCTGACTGCGCGCCCTGGACAGGCTGGGCATAGTTTCCAAGCATTGGTGCCAGCTGAGCGATCTGGCCAGTAAACTGCTGTTCACCATTGTACAGTGTACCTGCGCCTTCGTTAACCTGTGCAGCACCGCCTTCGAGACTGCCGGCACCTTCACTTAACTGCGTTGAGCTGTCCTGCAGCTGTCCAAGTCCATCATCCAGCTCGACTGCACCATCTTTCAGCTCGGCGATGGCAGATTGTGCCTCATCACTCTGATCGGAAAGACTCCCGAGTTTGCTGATCAGCGTTTTGGTATAGGTTTCTGTAATTTCTTCTTGTACAGTTTCAACTAAAACCGAACCAACCTGTTCTGACATTATTGAGCCGATGAAATTATAACCGGGATTTGTTTTTAAAGTAAGGTTTACATTTTCCGGTGAATCGGTTAAGAATGTCATAGCATTATCAGATGCATCTGCAGGAATTTCCAGATAGCCGTATGACTCTCCGCTCTTAATTGCTTCTTCGGCTTCATCCAGATTAGAAAATTGCCAATCCAGCTGATCGTTATTACTTAGTTCTTCCTCAATTTCTTTCCCCAATTCAATATCTTCGTTGCCTGTATCTTCATTTACTATGTGGAACTGCATATCCCCTGTGCGGTCATAAGGGTTCCACATCGCTCCGAGAAATGTGACGGCATATATGACCGGTAATAATGAAATGACCAGCAGTGAAATCATCAATAATGGTTTTTTTAATATAAATTTAAAATCCTGAAACATTTAATCATCCTCTATAATTTTTCTTTCAAAGTTATCAAACACTGTGTACAATAACTTATTATATAAGCGAATCTATAATCCGCAATAGATGATGTAAGTCATTATGTAGGATAACCAACACTATCTTATGAAAGGTTGATTATTTTTGAAAAAAGATTTAAGAGTACAAAAAACTTTGCACGCCATAGATCAGGCGATTGTTGTGTTACTGGAGAAAAAAACATTTGAGAATATTACTATTCAGGATATCAGCAGTGAAGCTATGATTAACCGGGGAACATTTTACACCTACTATAAAGATAAATACGAATTGATTGAAAGTTATCAGGAATCGATGATGAATGATATAGAGCAGCTGCTCTATAAAAATATTACAGGGAGCAGCTTTAAAGACGTTGAAGAAAATCGTCTTAAAGAAACGATTTTGCACCTGTTTCAATATCTCGAAGAGCATCGCAGCCGCGTACTTGTGATTGCAAACAGTCTGGGTTCAGCAGAGCTTGCGAAATATTTTTCACAGCATATGTTTGATTTTTATAAAGTAAAAAGCAGGGAGTTTGGAGTTGAACTCGATTCTGAAATATTTACGGATTATCTGATTACTTACGTTACAAATGCGCATATAGGTATATTGCTGAAGTGGCTGAAAGAGGGATGCACAGAGTCGATAGAAGAGATGACGATGTTTATTGAAACATTTACAATAAAAGGTGTATTCAAAGCTGCAGGAATCTGATAAGCTGATTTGAATACTTTTACAGAAGACAAAATGTGTGAATTTTTTACCAAAGGGAATATTAGTAAAGATACCATTAGCTTTATCTAAAGTATGAAAAAATAAAAGGATGTGTAAGTATGTACAAAAAGATATTACTGCCATACGATTTTGGGAATTCGTTCGATAACGTACCTGACCAGCTGGCTAAATTAACAGAAAACAGCGAAGGTGCTGTAATTACTATTTTTAATATCATTACTGATCAAGAGATGTCCAGCGATGTGAAGTTTAACGGAAAACGTTTCAATACGATAACTGAAGACAGGATTAAAGATCTCAAGCCGTTTACAGATGAGCTTGATAAACGTGGACTGGAATATGAAATCCGTTTTGAAGCAGGGCGTGTCATCACTGAACTTTTAACAGAAATTAATGATAATGATTATGAAGTGATAGTAATGAGTAACAAACGCTCGAAACGGGATATCAAACATGTTTTGGGTCATGTTACGCATAAAGTTGCTAAACGAGTAAATACTCCGGTAATGATTATTAAATAATTTATAATGCCTGCTTACTTTAAAAGTAAACAGGCATTTTTTTATTTGTCTGTAATTCTTTTACCGGTATCACCATCGAAGAAATGGGCTTTGTTCATATCAAATGCAAAAGACATCGTATCACCAGGTTTGTTT
The DNA here is from genome assembly GCA_036782755.1 of Jeotgalicoccus sp. Lineage (GTDB taxonomy): Bacteria > Bacillota > Bacilli > Staphylococcales > Salinicoccaceae > Jeotgalicoccus. The sequence goes on along the minus strand of DAIPYL010000031.1, from coordinate 6,261 downwards.
TGATTATGAGCATCCACTCGTGCAACAATTTCTTTTCCTTCAAATTCGGAGTAAATCATAAATTCCGAACCGAGCAATTCATTCGCTTGGACTTTTATATCAAATAGTGTTGCATCTTCAAGCTGTGAAATTTCTCTATACTCCAGAATGTTTTCAGGGCGAACTCCGAATTTAAGGTGTTTATTTTTATATCCGAGTTTGTTCAGCATATCCCGATCAACATCAGCTATGTTAATTGTTGTATTGCCAATAGTTAAGGTATCTCCATTAAACAGACATTCAAATATATTCATTGCAGGCGAGCCGATAAATTGGGCAACAAATAAATTGTCAGGTGTATTATATACTTCCTGAGGTGAACCGACCTGCATGATTTCACCGTTATTCATAATGACAATCCTCGTTGCCATTGTGAGAGCTTCAGTCTGATCGTGAGTCACATACACAGTTGTCGTTTTCAGACGCTGATGAAGTTTCATAATCTCAGCTCTCATCTGAACGCGCAATTTGGCATCGAGATTCGACAGTGGTTCATCCATTAAGAATACATTAGCTTCCCTGACGATTGCCCGCCCGAGAGCGACCCGCTGTCTCTGCCCGCCTGATAGTGCTTTAGGTTTTCTGTGAAGGTAATCGGTCAGTCCAAGTATTTCTGCGGCCTGTTCGACTTTCTTTTTAATTTCCTGTTTCGGCCGCTTTTTAATTTTCAATCCGAATGCAATGTTATCAAATACTGTCATATGGGGGTATAGCGCATAATTTTGAAAAACCATGGCGATATCCCGATTTTTCGGCGGAATATTATTCATCAGCTTCTCGTCGATATAAAATTCACCCTCCGTGATTTCTTCCAGCCCGGCCATCATACGGAGAGTGGTGGATTTACCGCAGCCGGACGGTCCGACAAAGACTATAAACTCGCCTTCCTCTATATCCAGGCTGAAATCTTTAACGACGACGGGACCTGAGCTGTCATATTGCTTCTTTATATTTTTTAAAAATAAACGGGCCATAGAGTTTCTCCTTAATATTTCGCTGTAATTAAACATGCTCTGTATTTAATAATTACTGTTTAATTATAACAGGGTATTAAACGGGTATATAAATTTCAAATTCAAAAGAGTATTACATTGCAAAAGTAGCAGGTTAAGATTTAAAATTAAACTAATGATTACTGAAAAATGAAAGGAAGTGTTCTGTATGTATAAAAATATTTTAGTGCCATTTGATTTTGGGAATTCATTTGAGAATGTACCTGAGCAGTTAGTGAAACTCACAGATAAAAATGGAGATTCGATGATTACGATTTTTAATGTAATAACGGAAAATGAAATGGCGGATAATGTGAAGTATCAGGGCAAGCATTTTGAGGACATAGCAAAAGAAAGAGTCGAAAATATGAAGTTCTTTACAGATCAGCTGGATGAGCATGGTCTTAATTACAGAATTTATTTTGAAACAGGCCGTGTAATTAATGAACTTAAAAAAGAAATTGAAAGTAATGAATATGAAGTTATCGTTATGAGCAACAAGCGATCTAAGCGCGATATCAAACATGTCCTTGGTCATGTGACACATAAAGTGGCAAAACGCGCGAACATCCCTGTAATGATTATAAAATAATTTTAGATTAAAAAACAGAAAGCTGGCTAAACATGGACAATAACTCTTCTAAAAACATCATATTAATCGGTGCAGGAATTATGAGTACAACACTCGGCTCCTTTTTGAAGAATTTAGAACCCGGATGGAATATTAAACTGTTTGAACGGCTGGACGTTTCAGGAAATGAAAGTTCGCATGAAACAAATAATGCAGGAACGGGACATGCTGCGTTATGTGAATTGAACTATACTGTAGAGCAGAAAGACGGTTCGATAGATATTGAGAAAGCAAAATCAATTAATGAGCAATTCGAAATTTCTAAACAGTTCTGGTCTTATTTAGTCAGAAACAATCATATAAAGAATCCGGAGGAGTTTATCCGTCCGCTTCCGCACATCAGTTTTGTTATGGGTACAGGCAATGTAGATTTCCTGAAGCGGCGTTATGAAGCGCTGGTGCCGCATCCTATGTTCCGCGACATGGAATATACAGAAGATAACAATAGGATTAAAGAATGGATTCCTTTAATGATGAACGGACGAACGTCAAACGAACCAGTTGCTGCAAGTAAAATCGATGATGGCACCGACGTTAACTTCGGTGAATTAACACGTAAATTGGCAAGAAATATTGAAGGTCATAATAATGCTTCCGTTTATTACCGTCATGAAGTGTTAGATTTCAGACAGCTTGAAAATAATAAATGGGAAGTTAAAATCCTCAATGTTGAAGATGATAAAATAGAGTATCATACTGCAGATTACATTTTCATTGGTGCCGGCGGACATGCAATTCCGCTGCTGCAGAAAACGAAAATACCAGAAAGCAAACATCTTGGGGGCTTCCCGATCAGCGGTGCGTTTTTAGTATGCAACAACCCTGAAGTCGTCGGACGTCATAATGCTAAAGTTTACGGCAAAGAACCATACGGGACACCGCCGATGACGGTACCGCATCTGGACAGACGCTACATTCAAGGACAGGAAAGTTTATTGTTTGGACCATTTGCTGCAATCGGACCGAAATTTTTAAAATACGGTTCGAATATGGATTTGTTCAAATCAATCAAGACAGACAATCTCTTAACGCTTGTTTCAGCAGGAATTAAAAATTTACCGCTGGTGAAATATTCAATCCAGCAAGTTATGATGCGTAAAGCTGACAGAATGAAAGAGCTAAGAAAATTTGTGCCTGATGCAAAAGATGAAGACTGGGATATTCATATCGCAGGTAAACGGGTACAGGTCATTAAAGATACAGAGGTACACGGCAAAGGCTTTATTCAGTTTGGAACGGAAGTCGTAAGCTCTGAAGATAACTCCGTAATTGCACTGCTCGGTGAATCACCAGGTGCTTCCGTATCGGTTTCAGTAGCACTTGAAGTATTCAAACAAAGCTTCCCTGAATATAGAGACAAATGGGATGAGAAATTAAAAGAAATGATACCTTCATACGGTCAGTCATTAATTGAAAATAGCGATTTGCTGTATGATATTAGAAAAATGACTGCAGACAATCTGGAGCTTAAATAAAATCGGAGCCGGGACAATTTTGTCCCGGTTTTTTTAATGAGATGAGTTAGTGAGCCAAAGAATATCGTTCATTCCCCTTATTTAATCTCTCGAAAATATAAATAGCTATTATAACTTTTTCATTATATAATTTTAAATATTCTAACTATTTTAAAAGAGATATAACACTAAATAATATTGGGGGTACTGCTATGCTTAGAAAGTTATTTTTATTGTTTGCGATTGCCTTGCTGTCGGTTACGGCGGCATGTTCGAATGATGAAGCTGCTGATATCGGCGAGGATGAAAATTCGGAGAATGCGAATACAGGTGATGTTGTTGTCGGCTTTGACCAGGATTTATCGACTATTGATCCTCATGGAACAAATGATGTCAACGCAATTCAAATCAGGCGTCATCTCTATCAGACACTTGTTGCACGTGAAATTGATATGTCTCATAAACCGGGCCTCGCCTCGGAATGGGAGCAGGTGGATGACACAACATGGAACTTTAAATTAGCTGAAGGGGTGACTTTTCATAATGGCTCTGAGTTTAGCGCGCAGGATGTAAAGGCATCTCTTGAACGTGTGCTGGATCCAAGTGTCAGTGCCCCTACTGTCTTCCTTTTTGACATGATTGAAGACATTGAAGTGATTAATGACTATGAACTAAATATTACTACATCCTACCCGTTCGCTCCGCTGCCGGATAATTTAGCGCACACAGCTGCGAGTATTATGAGTAAAGAAAGCATTGATGCTGATTATCAAAATGCTATTGATCAGGCTGAGCTCGATATGACTGCAGAAGATTATTATGAACTGAGAGATGCCGGCGGTGAGGAGTTTACAAAGATATCAGAACAGATTGCCGAGCATACAAGCACTTATCTTTCAGAGAATCCTGATGGTACAAACTACGTTAAATTTAAAGCGCGAGCACCTGGACAGAATATAGAGTTTGAACGCTTTGAAGATTTCGCGGGAGAAAGCAATATTGATAATCTGACATTTGTTATTATTCCTGAATCCGGTTCGATGATGGCGGAACTTGAATCCGGCGGGATAAACATTACTACACCAGTCGATATGGCGATGATGGACAGAGTTCAAAACAGTGACAGTACTGAATTTGTTGAAGCGGAATCATTAAGAACGAATTATCTTGGCTTCAATACGGAACAGGAACCTTTTGATGATGTTAAAGTGCGTCAGGCTATCGATTTTGCACTCGACAGAGAAGAGTTAAAGGAAGGTATCTATAACGGACAGGCTGCGATTCCGAACAGCCTGGTTTCTGCCAGCGTATTTGGACACGATGAAGAACTGCCGGAAGTCGGCCAGGATATGGAACAGGCCAAGGCAGCTCTCAGTGAATCCAATCACGCTGATGGTTTTGATGCCACGATATGGGTGAATGACAGTCAGGATTTAGTCGATTCTGCAGTTTATATCCAGGAACAGCTTAAAGAGTTAAATATAAATATCACAATTGAACAATTTGAAATGGCAACATTTATGGAACGTTTAGGCGAGGGACAGCATGATATGTTCCTGCTCAGTTTTACAGCATCTACCGGCGATGCGGATTACCTGCTGTCCGCGTTGACTTTGAGTTCTAACAGAGGTTTTGGAGGCAACAGAGCATTCTATACGAATGAGGAGGTTGATGCGGCACTAGAAAGTGCAAGAAGTGCAACAGAAGATGCGGACAGACTTTCAGAGTATACAAATATCCATAATATGCTCCGTGAAGATGTACCGTATGCGCCTCTCGTTCATCCGAATATGAGTCTCGCATATAATACTGCTCAGCTCGATGGTGTTGAACTCGACGCAGCCGGTTATATCAGGCTTGAAAACCTTAGTTTTAAATAACAAAAAGACGTTATCGTTTAAATTCGATAACGTCTTTTTTTAATGGTGCTATGATTTACCATTCAGCAGTGCGTACCAATACATAATCGGCAGCATATTCTTTTTAAACTGATAAAAAATCTTCTTATCATCAGCCTGATTCAGAAAAGTTGTTTCTGTCGGCACTCTGTCATAGCCGAATTCAGCGAGAATAAGTTCCCCGTATTCAGTTGCGATGGGACAGGCTGTTCTGCCATCATACTTATGACTGGGTTCCTGATCATTCATACGTTCAATTAGATTATCGACCAGCACCGGCAGCTGTTTTCGGACAGCAGCGCCCATTTTTACTGTCGGCAGACTGGATGAATCACCGAGAGAAAATACCGTTGTATATTGTTTGTGCATCATCGTGTGTTTATCGACGTCCAGCCAGCCTTCTTCATCGAGCAGACCTGAGCTTTTTAAAACTGACGGTCCGTGCATCGGCGGTGTGATGACAAGCATTTCAAAAGGCAGAGTATGTGTGTCGCCAGTTTTGGTATTTTTGAATACTGCCTGCTTCTCTTTGCCTTTGACTTCAATCAGTTCTTCATTCAGCTTGTAGTCGATATGCTTCTCTTCCATCTGATTGATGAGGCTGTCGTTATATTTCTTTACTTCAAACAGTTCTTCACGTCCGCTTCTGAACATTATATCGACGTTACGTTCATGCTGTTTTACAAAATCATCCATCGTAAACAGCGAGTTTTCCGCTGACACGCCGCCTTTAATTTTTGATTGCGGCTTCGTTACGATGATGTTGCCGGATTTTGTATTTTTCAGAGACTCATAAGTGTATTCTACAAAATCATATAAATAGTTTGTACACACACCGTTTTTGCCAATAGTTTCTTTAGCGCCTTTAATCGCATCATAATTAAGTTCAATACCAAGTGCAACGATTAGAAAGTCATAGCTGATGACTGTATCGTCAGCTGTCACTTCCCGTTTTACGGGATCGATATTTTTAACAGATGACTTAAGCCATCTGGCTCCTTTTGGTATCACTTTTTTCATCGGTTTTCTTGTGGAATCCAGTTTTTCGTCACCGCTTCCGACTAACGGCCATGCAGGCTGGAAATAATGATAATCATCGGTTTCTATAATTAAGACACCATCTTTTAAATCTTTCTTTTTAGAAAGTATTCGGCTTGCGGTCGATATACCGCCGGTCCCTCCGCCAAGAATAACTAATTTATAATGCTGTTTCATAAGAACACCTCCGTGTTACTGGGAATATTCCC
>DAIPYL010000030.1:12839-18525 GCA_036782755.1 Jeotgalicoccus sp. | reverse complement strand
ATTAAATAAAATAGTTCTCTTATTAAGAGTGAGTGGAGGGATTTGGCCCTGTGAAACTCCGGCAACAGCTGTAAAGCGATGTGCTAAGTCCAACAGTTTACTTAAACTGGATGATAAGAAGTCGGGTAAAGCTCTTCTTAATTCAGAGAAGAGCTATTTTATTTGAAAAAATAAAAAAAGGTGGTAATTTCATGAAAACCATACGTGAACTATTTTTAGAATTGGACGAGTGGAAAGCATACGAGGCGAACAGCACGATGAGCAATATAGCTAAAATAAATCACATCAGCAGAGTAAAGCGTGAAATCGCAAATCGCATCGATGTCGAAGAGTACAGAGATTATATTTTATTTAAAGAGGAAGGCTGATTGGTTCAGTTGCTAATACTATTAACACATCATATAAATTGCTATTATTAATTTTAATAATAGCAATTTTTTACATACTCGGAAGGAGGCTGATTAATTGTTCTGCAAATCAAAAAAAATCTTTAAACTCCTTTTTCTCAACGCGGTCTTATGGGGATTCATTCATTACTTTGTTTCTTATATATTTTTACATGTCGATGACCGCAAGTACTTCAGCGGGCCATTCAGATTAAAATCATATACTTTTGAAAAAAGCGGCAGCCTATGGAACAAACTGTTCCAAGTCCGAAAATGGAAGGATATAGTTCCAGAAGGTGGTCAGATTTTTACCGGAAGCTACAATAAGTCTGAGCTGAAAGATAAAAGTCCGGCTGCATTAAAATCTTTTATTATAGAAATTAACCGTGCTGAAGTCACTCACTGGATGATTATATTCTCTCTGCCGTTTATTCTTTTATTCAATCCCAGATGGACTTATATTATTCACGGAATTTATGCACTCGCGAGCAATACCCCTTTTATCATTATTCAAAGATACAACCGGCCCAGATTTGAAAGATTGTATGCACGGCAGCTTAAAAACGATGACTTGAACTGAGGGTGATGTAATGATTCAAACAGCAATATTTATTTTTATACTCATAACAATTATATGCGGCAGACTGGTCTTTTTCAGTCCTAAATTTTTAAAGAAATCACCAGCTTTTTCAATTTCTTCACAGAATACGTCCGTGAGCATTATTATTCCTGCCAAAAATGAAGCCCGGAATCTTCCTCATCTTATCAACAGTATTTTTAAGCAAACGGCTAAGGCTGAAATTATCGTAGTCAACGATGGTTCAGATGATAACACTTCGGAAGTTCTAAAAAGTTTTGATGTTATTGAGGTTAAATTGGACGAAAACCCGTGGAACGGGAAGAGTTTTGTCTGTTACACAGGTGTTGATTATGCATCTCATGATTTAATTATGTTTATGGATGCAGATATCGAATTTACAGACAGTCACGCACTTGAACAAATGATTACTCTGTATGCTGAACAGCATAATTCCGGAGTGCTGTCCGTCCAGCCTAGACATAAAACAAAGAAATTATATGAAAAACTGTCAGCAGTTTTTAACCTGATTACCGTTATGGGAATAAACGTATTCTCCGCATTTAAATCATTAAATACATCGTCTACAGTATTTGGCCCTGTAATGATGACTAATCAGCTTGACTATAAAAAAACTGGCGGTCATAGAGCTTCAAAGGAGAAAATCATCGAAGGTGAAGGTATTTTCAAAGCTTATCAGAAGTATTCATTACCTGTGAAACTGTATCTCGGCGGTGATAATGTCGGTATGAGAATGTACCCTAATGGGCTGAAGGAACTCACAGGCGGGTGGTCAAAACATATCGCCCGCGGCTCAACTAATACTCATCCTGTACATATGACGATGATTATTTTATTTCTCGGAGGCGGTATGACTGCCTTGTCAGCTTTACTGATTTCATTACTGATTCCCGTTATCCCTGTCATACCCGCACTCACAGCATACGTAATTTACGGTATTTCTTTCTATATGCTTGCTGATAAAGTAATCAGGCTTGGGTGGCTCGATATTTTTTTATACCCTGTATATATCCTGTTCTTCTTTATGATTTACAGCTTGTCCTGGTACAACATCAATATAAAAAAACAGGTTGTCTGGAAAGGTCAGCGTATTTCAGTTAAAAAAGATGATGACTAATATAAGCCCAGAAACAGCATTTTCTAATTTTAGGGAATGCTGTTTTTAAATCTTATAACTTGACCACACTGGTCAAATAAAAGATAATATTTACAAATGGAGGGAATTAAATATGAAACCAGCATTTAAAAAATTAAAGCCGGCTAAACAGAATATTATTTTATTATCAGCAATTGAAGAGTTTTTTAACTACGGTTTTAAGGACGCCTCCACTAACCGCATCGTAGAAAAAGCAGATATCTCGAAAGGTTCTCTTTACTATTATTTCGGTAACAAATCTGATTTATACAGCTCATGCCAGTCTTATACTTTCGATATATTTATAGATTATGTTAAAAAATATACTCAGACTTACGAAGGTTTTATTGAACGCTTAATACGCGTCAACAGTTTTAAACAGCAGTTTCAAAGTCAGCATCCTGAAGTACTTAATTTTTTTATTCACCAGTATTTCAAAGGGCTGTTCCCGGAAAAAATATTAAAAAAACTTAAACAGCTGGACTATGAATTTAAAATTAGATTGACAGAAGATCTCAATTTCAGCTTATTCAGAGACGATATCAATGTAGATCATGCAATGCAGTTAATCAGCTGGACCATCCAGGGGTATGAACACGACATTGAACAGCAGGCAATCAACAACAGTTTCAACTTTGATAATCTCGTACAATGTTTTGAAGACTCACAGGGTTATTTTGAAACGTTAAAAAAAGTGTATTACAAATAGAAGCCGGTCAATTTCTATACATCCGGAGTCTGTTCACTAAACTCTAATTTTAAGGGAGAACCATTTTATGACACAGCAAAATGCAAGAAGTATACGAAAAGATGAGCATGTTAGACACGTACTGAATCAGCCGGAACAAATTGATACTGATTTTAACCGCGTTCATTTGATTCATCGTTCCCTGCCTGAATTTAATCTTGAAGACATTGATTTATCATCAGCTTTTGGAGCTGTTAAATGGGATGTGCCGATCTATATTAACGCTATGACCGGCGGCAGTGAATGGACGAAAGAAATCAATGAGAAACTAGCAGTGGTCGCTAGAGAGACTGGCTTAGCGATGTCTCTTGGTTCCATGCATGCTGCCTTAAAAGACACTTCGTTAAACTCAAGCTTTACAATTGCCCGAGAGATTAATCCTGAAGGATTTTTAATTGCTAATGTTGGTGCTGATGTTTCTGCATCCCGTGCTAAAAAAGCAGTACAGTTAATTGATGCAGATGCGCTGCAAATTCATGTGAATGCAGCTCAGGAATTAATTATGCCTGAAGGTGACCGGGAATTTAAAAATTGGCGACAGAATATCGAAACCATCGTTAATGAGACAGATGTGCCTGTCATCGTTAAAGAAGTTGGTTTTGGGATGAGCAGAGAAACAATCAGTACACTAAAAGAACTCGGTGTCAGATATATCGATATCAGCGGTCGAGGCGGCACAAACTTTGCCCAAATTGAAAATCAGCGGCGTACAAATCAGGAAATGGATTATATGTATTCATGGGGACAATCTACTGTTGTTTCATTGCTGGAGTCAGAGCCATTTCAAAATGAAGTGCATATTTTAGCAAGCGGCGGCGTGGTTACACCGCTCGATGCAATTAAATGCTTAAGCCTGGGTGCAAATGCAGTAGGAATATCAAAATTAATTTTGGATAAAGTGATGAATGATGGTACTGATGAAGCAATAAAATTCTTAAATGACTTTATATATCAAATGAAAAAAATCGCATTATTAACAAATTCACGTGATTTAAATGACTTGAAGCACTCTCCAAAAGTTCTTTCCTCAGAGTTGGAAAATTGGAAAATACAAAGAATGGGGCAAATATATGAATAAATCAGTAACAGTAATAGGCGCAGGTGTCGCAGGTCTTGCAAGCGGAATTCGTTTGCTTAACGAAGGTTATGACGTGACTATAATCGAACGTCATCATAAAGTCGGCGGTAAAATGAGCCAGCTTGAATTTGATGGATATAAATTTGATCTTGGACCGACGATTGTAATGATGCCGGATTTGTACAAAGAAGTTTTTGAACTTGCTGGAAGAAATGCTGATGACTATATTCCATTAGAACGAATTGATCCAATGTACAGCAGTTATTTTGATGACGGCAGTACACGCTATCGTGCAACAAACGACTTAGTGGAAACAATGAAAATGCTCGAATCATTCAATGATACTGATGGCGAAGGATTTTTAAAATACCTGAGTGATTTATACTCCAGATTCAATATTGCAAAAGACCATTTTCTGCAGCGGTCATTCCGTACTAAAAAAGAATTTTACAATCCATTTATCCTCAGTCAGGGTCTGAAGTTAAAAACTTTAAATTCTGCCGATAATTTGCTGAGAAAGTATATTAAAGATGATCGCATGAGACAGATGATTGCATTCCAGACTCTCTACATAGGCATTTCTCCATTTAAAGGACCGTCATTGTATACAATTATTCCGATGATTGAATACATCTACGGCATATGGTTTATAAGGGGCGGCATGTACAGTATGGCAAAAGGAATGGCAAAGCTGTTTGAAGAAATGGGCGGAACACTGATGCTGGACAGTGAAGTTGAACGTATCATAATTGAAGACGGTGCTGCCAAAGGCGTCGAAGTGAACCAGCAGCTGCATTATTCGGACTTGGTTATGTGTAATGCTGATTTCCCATACGCTATGAAGAACCTGATTAAAGAAGAAAAATATAAAGGTAAATACACAGATAAATACATAGATGACATGGATTATTCATGTTCCTGTTTTGTAATGTATTTTGGGATGGACAAAAAGTATGACGAAGTCATTGATATTCATAATTTTGTATTCTCCAATGATTTGGATAAGAACATCAATCAAATATTTACCGGTGACACTATCGAAGATCCATCAATATACATGTATATACCTTCAAAAATTGACCCAACTCTTGCACCTGAAGGGAAAGACGGTGTTTACGTCTTGATACCGGTCTCTGACTTATCTACTTTAAAATCAGAATGGACAGATGAAACATCACAATTCTACCGTCAAAAAGCAATCGATAAAATTTCAAAACTGCCTGGCATGGAAAACTTTGAATCTGAAGTTGTTACTGAAAAACAGATGACACCAAATGATTTCGACAATATATTTAATGCATATAACGGTGCTACTTTTGGTTTAAGACCAACGTTAACTCAAAGTAACCACCTCCGTCCGCAAAGTACTTCGCCTAATTGTGACAACTTGTATTTCACAGGAAGCAGCACACATCCGGGTGCAGGTGTACCAATTGTATTACTATCGGCCAAAATCGCAGTGAATGATCTAATTAGTGATGAACAGTCAAAGGGGTGACGCAGTGAATCAATTAAAATCAGATTATAAATTTTGCGAAAGTATAATAAAAAAGCATTCAAAAAGTTTTCATTATGCTTTCTCCAATCTAAATACACAGGACCGTAATGCAGTTTACGCTATCTATGCATTTTGCCGTATGGCAGATGATGCAGTCGATAATGCTGAAACACACACTGAAAAAGTACAGAATCTCGACCAGCTGTCTAAGGATTTAAACAGCTTTAAAAATAACAATATTCC
>DAIPYL010000030.1:0-12739 GCA_036782755.1 Jeotgalicoccus sp. | reverse complement strand
AGAATCTCGACCAGCTGTCTAAGGATTTAAACAGCTTTAAAAATAACAATATTCCAGATAATCCTGTATGGCGCGCACTTGAAGATGTGAATAATAAATACAATATCAGTTTCGATATGATGTTTAAGCAGCTTGACGGCCAGAAGATGGATATTAATTTTAAACAGCCTGAAACACTTATAGATTTAGAAGATTACAGCGGTTATGTTGCTGGTTCTGTCGGAGTTTTACTATTACCGATTATTTGTAATGGAGACATTGAGACTAGAGTGAACAGCGCGCTCGATCTGGGTATCGCTATGCAGTATACAAATGTTTTGCGTGATATCGGCGAAGATATTGCAAAACTCGACAGAGTTTATCTTCCGAAAGACTGGATGGCTGATTATCAAATAACAAAAGCTGATTTAGCTGATTCTAATATCACACCGTCATTTATTAACTTGTGGGAAAAACTCGCACACGAAGCAGAGAAAAAATACGATGCCTTTTTAAATGAAATTGTGCACTATAAACCACAAGCACAGCTTGGATTATTGCTGGCAGTACTTATTTACAGAGAAATCCTGGATGAAGTCCGCAGAAATAAATATGATTGTCTCAATAAGCGCCAAGCTGTATCTGTTTTAAGAAAAGGCCAAATAAAGATAAATGCTGAAAAGATGCTGGAATCAATGAGAGTGGGTAATTTCTTTGGATAATAAATCAATTATTGTTATAGGCGGCGGTCTCGGAGGTTTATCAGCGGCTATTTCATTAAAACAATATGGCTATAACGTAACAATCATCGAAAAAAATGAACATTTAGGCGGAAAATTAAACCGTCTTGAACAAGATGGCTTTGGATTCGATTTAGGACCTTCTTTGCTGACGATGCCGGAAATATTTGAACGGCTGTTTGAAAAAAGCGGTGTTTCAATAAAAGACTATGTTGATATCATAGAATTGCCTCTGCAATGGCGGACATTTTTTACCGATGGGGACATTATAGACTTATACGGTGATTTAAATGTGATGAAAGAGGAAAACCCTAAGCTTACATCGAGGGATTTTAAAGAGCTGGATAATTTTTATAAATACGCAGAAAAATTGGATGCTGTTACACAGATAGGCTACTTCAATCAGGGTCTCGATAATTTAAAAGATATCATTAAATTTCACGGTCCTCTTACTTCTCTCTGCTCATTTAATATTAGTGCCACTATGCAGCAGGCTATCGATAAAAGGATCAGTCATCCGCATTTAAGAAGTCTGCTCGGATATTTCATAAAATATGTCGGATCAAGCGCCAAAAATGCGCCGGCAATTTTAAATATGATGGCTTATATGCAAAAAGATAAAGGTGTCTGGTATGTTAAAGGCGGATTGCATAATTTAGCCGGAGCGATCCAGACATTAGCACATGAAATTGGTGTAGAAATTATTACAGGCAGTGAAGTGAAAACAGCTATTACTGACGAAGGTACTATTGAACATCTGATTTTAGACGACGGCTCGAAGATTGAAGCAGATCTTTACGTCTCAAATATGGAAGTTATTCCATTCTATACGAAAGTTCTGGATACGCTGCCTAAAAATATTAGTAAGATGAAAAAGAAATTCCCGCCCGCGAGCTCAGGTCTGGTCATTCATCTTGGTGTTAATAAAACATATCCGGAGCTTAGACATCATAACTTTTTCTTTTCCGAAGACTCGGATAAGAATTATGAAACTGTATTTGATAAAAAAGAGCTGCCAAAAGATCCGACAATTTATTTAGTCAATGCAAATAAAACAGACCCGTCACAAGCACCAAAAGGCCATGAAAACCTGAAAATTTTACCGCATATTCCACCTCTTAATTATATTGATTACACGAAAGAAGATTATATGAATTTCAGGGAGCTTGTTCTTAAAAAACTTGAGAATATGGGCCTGACAGATTTAAGAAAACATATAGTCACAGAATACATGCTTACACCTCACGATATTGAGTCGATGTATTTATCTGACGGCGGATCTATATACGGTACTTTGTCAGATAAAAAGCTGAACCAGGGATTTAAGCATCCAAAAGAGTCTGCATTTATAAATAACCTGTACTTTGTCGGCGGCACAGTGAATCCAGGCGGCGGTATGCCGATGGTCACACTGAGCGGTCAAAATGCAGCGAAATATATTGCAGAAAAAGATTCCAAAATTTAAAAAATCCGGATACTGATTATCAGTATCCGGATTTTTATCATGTTGCAAGACCAATTGAAGTATTTTCATAACTTGAATCTGTTAAAGCTTTAATAATAAAATGTGCAACATCCGCACGCGGTATTGAACTTGATTTAGCCGGTACGCCTGAAGCAGCTTCTCTGTATTCACCAGTAAATTCTTTATCCGATAATCCCATAGGACGGACGATAGTGTAGTTCAATCCTGCATCCTGAATATATTCAACAGCAGCACGGTGATCGATTAATGCATTTTTAAGCAGCTGCATAATTAATTTACCCATGATGCCTGTTAGTTCCTTATGCACACCTGCTGATGCTGTGTAAACAATACGGTCGACATTATGTTCTTTCATGCCTTCAACAATATTCTTCGTCATATTCTGAAGTTCTTCAGATTTCCTCATACCTTTGCTTGAACCGAGACACGATATCACCGCGTCATGGCCCGAAATTGCTGAACTGACTTCGGCACTGTTGAATGCATCACCCTGAATAATGTTCAAGTTCTCATGATTCATCTCAATTTTTGACGGTGTACGGACAAATGCAGTAACTTCGAGACCTGCTTCAAGACTTTGCTGCACAGCCGATTGACCCACACCGCCAGACGCTCCAAAAATAATAATTTTCATACTGATTCTCCTGTTCTTTTTGACGCTTTAGTATTTATTCTTACTTATGATTTTACCCTTTTTGGTATACTGTATATATTATTTCAGATGAAGAAAAGAGAAAAAATTATGAACGAACAAGTGACAATCCTGATAATAGAAGATGATCCGAGTATTGTGGAGCTCTTAAAACTCTATCTCCAGCAGGCAGATTATCGTATAATTCTGGCTTCGGACGGAGAGGACGGTCTTGAGAAGTATTATAACGAGAATCCGGACTGCATACTTCTTGATTTAATGCTGCCGAAAATGGATGGCATAGAGCTTTGCCGGATGATTCGTCTCGATGATTCTGCAACCCCTTTGATTATGCTGACAGGGAAGGGAGAAAGTTACGATATTATCAAGGGCCTCGATACAGGAGCTGATGATTATGTCGTAAAACCCTTTAATCCGAACGAACTGATGGCTCGCATTAAGTCTGTATTAAGACGGTCAGACCGCACCCAGGATGATAATAATATTCTAAAAATTTACGGCATGACGGTCATCCTGAATGAACACAGATTAATTATTAATCAGGCCGAATATTTTTTAGCACCGAAAGAAATAGAGCTGCTTCACTACCTGATTTCTTTTCCCAATCAGATTTTATCCAGGCAGCAGATTCTCGATAATGTTTGGGGTACCGGTTTTGAAGGAGATAACCGCACGCTCGATGTGCATATTAAAAGACTGCGCGATAAACTGCTCGATGCCGGGGCAAATATCAGTATTAAGACCATCCGGGGTATCGGCTACAGATTAGAGGCGGATGAACATGAAGAATAAACACTCAATATTTAAGAAGCTATTTATAAATTATTCCATTATTATTATCGCTTCTTTTTTAATTTTTATTACCCTGCTCTTATTTCTGATTCATAACAGTTTATACAATAAATTTGCAGATACCTATAACCATCAGCTGACTCAGATAGAGACATTTATTGCCGAAGAAAACCGCCTGCCGGACACCAGTTCACTGATTACCCATTATGACTATAATATTTATATCGCGGATGCTTCAGACGTTGAAAACTCTGACAGACTGCCGCCTTATCTTAAAAATGTCCTGCAGGATATTCTGGCATCCGGTGAAAAAGTGACCAGCAATGACCGTTACAACGGGGAACTGCACTATGTAATCGGCTCGCCCCTAAAGGCGCCGGAGTCATCTGAAAAGTTCGTATTTCTGATGGATTTCGGCAATTTGGATCATACTTACCGCGAGTTCATCATCATTATACTGCTGACCTTATTCATTACGGTATGTATCGCGACCTTTATCATCTGGATTATCTCACGGAAAATTACAGCACCCCTGACGAAATTAAATCAAGCATCCGTGGAATATGCGAAAGGCAATTTCACTGAGAAAGTCCAATACAATTCAGACGATGAGATAGGGGAGCTTACCGCAGCATTTAACCATATGGCAAGTCAGTTAAACCTCCTGGAAGAACGCCGGAAGGAATTTCTGTCTAACGTCTCACATGATCTCCGGACCCCGTTGACTTCCTTAAAAGGTTTCTTAATTGCCTTCCGGGACGGGACCATACCGGACAGCAAAAAGGATTACTATTACCACCTGATGGAACGAGAAACAGAACGAATGATTAAAATGGTGAATGATACACTCACCTTGTCGCGCCTTGAGGAAAACTATATGACATTGAACAGGAGAGGCTACAGCCTGACTGAACAGGTTGAAGAGGTTATTTCAAAAGCCGAGCCGATTTACCGCAAAAAAAATCTGATGATCATCTTAAATGATGACGGCGATAAAAATATTGTATACGCAGACCGTGAGAAGATGGAGCAGGTAATCATCAATCTTCTGCAGAATGCGGTTAATTTCTCCACTGCAGGTGAACAGATTGTGATTGATCTGAAAAGCCGCGGAGATAAGGTTCACTTTAAAATTACAGATACAGGTTCAGGCATTAAAGAAGAAGATATCAGCAGAATATGGGAAAGGTTTTATAAAGCGGATGTGGCTCGGACTGACCGTTCAGGTACAGGAATCGGCCTCGCGATTGTAAAACAGATTACAACACTTCACGGTTTTGATGTCAAGGTAACCAGCAGCAGTGAAAAGGGCACGACATTTGAAATTACTATGAAAAACAGCAGGTAGACGGCAGAATTTCTGTTAACCTTTCATTAACATTGCTTTGTTATAATATTCAAGGTTAATCCGATAATGGATTTTTAAAAATATGGAAGGTGTGAAGCAGATGTTTCTGGCTTTGAAAGAGTTAATGTACAGCAAATGGCGTTTTACAATGATCGGTATGATTCTTGTACTAATCGCATGGCTTGTATTTATTTTATCGGGTCTTGGTAACGGCCTTGCCAACCTGAGTGCTGCAACATTTAAAAATATGGATGCAGATTACGTAGTGTTTGAAGAAGGTGCAAGAGATTCAATGAACCGTTCACTGATGCCTGAAGAACTGATTAATGATTTAATGAATCAGGATAACGTCGAAGATGCGACTTCAATGAGCAGCAGTGTAGCAGTTGCTCTGAAAGAGGGAGAAGACAGCGACAGCAGTAAACTCGATGTATCTATTCTTGGTATTGAGGCAGGTTCATTCCTAGAACCTGAATTAGTCGAGGGCGATGCACTGGATGCTGGTAAAGAAGATTATGTCATTGTAAATGATACGCTTCAGAATGAAGGTATTGAAATCGGTGATACACTTGAACTTGAAGGTTCACCAGTAACATTTACAGTTGCAGGTTTTGTTGAAAACGAAACATTTAACCATCTGCCTGCAATCTTTACAGTGACTGATAAATGGAGAGAATTTGCTCTTGCTGCACCTGGTGCAGCTCAGGGAATTGAAGATCCCGTACAGGCAATTATGCTTCAGGGTGAAGAAATTGATCCTGAAATGATAGAAAACAATGTGGACGGCGTAGATGTTGTCAGTAAACAGGACGCAATTAACGGTCTTCCTGGCTACACAGCCGAAACAGGTACAATAAATATGATGCTCGGTTTCTTATTTGTAATTTCTGCTTTTGTTATTTCAGTATTCTTCTACGTACTGACACTGCAGAAAGTTCACCAGTTCGGCGTAATGAAAGCAATTGGTGCCAGCAGCGGCTTCCTTGCGAAGACTATTGTGTCACAGGTAGCAGTTGTTGCTCTAATCGGTATTCTTGTAGGTGTCGGCTTAACTTACCTGACAGCACTTGTATTCCCGGAAGGCATGCCTTTCCTGCTTGATCCCGTAATTGTGTTCACGTATGCATTTATCCTGCTGGCTGTTTCAATATTAAGTTCTTTAATTTCTGTAAGAAAAATAGCTAAAATTGATCCACTGCAGGCAATGGGGAGGGTTGAATAATGACTGGTATTGAATTTATTAATGTTTCCAAACAATTTGAAGAAGGCGGAAACAAAAAACTTACTGTGTTAAACAATGTTTCCATGAAGGTAAGTCCAGGGGAACTTGTTGCTGTGGTTGGTCCGTCAGGCTCCGGTAAGAGTACTTTCTTATCGATTGCAGGTGCGCTTCTTAAATCAACAGAAGGTGATGTACTAATCGACGGTACGAACTTGAAAAATCTTTCTGATAAAGAAGTCTCACAACTCAGACTGAATCATCTCGGATTTATCTTACAGACATCAAATCTTATACCTTACTTAAATGTAATGGATCAGCTGCTGATGGTTAAGAAAATGACTGGTAAAGTCACGAAAGAAGACCGCAAGTTTGCTAAAGAACTGCTGACTGAAGTCGGTCTCGGTGACAAGCTGAAGAAATATCCTTCAGAATTATCCGGCGGTGAACGTCAGCGTACTGCAATCGCAAGATCATTTATAAATAATCCAAATATCATTCTTGCTGATGAACCGACAGCAAGTCTCGATAGTAACCGTGCTTTTGAAATCGTTCAGCTCATTTCAGACGGGGTTAAAAAGCATAACAAAGCGGCTATCATGGTAACGCATGATGAACGTATGCTTGAGTATTGTGATCGTGTCTATCAAATGAATGACGGTCAGCTTGAAGAAATTACACATAACTAAAAAAACTGCTGCACTTTTAAGTGCGGCAGTTTTTTTACAGTTCTCCATTCCATTCCTTAAAGAATGTATCAAGAAAATGTTTCATAAAAACTTCCCGTTCTTCAGCTATTTTAATTGCTGCCGGGGTATTCATCTTATCCTTTAACAGCAGGAGTTTTTCGTAGAAATGATTAATGGAAGTTGATTCACCGTGACGGTACTCTTCAAAACTCATTTGATCTCTGACAGGAATTTCAGGATCGTACATTGTCTGTCCTTTAGAGCCGCCGTACTGAAAAGTTCTCGCGATTCCAATAGCACCGAGAGCATCCAGACGGTCGGCATCCTGAACTATTTGAGCTTCGATATACGATAATTTCTTGCCTGTCCCGCCTTTAAATGACACAGTTGTAATAATGTCAATAATTGTCTCAATGGTATCAGCAGCAACCTCGTTTCTTTCAAGCAGTTTTCTAATACGTACCAGTGCCGTGTTAACGTCAGAGGTTACCTTATCATCCGCAATATCATGGAGCAATGCAGCAGAAATTACAGTAAAATCATCTGCCTTTTCATGCTTTAATATTTCTTTGGCAATATCTGTGACTCTTTTTATATGGTACCAGTCATGGCCGCTCTTTTCATTCAGCAGCTCAGTTTTGACCCATTCTTCAATATTTTGTATTACTTTCTCTTCAGTCATGAAAGTATTCCTCCATCAGTTGTCATAATAATACTTTCATTATACTTTGATTCATGTGCATTTAACAAAAATGATATAAAATTATTGACACAAACAGGGTTTTTATATTATTGTTAATAAATATTATATTAAGCGGATATGGCGGAACTGGCAGACGCGCTAGAATCAGGCTCTAGTGTCTTAATCGACGTGGGGGTTCGACTCCCTTTATCCGCATTACTTTTAAAGACCACTAATTTTTAGTGGTCTTTTTTCATTTCCACAACTCTAGAAAGTAAAATGATATTTCATTATAAATTGTCAGAAATAGTATTTGAGTTTTAAGAATATTTAGAGTAAGATATACAATATCCTGTATAAAATCTCATTTATATTAAATTTATCTCTTACAATACCAGTAGTTTTGAAAGCGTTTACTAAAAAACTGATTGAAATATTAAATAGATACGGAGGAATGATTATGAATAATGATGACTTAATAATATGCAGATGTGAAGAAGTAAGTTACAAGACTTTAAAAGACACTGCGGAAAAATTCCATTGCAGTGCAAGAGAACTTAAGCTGAGAACAAGAGCAGCAATGGGCTACTGCGGCGGACGTTCATGCAGACCGATGATTGATCAGATTACGAATACTGATCAGGATATTCAGAGCAAAGAGTGTGTTTCATTAAAATATCAGCCTCCTGTCCGTCCTATCAGCTTCGGCAGTCTGGGGGACAAATAATATGACAGACAGAATTACAGAACATCCGGTACTCGGCAATCTAGAAAACACTAATTATATTAATTTCCAGTTTGATGACGTTACATATCAGGCAATTGAAAATGAATCATTAGCTGCTGCTTTACTCGCTAATGATATTCGAACTTTGCGGCATCATGAAAAGAGTGGAAACCCGAGAGGCATATACTGCAATATTGGACACTGCTATGAATGCAGAGTGACAGTTAATGGGAATTCAGGTCTCAGAGCTTGTTTAACATCCGTTGAAGAAGACATGGTGGTTGAAAGCGGCAAAATAATCGAGGACGGTGAGGCTTAGTATGTATGATTCAATCATTATAGGCGCTGGCCCGGCAGGACTCACAGCCGCTGCTACCTGTACTGAACGTGGCATGAAAGTTCTTGTTATCGATGAATATATGAAAGCCGGCGGCAGACTGCTCGGACAGCTGTATGAAGAGCCAGGAGGCGGCTGGTGGAACGGTATAGAAGAATCACGCAAACTATTTGAAAACGCTGTTGAACTGGGAGTAGAGATTCTCTTAAGTACACCCGTTAATGATATCGAGAACAGCAATAATTTATGGACTGTTTACACTGAGCAGGGTACTTATCAAACTCAAAAACTATTATTGGCAACAGGTGCAGCGGAATCACCAATCGCTGTTCCCGGCTGGACTTTACCAGGCGTGATGTCGGTTGGAGCCGCACAGGTTATGACGAATGTACATCGTGTTAAACCCGGTAACCGCGGAATTATTATCGGTGTGAATGTCTTATCTGCCGCTATTGCGATGGAATTGAAAATAGCAGATATAGAAGTTGCAGCATTGACGTTACCGGAGAAAAACATGGTAACCAAAGAAGCCGGTGATCCACATGAAGTTATCAAGTCACTGCTTCATGTTTCACATATGGCACCTTCAATGCTCGTGCGCTACGGCAGCAAGTTAATGAAAAATAACTTTATGCAGAATATGGGCGTTAAATTCTATCCGAAAAACGGTGTGAAGATGTGGGATATTCCCATTCAGCTTCGTAAAGCTGTAACTGAAATTTATGGTGACGGCAAAGTCGAAGGCGTTAAATTATCATCCATTAATTCGAACGGCGAAGTGATTGCAGGCAGCGAAAAAATTATCGAACTTGATTTCGTTTGTATCGCAGGCGGTCTGTATCCATTAACAGAACTTGCGGCTGTTGCCGGATGTCCTTTTTTCTTAGTCGAAGAGCTAGGCGGTTATATTCCATTACATAATGACAGAATGGAAACACCGTTACCCGGACTTTACGTTGCAGGAAACATTACCGGTATAGAAGGTGCTAAAGTAGCTGCTGCACAAGGGAAAACAGCAGGATTATCAATGGCAGCTAATTTTACAAGGGATAACATGGATGCAGAAATTCAAAATGCAGTAAATGAAACTGCCGATATCAGGGCGAATGCGTACATACAATTTCATCCTGAAATAAATACCGGGAGAAAGAAATTATCTGAGCAGTGGGATCAATATCAGCTGACAAAAAGTTAATTCATCATTTTATACTGGAGGAAATTATATGACGAATACTCACTGTGATGTCGTGGTGATTGGCGGCGGTATTATTGGTGCTGCGATAGCATACTACGGTTCAAAAAGCGGTCTGGATATTACTATACTCGAAAGAGGTGACATTGCCAGCGGTACTTCTTCCAAGTGCGACGGAGATATTTTAGCAGTGGATAAAGATCCCGGCTTTGACAGTAAAATGTCTTTCGAAAGCCAGAAGTTAGTACGTGAATTAAATGAAGAACTTGATATTCCATTTGAATACAGAAGTCCAGGCAGTGTTTTAGTCTGTGAAAATGAAGTTGAGCTGGAGGCCGCTGAGCGCTGGGTAAGTCAGCAGCAAAAAGCAGGGCTGGATTTCAAAATGCTTAATCGTGAAGACCTGCGCAATGAATCATCGTATCTTGCAGATAATCTGTACGGCGGACTGGAATGCAGCACCGATTCTATCGTAAATCCTTATCTTTTTACCTTTTCAATGGTGGACAAAGCAAAACAGTACGGTGCAAAAATACATACGCATACAGAAGTGAAAAATCTTCATAAAAATCAAGACGGAACATTTATAATCGAAACAACTAACGGGACATTTACAGCAAATAAAATCGTAAACGCCTGCGGTGCATGGGCCCCGTTTATCTGTCGGATGCTTGGTCTCGATATTCCAATCAAACCACGTAAAGGTCATGTCATCGTTGCTTCAAGACAGCAGCAGGTTTCCTCAAGAAACATAATGGAGTTCGGCTATCTGATTTCTAAATTCGGCGGAGAACGCCAGGTTGACCCCATCACTGAGAAATACGGTGTTGCTCTGGTTATGGAACCGACTGAAAGCCAAAATTTTCTTGTGGGAAGCAGCCGCCAATTTTTAGGCTATGATACGAAAGTAAACCACGATGTAGTAAAACACATTGCAAAGAGAGCTGTCAGATTCTTTCCAAAAATAGATGATATGGCGGTAATTAGAGCTTATGCAGGACTTCGTCCATGGACTGAAGATCATCTGCCATTTATTTCACATGTACAAGAAATACCTGGTTTTTACGTAGCTGCTGGTCACGAAGGGGACGGAATCAGTTTAGCTGCTGTTACAGGCAAGCTTATTTCAGAAATGATTAACGGTACAGAAACGACTGTGCCCATCGAGCCACTTCGTTTTGAACGTTTTAATGTTTAAATTTTCATAACTTAAACAATCCAAGGGGGATTTAATGAATGAACGATAAATTACCATTCTCAAAAATATTAGTAATAGGACTTATGTTATTTGCAATGTTTTTAGGCGCAGGAAATGTTATTTTCGCACCAATAGTAGGACAGCAGGCAGGTACCAGTACATGGGTCGCAATGGGAGGGTTTTTAATTACCGGAGTCGGACTCGTTCTTCTCGCTATCATTGCATTGACACGCGGTGGAGGAACTGTCGAAAAGTTAGCCAGCAGAGTTCATCCAAAGTTTGCTGTAGTTTTCTCAATTTTACTCTTCTTAGCACTCGGACCGTTTTACGTAATTCCAAGAACGACTTCCGTAGTTTATGAAATTGCGATAAAACCAGTTGTCGGACCGGAAAATACATCACTTTACCTATTTATTTTCTCATTTATATTTATCGTATTCACAATACTGCTGTCGTGGAACACGACAAAGTTTGTAGATCGTTTGGGTAAAATGATTACACCTGTTTTCAGTATTCTGTTATTAGTATTGGTAATCACATCAATCATTAATCCGATGGGGGAAATCGGTGCGCCACAGGAAGAATATATGAGTGGGGTGTTCTTAAAAGGATTCACTGAGGGATACTATACGATGGATGTTCTTGCAGCTTTTGTCTTCGGCGGAATCTTCATTAAATCGATAAAAGGCTACGGAATAAAATCTGAACAGGAAGTAACAAAACTGTTTATTAAAGCG
Organism: Jeotgalicoccus sp.; assembly: GCA_036782755.1. Taxonomy (GTDB): domain Bacteria; phylum Bacillota; class Bacilli; order Staphylococcales; family Salinicoccaceae; genus Jeotgalicoccus. Next base: position 961 of record DAIPYL010000030.1, on the reverse strand, counting down.
GGAGTTATTGCAACAGTAGGACTTGTCGCACTTCAGATTTCCATGGCATGGATTGGTGCAACGAGTGTCGATGCAATCGGCTTCAAAGATAATGGCGGTGAAGTACTGGCACAAAGCTCTGAGTACTTACTTGGACCGGCAGGTATCTATTTAATAGGTCTGGTTATACTGCTTACAGGTATCACTACTAATGTCGCTTGTCTTGGTGCAGTATCCGAGTACTTTGAAAGAATTCAAAAATCTGTTTCTTATAAGAAGTGGATTATAGTCTTTGCGATACTCAGCTTGATTTTCACTAACTTCGGGCTAAATACTATTTTAACAATGGCCGCACCGGTACTGCTTTTACTTTATCCGCTAGCTATTGCACTGATTGTTTTAATATTTGCAAATAACTTTTTCAACGGTCATCAGTCCGTATATGTGGGGACAATCATCGGTGTAGGTTTTGTCGCAGTGCTGGACGCAGTCAAAGAAGCAGGAATTGCTCCTGACGCTATCAACAGTTTCTTCAGCTTTATCCCGTTGTTCAGTAACGGTGCCGGCTGGATTGTTACCGGGATTCTAGGATTTATTATAGGATTCATCGCAGCAAAAGTTAAAAAAGAAGCCGGCAACCTGATTAACAGTGCCGGACAGGAAATTGTTGAATAATTTATATATGAAGAAAAGCATCTTAATCAGAGCAAAAATTGATTAAGATGCTTTAATTATTTTCTATTCACATTCAAAATTTTTACCAGCTGGTCGTTCAAATAATCTGCACTGTAGGAAAAACCATTTTTATACCAGTTGATAATCATACCGATAATGGCATTGGACTGGTAGGATGCAAACATTTCATGATTAAAATCTTCCTGCTGTTGGCCCATATCTTCTAAGAACAACTTATCGATTTCATCAAACATATTAACTCTGCTACAGACAAAATGCAGCAGAATTTTTCTTTGTAAATCTATAT
>DAIPYL010000029.1:0-19028 GCA_036782755.1 Jeotgalicoccus sp. | reverse complement strand
CCGAGTATTTCTTGCGCCTTTTCCACTATTTCCTCAACTATTTCAGCGGCACTTTGTTCATTCACAACAGGACGCAGGTTCTGCCCCGCCCACAGCGACATGTATTCACTGTCGTCATTTTTTGCTGCGGCACCTCTGACACTTTTCGTGGCTGAGTTCTGATAGGGATATCCTAACGGTTCCATACTGAATTCTTCTATAAATTTATTGAGTATTCCTCGAGCCGGTCTCCCTGAAAATACTTTGGTGACGACTGTATCATCTTCTTTGCTCTCGAACAGTTTTTGTTTATACGCTTTATGAATGCCCGCTTCTTCACTCGATAAAAATCTTGTTCCAATTTGAACACCCGAGGCTCCTAATACCAGTGCTGCAACGAGGCTTCTTCCGTCATTCGCTCCACCTGCTGCGACTACAGGAATATTTACATTGTCAGCAACCTGCGGTACTAATGAGAACGTCCCGACATCTGCACCATTTTTATATTTTGTCAGATCAAATGTGCCTCTGTGTCCACCGGCGTCCGAGCCTTGTGCAATAATTACATCCACACCATTTTTCTCAGCTAATACCGCTTCTTCAACAGTTGTAATCATCGATGTAATTACCATGCCGTTTTCTTTTGCCTGTTTCACTTTATCTTCAGGCAGCAGACCAAATGCCGTACTGATTACCGGTACATTTTCTTCTATTAACACTCTAAACTGCTCTTCAAAATAATCATCTGCATTAAATAGAATGTCTGATTCACTGATTCCGAGGCTTTTACCAATTCTCAGCAGTTCTTCTTTTATCTTATCTTTGGTTTCATCTTCAGGTGGATTGCCGTTTTCTACACAGAACAAATTTACTGCAAACGGTTTGTCGGTAAGTTTCCGGATTTCACTAACAGCCTGTTTAATATCTTCAGGTTTCATGTAGGCAGCACCCAGAGTTCCAAGTCCTCCCGCATTACTCACGTTTGCAATCAGTTCAGGTGTTGTCGCGCCCCCAGCCATTCCTGCCTGGATTATTGGATACTTAATATTTAACAGACTGCATAATTCAGTATTCAGTTTCATTTAACCAGCCCCTTTAATTACTGTTACAGCAATCATAATTTAAAATTATTAAATTCAACAGTAAAAGACCCCATTCTGATAAATTCAAAATGGAGTCTCTCAATAGATTATTCAGGTGTTTTTGAACTGTTCATGCCGGTAACGATATCCATAATATTGTAGTCGACAATACGCGGGTATTTACCATCGAGTTCTGCGAATTTTTCCATATCAGACTCATCAAGTTTAAAGTCATGAACGTTAAGGTTTTCTTCCATACGTTCTTTACGAACAGATTTTGGAATAATAATGATACCCTGTTCCAGGTGCCATCTTAAAATAACCTGAGCGACTGTTTTATTGTGCTTAGCTGCAATTTTATTCAGCATTTCATCTTCAAGGATTCCGTGTTTTGCTTCTGCAAGCGGTCCCCATGATTCTACTTTCACGCCGTATTCTTTCATTACTTTCTGAGCATCTTTCTGCTGCAGAAATGGGTGAAGTTCAATCTGGTTCAGCGCCGGTACTACTTTATTGTTTACAATTAAGTCAACCAGACGTGTTGAATCAAAATTCGACACACCAATTGCTTTGATTTTGCCTTCTTTATAAAGTTCTTCCATTGCACGCCATGAACCGTAATAGTCCCCAAGCGGCTGGTGTATTAAATAGAGATCAAGATAATCTGTCCCTAATTTTTCTAAAGTTTTTTCAAATGCTTTCTTAGCTTTCTCATACCCCTGATCCGCGACCCACAGTTTACTGGTCAGGAAGATATCTTCCCGCGCCACACCGCTCTTTTTAATTGCCTTGCCGACACCTTCTTCATTACCGTATGTTGCTGCAGTATCAAGACTCCGGTAACCGGCAGCCAGTGCTTCAAGGACACAGCGTTCAGTTTCTTCAGGGTCGATTTGGAATACACCGTAACCTTCGATTGGCATTTCAATACCATTGTTTAATTTCACCTGTTGCATTTGAATACCTCCGGTAGAATATATAGTATGAATCACTCTCTTTACTATTATTATACAATTATATTCCTCATCAGAACAGACTGCAATTTTCAAGAAATCTCTATTATACTGTTAACTATCAATTTACTAATGTGAGGAGCATACAATTATGAATGTTAACAAAGATGTATTGGACCCCGGCCCTTTCTTTCACGGTACAAAAGCTGTACTAAACGTTGGTGATCTGCTGGAGCCAGATTATCAATCCAATTTCCAGGATAAAAAATCCAACTACATTTATTTTACGGCAACGCTGGAAGCTGCTAAATGGGGTGCTGAAATTGCAGCCGCAAAGAATAAAGAAAGAATTTATATCATCGAACCTTCCGGAGAATTTGAAAACGATCCAAACTTAACTGACAAAAGATTCCCCGGCAATCCGACACGTTCATACCGTTCACTGTCCCCTCTTAAAATCGTCGCTGAGCTTGGAGCATGGGAAAGACATTCAAATGATCAGATAAATCAAATGCTGACCTCTTTAGAGGAATTAACAAAGCAGGGCAAAAATATAATATACGATTAAATATATCTATTCTTCATAGTGGAATAAGCTCGCGTGGAAAATACAGGTTTTATCACTTGTGAAACAGGGAATTTATAAATCAAAATACATTCAGGTAGGTTACTGTATTTAAACTTTCGGGAGTGATGGAATGTCCCACGCAATTTTAACTATGTTTATATTATTTTTCCTGTTTCAAATCGGGGCGTTCGCCAAGAAAAAAGGAGAAATGGCCGGTACACACAAATTTACTTTGCAATGGCCGCTTTACCTGTATATTTTTACAGTAATGATTTCGCTGACAATGATTTTTGCATTGATATATTTTGTTATGTCTTTTTCAACACCGATACTGATAGACAGTAACCAGGGATCTGTCATGAAAGATCATAACTTTGCTGAAATGATATATTACAGCGGATCCACTCTGCTTTCTATCGGCTACGGTGACTTAAACCCAATCGGTCCCATACGGTATATTTCATTATTTGAAGGTTTCCTCGGCATTGTCGTTCCTACTGTAATATTTATCAGTGAGGTGAGTAAAAAAAATTAAAGACAGCTGATTTAATAAGCACCTCGCTGAAATAACAGCAGAGGTGCTTTTACTTTACCAGTCAGAGGCATATGTACCGAAAAATGGTCCAGGATATGACGGCAGCCGCAGTTTTGCTTTTACTGTCGAGCACCTTATTTCATTCAGTTTTGTATACAAGTCAGAAATAATTTTTCCCATTAAAAAAACGGGTGGAATATTCACCCGTTATGTCAATTTTATTATTGTGTTACCAAATGGTTTAAAGTGCGTACAAGCTGAGCAGTATAAGACATTTCATTGTCATACCATGCAACGGCTCTCACGAGCTGTTTGCCATCTACTTCAAGTACGCGTGTCTGAGTTGCGTCAAACAGTGAGCCTTCTTTGATACCGATAATATCTGTCGATACAATTTCGTCTTCATTATAGCCGAATGAAGGATTTGCTGCATTCTTCATCGCATTGTTTACATCTTCAGCTGAAACATTTTTATCCAATGTTACAGTTACTTCAGTTAATGAACCTGTTGCTACCGGTACACGCTGCGCACCGCCGTCTAGTTTACCTTTAAGTTCAGGCAGTACAAGACCGATTGCCTTCGCTGCGCCTGTAGAATTTGGCACGATGTTTTCCGCTGCTGCTCGTGCACGGCGGTAGTCGCCTTTTGCATGAGGCGCATCCAATGTGTTCTGGTCGCCTGTATACGCATGGATTGTAGTCATCAGACCTTGTTTAATCCCGAATTCATCATTCAAAACTTTAACGACAGGTGCCAAACAGTTTGTAGTACATGATGCTGCTGAAACAATTTCTTCAGTACCATCAAGCGTATTTTCGTTCACACCGTAAACGATTGTTTTCATATTGCCTTTACCCGGTGCAGAGATCAATACTTTTTTAGCGCCTGCGTCAAGATGTTTTCTCGCATCTTTTTCATCAGTGAAAAAGCCTGTACATTCCAGTACGATATCTATATCAAGATCTCCCCAAGGCAGGTTGGCAGGATCTTTTTCAGTGAATGATTTTACTTCATGGCCGTTTATTTTGAAACTGTTTTCCAGCACTTCGATATTACCGTCAAAGCGTCCCTGAGTTGAATCATATTTGAATAAGTGTGCTAAAAAGTCGTCATCCGTTAAATCATTAACTGCAACTACTTCCATATCCTCATAATTTTGAATCTCTCTTGCTGCAAGTCTTCCTATTCTTCCAAATCCATTAATTGCTACTCTAACCATTAAAATGGCCTCCTTAGTTTTATCCTAATAAATGTTCTGCTACTGCTTCATCAATGAATAATATTGTATTTTTAGGCGCTAATTTCAAATAAGCTTTTACTGCTTCTTTTTTTCCATCTCCGCCTGCAACTGCAAAAATCGTTTCTTTATCTTTAAGGTCTTCCAGCTGTAATCCAATAGTATCTACCTTATGAACTATGTTTCCGTCAGCATCAAAGTAAAACCCGAAAACTTCACCAACCGCATTTCCTTTGGTCAGCTTCGATATTACTTCCGGACTAACATTTCTTCGACCTGCCATCTGCAGTGCGTCTCCGATACCATGAATAACCATCGATGACCGATTATTCAGATCGATAATTTCTCTGACCATCGGTTCTTCCTTCAATAATTCAAGCGACGCTTTGCTGATACTGTCCGGCGCATAGAGCATCCGGTGTTCTCCAGATGTCGATTCCGCTAGTCGACTCACTATCGAGTTTGCCTGCAGTGAAACATCTTCACCGAGCCCGCCTCTTGCAGGTATAAATAATAAGTCATCGTGCTTCGGCCTTAAAAATTTACTGACCGATGCCATAGTTGAACCCCCTGCGACTGAAACAATCGCTCCTTCAAACAGGTTCTCAGTAAGTTTTTCTGCCATTAATCTCGTCAATTCTTCTTTAACCAATACATTTTGATCAGCATCTCCCCTGACTACAAATATATCTTTTAGGGAATATTTTGCTTTCAGCTGTACTGCCAGATTATCCCGGTTCTCGATTAATGTGAGAAATGGTTGGACATCACTTAAAGTCTGTCTCCCGCTTTCTGAGATGGAAATACCTTTCGATTCGACTTTTATCAAGTTCAATTCTAAAAGATTTTCAACTTCACTGCGTAAAACTCTTTCAGTCATCCCGAGTTTCCTGGCCAATGTTCTTCTGCCAATCGGTTGTTCTGTTTCAATACAGGTTAATATATTCAGTCGTTTGAGCATGTGAGATAACATATCAGGTACAATACTTTTCTGAATGTCAATCAAACTCTGCCACATCGATTCATTCACCTCGCTTTCTTTAGGGACATAAAGTGTCCCTAAAGGGACTTTTATTAAGTATAATATATCAGAGATACATAGGTAAATACAATGCATTTGCTTGTTATATGATAAACTTTTCTTATCATACTAAATAATAAAAATAAGAGCCGCCGTATAATATACACAGTGACCCCCTTCATAATGATTTAATTAATGCATCACCAGTCCGATGCGTAATATAATTTATACTTTCCGTAATCAATAAATTTCGCATGATAAAAATCTATTGCTGCCTGATTCACATAGGAATGATAGAGTCTGTCGTATTCATATGTACCGAAAAACGGTCCCGGGTATGACGGGAGCAGCAAATTCGCTTTTTCAGGAGAATATCGAATTTCGTTAAGTCTTATATATAAATCCGATATAATATGTTCTTTCAACAGTATTTTACCGGGATTCGATATATTGTAGTTCTGTTCAAAATATCCCTGCAGTGCATTAAATTTTCTGTAATAGCTGTACTCGATAATTTCTCCTGTATCAATGTCTTCCAATAGTAAATACATATCCAATCCCATACACCAGCCTCCATTAAATATAATTCATTTCCTTCAGCGACACGTATTTACCATCACCGATTATAATATGGTCCAAAAAATCCACACCGATTAACTCTCCGCACTCGCGTAATCGCTTAGTCACTTCAATATCTTCCTGCGACGGTGTCGGATCACCGCTTGGATGGTTATGAACACAGACAAACGCAGCAGCACTGCGTTTAACCGCTTCCCTGAAGATTTCACGCGGGTGGACGATGCTTGTATTAAGCGACCCGATGAATAATGTCTTCTCTTCAATCACCATGTTTTTAGTGGTTAAATACAGCACGATAAAATGCTCCTGATTGTAATACCTGACCTTCTCCATCAAAATATCCGTTACATCTTTTGGAGAACGTATGTATTTATCCTCTTCTCTCGAATGCGTATGCATCCTGACAGCAAGTTCTATAAAGGCGAGTATTGTAATTGCCTTCGCTTTGCCGATTCCATTAATGGCCGTCAGCTCTTCGTAAGTTATATCACGGAGTTCACGGACAGACTGCAGATCTCTCAGTACTTTATTCGCCAGACTGATGCTGGATTCATTGCGATTGCCTGTATTAATCAGTATTGCCAGCAGCTCCTGGTTCGTTAGTTTATCGGGACCGTAATTAATTAAACGCTCCCGGGGTTTATCAGAATCATGCATTTCTCTTATAAGCAGTTCACCAGTCATTAAAACCCTCCATAGTAAATATCGATAAAATCAGCGTACAGATAAAATGTCGTAATTAAACTTGCAGCGACAAACGGTACTAAAGGAACCTTTGTAATTCCTGAAGTTTCAAAAAGATCTAGAATGATAACTGAAATTCCTCCGATTATATATGTAAACAGGAATGTGAAGATGAAAAAATCAAATGGTGTAATCATTGTTAAAATTGAAAACAGCTGAATATCTCCGTAACCGATTTTGTCTTTAAATAAAGAATAGAAAATATGGAGAATAATAATCGTCAGTAAATCTATTCTCACATCCATAAATTCAAGACCGGTTAAATACAGTCCGCACACGAAAAGTAAAATCAGCATATGTGTTGGAATCAGGAGTGTATCGAAATCATAAACAGAGAGAGGAATGAGTATGCTGACGAGCAGATAATACAGAAGCATGTTGTCATAGCTGAGCGGTACGATTAAGGGCATAACAAACAGCATAATCGTGAGTATTTCAACCAGTAAATAATTGATTGAAATCTGCGCACGGCAATGACTGCAGCGTCCGCGGTTTTTTAAAAAACTGATGACCGGAATCAAGTCTGCGACTTTTAAATGTTTTGAACACGAATCACAACGGCTTCTTCTCGTTAAAAAGGAAATACTGTCCGACTGAGTCAGTGCGTAAAGGAAAGATGCAACCAGGCCGCCCATAACAATGATAAGAGACATATTTAACCTCCAGCTCGTGATAATCACAATATAAGCCGTCGTTAAATTGTTGTAAAATCGCATAAATTTAAAATTTGTCAGTAAATCTAAACAGTTTTTAGAAGATTGAAAGGAAAATGGCAGATTAGCAGAAAATTGGAGTATAAAAAGAAGATTTCGTAGAATCATGATATTAATTTAAAACAGAAAAAAATTCCGTAATCTAATGTCTGGATTACGGAATCGGTGTTTAATATGAAAGTGAATTTTTGAATACCTGTATTATATTATCAGTTTTTTATTTTATAAAATTACTGCGCTTGGAATAATATTGAAGTTATTCATAAATCCCTTCTGGTACCGTGATACCATCGTCAAATTTACCATAGTCATCAAGTATCGAGGATACTTCAATGTAAAGCTCCTCGCCTTCAACCATCCCAGGTGCATATGACAGATAAGCAATCTTCAATAACTCATTATTTTCTTTATCAACAACACCCACTACACCATTTTTCTGCTGTTCAAGATCTGCATTTGTAAATTCAACATTGAATAATGTACCGAATGTGTCATGTAATCCTTCTTCTGTACCGATATTATGGAGATAATAATACTCATCATCTTCCGAAACATTCATTACTTCAGAGCTTTCCATAAATGCATCATACAGGTTGGAATATGAAGCATAGTAAATTTCATCAGCCTCTGCCTGACCGGTATAATCGTTCCACATTCCGCTTTCATATACAAAAAGAGAGTCGGTATTTGCATAAGCGTAAGGCATTATTGCATCTTGTGCAGGGTCATACATGCCTGAGAAAATTTCGAAGCCGTCTGATTCATCAATTTCTGCTGTCAGTCCTGCCGCATCGTTATTTGCCGGCTCTTCCGAGCCACCTGTAAATACGTTAATTACCATAAATGTTTCTGCGTAATACGTTGACACTTCTTCTTTAGGCATTAAAACGTCTTCAAGAGATGCATCTGATTCCTCGGCACTATTAAGAATTTCTCCAATTCCCGAGTTCAGTTCAAACATTGAAGTCATCTCAGTACCATCGAGTCCGGTAATAGGCTCTCTGGTTACATCAAAATTAATGCCTGATGATTGTGATTGCTCAGCGCTATCTGAATCTGTTTCTGCAGATAAACTATCTTCGCTGTCTACTTCCTCAGTGTCAGCAGATGCCGTGTTTGTTTCTGAAGATGAACTGTCTGATGAATCATCTTCTTCTGTTTTGTTCTCACTCTCAGATTCTGACTCTTCCGTTTCAGTCTCGGCTTCATCATCTCTGTCTGAATCTTCATTTGCTCTGTCTTCTCCTGTACTATCTTCAGTTTCCTCAGTTGATTCCTCTTCCGATGTATCCCCTTCTGAATCCGTACCCTCAGTATCAGTTTCAGAGTCCGCCTCCGATCCTGTACCTTCTTTGTCTTCTACAGATTCATCTGAAGCATCTTCTTCTGTGCCTTCAGTCGGTTCTGTGTTTTCTTCCGCTGGTTCTTCCGAGTCATTGGATCCGCAACCTGCCAGAAATAAAAAACTTGCAAATAAAAGCAATAGATACCTGATAAATATCCTCCCCTTAATGAATTGATAAATAACTCATTTTATATAAATTAATATTCCCTAAATTTTTTAGAATAAACGAAAAATGTCATATTTACGACATAATTGTAATTTTAAACTAAAATTTCAGAATAAATAATTAAATTTGTCATTTCTTTTTGCCAGTGCTAGACTTAATTCATATATACAAAGGGGGATTTAAAATTGAGTTTAAAAGAGAAACTTTTCAGTAAACTGGAAGCAAAAGAACAAGCAATGATTGAAACGAGAAGACATTTGCATGCCAACCCGGAACTTTCATTTAAAGAAGAGAACACAGCAAAATTTATCGAGGATTTTTATAAAGATAAGGATGTTAAAGTTACGGCCAATGTTGGAAACGGTTACGGGATTATTGTTGAGATCAGCGGCAAGGCTTCCGGCAAAACTATCGGACTCCGCGCAGACTTTGATGCACTGCCGATTCATGAAGAAGCAGATGTGCCGTTCAAGTCTAAAAATGACGGTGTAATGCACGCCTGCGGCCATGATGTACATACCGCTTACCTGCTCCATTTAGGTGAAGCGCTGATCGAATTAAAAGATGAATGGAACGGTACGATAAAACTGATTCATCAGCACGCAGAAGAAGTACCGCCGGGCGGCGCGAAGAGTATCGTAGAATCAGGCATACTCGATGACCTGGACGAAGTTTACGGAATTCATATTTTCCCAATGCTCGATGTTGGAGCAGTCGGACTTATTTCAGGCAATTCAATGGCAGGACGTTCAAACTTTGATTTAACTATTCAGGGTTCAGGCGGGCATGGTGCTATGCCTCATACGACGCATGATGCACTTGTTGCCGGTGCATACTTTGTTGCTGAAGCTCAGACAATCGTCTCGCGTCGTATGGATCCGATGGATTCAGTTGTAGTATCTGTTACAGCATTCGATGCACCGGGCGGCTACAACGTTATTCAGGATAAAGTGACATTACGAGGGACAGTCCGTTATTTAAACGAAGATAATAAAGTTCCTGCTTATGAAGCGATGAAGAAAATTGCAAAAGGTATCGAAAGCTCATTCGATGTTGAATGTAATCTCGATTATGTTTATGACTATCCGGTTGCATACAACCACCCGCAGGAAACTCAGTACGTAGAAGATATTCTTTCAGAAAGTGTCGGTTCTTACATTACTGAAATTATACATCCGAAACCTTCAAGCGGCTCGGAAGACTTTGCTTACTATACACAGAAAACACCAGGCACGTTTATCCATGTGGGATCAAAACCGGAAGGTGTAGAGAATCCATATCCTAATCACCATCCTAAATTTGAAGTGCATGAAGGCTCACTGTTAATCAGTGCCAAAACTTTAGGAGATGTTGTTTTAGGACGTCTTGAAAATTAATGTAATTTAAAAACAAAGATAAACAAAGGGGTTTATTACATGACGGGAATGGATTTCGCCAACTCGCCTGTTATCTGGATTTTTGCATCCGCGATAATAGTACTGGTTATTTTTCAGGCATTTAAATTTTTATCATTATCAAAAAAAGCAGCAAGAGACGTAGGTATCAGTGAAACAAATATTAAACGTGCAATTAAAACAGGAAGTATTACTGCGATTGGTCCATCAATTGGAATTATCATCGTAGCGGTCTCACTGATTTCATTAATCGGTAACCCGCTAACACTCATGAGAATCGGAGTGATCGGTTCGGCACCTATTGAAAGTATGGGTGCACAGCTGTCCGCGCAGTCAGCAGGCGCGACACTGGCAGGAGAAGGATTTACTCCTGAAATATTTAACCTGATTGTCTGGACATTATGTATCGGCGGTGCCGGCTGGATGATTTTTACATTCTTTGCTACACCGTACTTAAGCAAGATTCAGACAAAACTTACATCTAAACCAAAAGGTGAATATTTAATGGGAATTGTTGCCAGCGGTGCAATGATTGCAGTATTCGGCTCATTAACCGGGGCTGAAATGATTAAAGGCGCACCTTACATTTTCACGGCAATTGTGGCTGTAATTTCGTCACTGACATTTAACTATATTGCAAATAAAAAAGGAATTAACTGGCTGAAAGAATGGTCATTAGGCTTTTCAATACTGATCAGCTTAATCGCAGTTTATTTCTTTATATAAAACGGAGGGGTTTTTATGCAGGAGTTTAGAGCAGCCTCTCATAAATGGGGCCGTATTACTTTAGGGTTAGCAATTTTAATATCATTCGCAATGCCGTTATATATTTCATTCGGCATGGGATTCCATCCCGGTTTCTCATTAATAATTAACAGCTTCTTAGCCTATGCAGCAGTTGTTGCGATTGTCTGGTTTTTAGAACCGGTGATGTATTTCCCGGTACTTGGTGTATCCGGAACATATGTCGCATTCTTTACAGGTAACATTTCAAACATGTGTCTGCCTGCAGTTGCTTCATGTCAGGAAGCAGTCGGAGTTAAAGCAGGAACAGATGAAGGTGAAATTATCGGGACACTCGGCATCAGTGCAGCCTCACTGGTTAACAAAATCATCCTTGTACCGGTAATACTTGCAGGATTATGGCTGTTAACGATAATTCCGGAAAGTGTACAGGAAGTCTTCCCTTTCGTACTGCCCGCAATATTCGGTGCAGTTCTGGCACAATTCGCAGGAAAATTCCCGATTTACGGTGTAGTTGCACTAGGCGTCGGAATACTAATCAACATGTCCGCATTGCCATTATTCTCTAAGAACATTCTGTGTATCGTGATTCTGATTGCGATTATGCTTACTGTTAACAAAATGAAAAATAAAGAAGCAGAAGCTTAATATTTTAAGGACTGACCTTGAAACTTATGTTTTCAGGTCATTTATTCGGATTATTTGGTATTCGACTCACAACGGCAGTTCTCCGTTGTAAATCAAATACTTACGGTTAACAACGGCAGTTCCCTGTTGTAAATCAAAGGCTTACGGTTAACAACAAAAAGACGGCACCTTAATAATAAGCACCGTCATAACCATTATTTTAATCTGTTGATTACCGCGTCCGCAACGCCTTGAGCTGAAGCCGGATTTTGTCCTGTAATAAAGCTGCCGCTTGAAACGACATTTTCTGCGCCCGCTTCACCTTTGACAAATCCTGCGCCGTTCTCTTCAAGTTTTGTCTGCAGCATAAACGGCATATCCTCTGATAAGTTCACTGAATCTTCTTCAGCATTCGTAAATGCAGTCAATTTCACACCGTCTACTAAATATTTACCGTCTTTAGTTTTTGCGTCAGCAAATGCTGCCGGTCCATGGCAGACTGCACTGATAATTCTTCCGTTATCTTTAAAGTAAGCCATAATATTTTGAATATCCGCCTGGCCGGGGAAATCAAACATTGCCCCATGACCGCCTGCTAAGAATATCGCATCATAGTTCTCATAAACGAGATCTCCAATACGCGGTGTATTCTGAAGCAGTTTCGTTACTTCAGTAAATTTCTCATCATCGTTTCCATTCTCTACTGAATTTGGATCGATAGGTACTGCCCCGCCTTTAGGTGATGCTATATCAACTTTGAACCCTGCACCTTGAAATGCAATATACGGTTCAGCAGCTTCAGACAGCCATAACCCTGTCGGCTTATCCTTGTTGCCTGCGATTGTGTCAGCATTTGTAACCATAATTAATACAGATTTACTCATATTGATATCCACTCTCCTTTCAAATCATTTACCCTTAAAGTTCCTTTAATAATCTTTGAAAATTAAAAAGAACAACGGACAAGTTTAAGTCAGGTGTTCCATCAGATAAACAAACTTTATCTTACTTATTTTTCACCACTCAGCTTAACTAAAATCTTTACCTGGCTCTTATCGTTAATTAACGCTTCAAATCCTTTTTCCACGATATCTTCCAGCTCAATGTGTAAATTTTTGACATAAAAAAGACATCCCCCGGTTTCAGGTGATGTCATATTTATTTACTTTTCTTCATCTTTCTGTTCAACCAGTTTCTCGACATCAGACACGACTTCTGCCTGCGGGAATTTGTTATCTCCCGAATCTACACCGGCATAGTCTTTAATAATTGTACCGTCTTCATCAATCAGATAAAACGCTGTACCGTGTGTCACCTGGTTGCTGCCTTTTGGCGGCGGCGCAACGATTGTTTTAAAGTTATCTTCCGCAAATCCTCTGATAAAGCTGTAATCATAGCCAGTCAGGAATTGCCAGTCAGTATTTTCAGGGATATCATACCAGCTCGCATACTCTGTCAGTACTGCCGGTGTATCCACTTCAGGGTCTACTGAGAAACTCATAATACCGTAGTCCTCAATGCCCTTTTCTTCAAGTTCTTGCGCCACCGCAGTCATATTTTGAGACATCGGCGGGCATACAGTCGCACAGTTCGTAAAGATAAAGCTGAGCAGCCATACTTTACCGTCCATATCTTCTCTCGTGAACGTCTCATTATTCTGATTCGTCACTTCGAAGTTCTGTATTTCATCACCGTACCGGCTCATCGGCTCTACTGCGCCTGCACTGCACGCTGTTAAAAACATGAGTGCCGCCAAAACCGCGATTAACCACTTTTTCAAGTGAGTCCCCTCCTACTATTCTTCTTACCTTTAATGGTATCAAATATTAAAATAACTGCGCACATAAATTATGCACTTTTTATGACTAATCGTTGACTACAGCGTCACAATTTCTGTCGTACTGCGTTCATTATCCGGTTTCACATATAAAATATGCTCCATCCGTTCTTTTAATTCTTCCACATGAGAAATAATACCGATTGTCTTACCTGTCGTCTGCAGATCGATTAATGTTGAAATTGCTACTTCAAGCGTTTCATGATCAAGCGTTCCGAATCCTTCATCAATCAGCATCGTCTCCAGTGTAATACCGCCCGATTCCTGCTGCAGCGCCTCGTTTAAAGCAAGTGCAAGAACGAGTGATGCCTGGAACGTTTCCCCGCCGGACAGCGAGTTAATGTTACGTGCCTGGTTATTGTAGAAATCGAACACTTCAATATCAAGCCCGCTGTAACGGTTCACTTTTTTCATACTGCGCTGCAGTTTATAACGATGGTTCGTCATCGCAGTCAATCTGACGTTTGCAAGTTCCAGAATACGCTCCAGATAATACGTCAGCACATAACGTTCAAGCGATACTTTCTGGCCTTTTTTACCCTGCACCGCTTCAACAAGTTCATTCAGCTGGCTGAACTCCTCATATGATGCATTAAACGTATCAATCAGCTTCGCCAGATATTCTCTCGATGTGATGTTCTGATTCATGCGTTCCTTAACAGATGCATAGTATTCCCTTGCAGAATCCAGTTTAGTCTCAGCTTCCGAAACCGCCTGCTGATCTTCATCAACAGCGAATTTCTCCATCGACTCCAGTGTTTTCTTCAACTCTTCAATATTATTAGTAAGAGATAAATTCTCGTCATCGAATGATTTTACTTTATCCTTTTTAGCGCTGATCGACTCGTCGTTTATAATATTATGCAGCACCGACTGGTCGGAGTATTCATACTTAGTCATAAACGATTCGATTGTACTGTTAAACTGGTCTTTCGATTCAATTGTCTTCTTATAATCCGCTTCAAGAGACTTTACTTTCGCAGCTGACAGTTCCTGTTGTTTCGTTAAATCATTAACCGTTTCTTTCAGCTCATTTAAGTTATTCTGGAATTCTTTAATAAATTCATGTTCATTAGTCATATGAAGTTTAAAGCCATTGTAGTCAGTAAATCCTGTGACTTCTTTAAAGTTCTGCTGTTTTTCTGTCATCTGAAGTGCAGTATTTTTCAGTTCCTGATTTTCCAGCTGCAGCGCGTGAATATTTTCATTCTGTTTCGACAATTCATTATTAAGCTGTTCTTTTTGTTCAAGTTCGCTGTTTGTATCAGCCAGCTTTTTCCCGGCTGTTTCTTTTTCTTGGTTTAATTCTGCAAGTTCATTCTCTAAAAGTGACGGTTCCTGATATTCTTTATCTTTCAGCAGCTCGTCGATGACATCGATACGCATAACGTGCTTTTGATTTGCTTCTTCATGTTTTGCCAGTTTTTCCTGCAGTGTATTCAGCTGAAGTCTGTCTTCTTCTGAAAACCCGCCTGACGCCGGCAGTTCCAGTATCGTCTGCTCACAGACCGGACACCGGGTACCGAGCTCCAAATGACTGATCAGATGGTTCAGTGTCTGTACCGTTTCTTCATCATAGTCAGCGAGAGTGCTGTTAAACAATTTCACTTCCTCTTTCAGCTGTGCAACTTTTTCATTATTCGCTTCAATACTTTTCTTAATTTCACTGCGCTCATCACTCAGTTTCTGAGCTGAGTGTGCCGCTTCAACTTCACTTTCGAGCCTGCTGCTCTTATTGCGAAGTTCGATATGCTGCTCCTGCAGTTCAGCTGCCGTGCTGCGGGTTGCTGTCAGTTTTTCGAGTGTTTCTTTTGTTTCTTTAATGGATTCCGTTAATTGTTCAGTTTCCGCTTCTTTTCGTTCAAGCTCTGCCGACAGTGCAGCAATATCATCATTCAGCGTTTCATATGAATCTGATAAAAATGATTCTCTGCTGTAGTACTGCTGCTGTCTCTTATTCATGTCCGGAATATTCTCTTCCGCCTGTTCAAGCTGAGCTTTACTGTTTTTAAGCTGTGCAGAAAGCTCTGACTGCTTTTCTTTTTCTTTAGTCAGATTGTCATTAATCCCGCACGCTGCCGCATCAAGTTCTTTATGACGAAGCAGTTCATATTTAATAGTTGAGACCGATTCAAATGAAGCAATTTCACTGCGCCACTGTTCAATTGATTCTGTCTGTCCTTTTAATGCGTTCTGCGAATCTGTCAATGTGTTCAGTTTATCGATTTGTTCATTATGCTGTTCTTTTTTAAGTAACGACTGCTGTTTTTCCTGAAGGATCTCTTTCAGATTTTTGCCCTTTTCGGTCAGCGTCTCAAGTTTTTTCCGATAGCTGAAGATGACACCGTCAGCATACTCCAGAACAATATTATAGTTCGGGAACTCCTGCTGTTCTGTAATATCAATATCTCCAGTATGAATATGTTTAACGCATTCGTTAATTCTCATATCAAGTTTAGCCGCTTCAGCGGACTGTTCTTTCAGCTTCTCTTTTAAGTTCAGTTCAAAGTTCAGGAAACGGCCGGTCTGGAACAGCGTGCGGAGTATTTCCTGTTTGTCGGTGCTCGATGATACAAGCAGCTCTTTAAACTCACCCTGCGGCAGTATTAATATTTTTCTGAACTGTGCACGGTTGAGTTTTACAATATCCTCAACTGTATCTCTTACTTCATTCAATTTTCCTGCGAGAATATTATTTTCGCTGTCATACAGTACAGCTTTCGGCGGTGTCGCACTCTTATTGCCGGGCTTGTGATATTTCAATGTACGTTCGACAGTGTACTGCTTGCCGCGCACTTCAAATGTCAGTTTCACCTGTGCCTGCTTATCAATCGGTGCAAACTGGCTGCGGAGTGATTCCTCATCACGGCCGGTTGTCGACGCGCTGCCGTATAATGCATAGACAATCGCATCAAAGATCATCGTCTTACCGGAACCGGTACGCCCGCTGATTAGAAACAGTTTGTTGTTCAAACTGCTGAAATCAATTTCCTCAGCTTCAAACGGACCGAAATATTCTACTTTTAAATTAATCAGTTTCATTATGTTCACCTGCAAAATATGACTTAAACATCGTCTTATCAAAATCTGTTACATTTCTGTCGAGTGTCGTCTCGATAAACGACTGATAAATTTCCGTATCGCTCGTCGTTGTCATATCAACAGTCTGAAGTTCCGCTGACCGGTCTTCGATTAACGGTTTCAATTCGAGCGTATTTGGATATATCATTTTAAGTTTACTCATCGGTTCTGTCACATAACTCATATTTGATAACTCAAATTTAAAGTATGCGTCTTTATCTTTAAAAGTCACAGTTTCATTAATGACCGCTTCATAGTCACCGGTAAACACTGCAACATCGTGTTTCGCTTCCAGCGGAATAAACGATACTTTCTTATTCTCGGTATCGATTATTCTGCAGCCTTTAGGCTGCTTATGTTCAGAGAATGAATACTTCAATAATGAACCGCTGTAAAATGCTTTCTCACTGTTTACAGCAAACGGATGATGCAGGTGTCCAAACAGCGCGTAATCGAAACTTTTAAACGTATCTTCCGATACCGCTTCACTCAGCCCCATCGACAAGGGCCGTTCAGAATCACTTTCAATACTGTCGGATAAGTATAAGTGACCGATGAGTATGTTTGTCTTTTCTTTATCGAGTCTGTCTTCAATCTTGCCGATAATTTTATCGTATGCGTCCTGGTGGGAATGAATCGAATCATCATCAAAATAGTTACGCGCCTCAAGGACTTCTATATGCGGCAGCAGATAAAAATCCGTGTCACCGATAGTCACCGGAACATGCGCTTCATCAAGCTCCGTATTGATATGAAAATCCGTTGCTTTAAACCATTCACTGCCGTAATTTAATCTTTCACGGCTGTCGTGATTTCCGCTTATAATAAGGAGCGGCTTTTGAAGTTTAATATTGATACGGTAAAGGGTCTCATTCGCAAGCTTTAATGCGTGCTGTGACGGGTTTGCACGGTCAAAAATATCTCCGGCAACAACAACCAGATCTATATCATTTGTTTCTATTTCAGTCATTAATTGTTCTAATATATAAGCCTGATCATCGATTAAATCGAGGCCGTTCATTTTTCGGCCGATATGCCAGTCGCCTGTATGTAAAATCCGCATTATAGTCACCTCTTAAAGTCATTACATTAATTTTATCATACTTCATGAAACACAAAAGACTCTCACCGGTAAATCTCCGGGAGAGTCTTATTTTTATTTGAGCTGCTGGATTGTAATGATTAAATCATCTAGTTTCGTTTCCATTCGGTGGAGCAGGAAAAACGTGATTACAGCCGGAAATCCAACATCGCTCACAAAAGGTATCCAGTCCATATTATTTAAGGACTTTAGTATCTGTGTTGACGATTTTCGCAGAATACAGGGAAACCGGAATTCCCTGTGACGGACGCAGAACGTTCTCTGCAATCAGACGAGCGGCTTCTGCTTCAACTTCTGCTGCTGTAATATCCTCTTTCGGATTGTTAATTGTCAGTGTATATCTTTTTTCTTCGTTAGTAATAAATACCATCACTAATTTTTCTTCCATTGGTGTTCCTCCTTTTTAGTTAGTGGTTTTTGTCGTTCAAATTACTTCATAACGATGTGTGTGACTACTTTCTCAACGATTGAATACGTTTCTCCTGTCAGGTTTTCGAAAATTGATGCCAACGCGTTCATGTTGTCATCAGTCGTGCTGCTAGACAGACGGTGCAGTGAGCGGTTCTTTGTAACTTCTCGTCCCTGTTCATTCATTACAAAGTAGTGAAATTTGGCGCTTACTCCTTTTATCATGTTCCCACCTCCTTTCACCCTATATATCGTCACAAATTATTAAATGGACAAACAAGTTTCAAAATATGTATAATATGGGGTAAGTAGAGGTGATTACAGTGTCATTTGATATTTTTATGATTTTAATTGCGATATGGACGTTCGTAATGCTCGGAGCGATGACTATCGGGGGGTTCTTTATGTTCAGAAAGTTCCTCCGCCGCATGCCTAAAGGCGACGGATACTCGGAACTCGACTGGCAGGACTACTACATAGAAAAAGCACTGCCGTTATGGAATACAGACGCACGTGCGCTGCTGAATGAACTCGTCAGCCCGGTTCCCGAACTGTTCAGAGATGTTGCAAAAGAAAGAATTGCCGGCAGGATTTCTAAAATTGCGCTTGATGAAGGCGTCAATACGATAAAACTCGATCAGATAATGAAAGGTTACATTATCGCCACGCCGAAAAAAGATCACAAATTTATGAAGAAAAAGTTAAAGCAGCTTGAGATAGATTACACACCATATTTAGAACTGTTCGAACTTGCGGATGATGAGAAACAGAAATTCTCCATCTTTGAACAGACTGAAAAAGTAAGCGGCAAACCATCCTAGGATGGTTTGCTGTTTTTTTGTTTGATTATTTGTGGTGGGTTCCCAGCGGGGATGTGTTGTTGTTGACCGGGAGCGCTGGAATCACAACAGG
>DAIPYL010000028.1:0-19328 GCA_036782755.1 Jeotgalicoccus sp. | reverse complement strand
CCGCAACCTCGCCCCACAACCCGACCCAAAAAACAAAAAAACCGGCAGCCCCTCACAAGGAACCGCCGGTCTTTATCAAACTAATATTATTTATATCATTAACTTACAATAGTATTTGGTGTGTCCATCATATAGCTTTGCTGTTTAATAAGAAGATTCGTTTTTACTTCGGGCCATTCATCATCGATGATTGAATAGATTATTAAATTGCGCGGGACGCCGTGAAGTGCGCGTTCTTTACGGATCACGCCTTCTTTAGTAAAGCCGATTCTTTCGATTGCCTTGTTGCTGCGTTCATTGCGTTCGTCGGCGCGGACCTGTACGCGCATGAGCTTTAACACTTCGAAGCAGTATTCAAGCAGCAGAAATTTGCTGTCTGAGTTAATGAATGTGCGCTGTGCTTTTGTGCCGAACCATGAGGCGCCGATTTCGCAGCTCTGGCGTTCGTAGTCGATATGCTGAATGCGCGTTGCACCGACAACTTCGCCCGTTGACTTTAATACGACAACAAACGGTATCGATTTCAGCTGGTTGCGGAGTTCGATGGCACTTTGAATCCAATCGCTCATTGCATCTTCTGTTGTTGCCTGAAAAAGCATATAGGTCCAAATACTGTCATGATTAATAGACTGAAGTTCTGCGGCGTGGCTTAACTGCATGGGCACGAGTCGAATTCTGTCATTTTCAAGCGTAATGTTTTCATATAAATTTATTGCCATATTATCACCTGCCGTCTTAATTTCACCCAAAGTAATCTCATTATAATTCCTTGGAATACTTTAAGCAATGATAATATTTGAAGAAGCAATTCTTTTAAACGAAGCTTGGTTTTCTGAGCTTTTTATGGAGCAGCGCACTTGTTCCAACAACGACCGCAAGGCCGATAACAACACCTGCCAGCACGTCTGTCGGGTAGTGTACGCCAAGGTATACGCGCGATGATGAAATCATCAGAATAAACGTTGCGCAGACCGTCATTAAGAGTGCTTTATTATTTAAATCTGTATGTTTAATTATCGTCCCGAGCGACCCGAAGAATATCGTCGAGCCCATTGCGTGCCCGCTCGGGAAACTGAATCCTGAAATTTCAATCAGGCGGAGCATAGATGGACGCTCGCGGTCGAATGAGTTTTTTAGGACCGGAATTAAAATACTTGATGCGATCATTGAAATTAAAATAAATAAAGTATGAATTTTTAATTTGTACAGCATCAGAATTGAAATCAGAATCAGTGACATCACAATCATCGACAGTACTTCGCCGAGCTGTGTAAAGCCGAGCATCAGCGCTGTCGTGATAAAGCTTTCGGATGCATATATAAATTCATAGACTTCACGGTCAATCCAGCGCCCGAGTCTCGACTCATGGAATATAGCGATAACGCCGAATATTAAAGTGAAGACGAGAAATAAAGACATCTTCTTGCTTCTGCTCACTCAGACGCCTCCTCAATCAGTTTGCCGGCAAGTTCGCCCGGGTTAAATCCGTGTTTAAACTGTGTCATTTTATACGTGATGTCATTGTAATTCGTCTCGATGTAATCGAGTTTCTCATATAAGTTTTCAAGGTTTAAGTCTTCTTCTTTAAGCACTTCGGCATAACCCTGCTTTTTAAAGTGTTTAGCGTTTTGAATCTGATCGCCGCGGCTCTGATCGAGTCCGAGCGGAATTAAAATCATCGGTTTCTTAGCCAGGAGCAGTTCAAATATAGCATTCGAGCCGCTGCGTGAAAGAACGATATCGCTGATTGCAAGCAAATCTGCAAGCTCGTCGCCGACGAATTCAAATTGCTTGTAACCGGCACTCCTGATTCTTTTGTTCACGTTGCCCTTCCCTGTTAAGTGGATAATCTGATACTTTTCTGTCAGCGTATCGATGTTGTCGTGAACAAACTCGTTAATTTTCTTCGCACCAAGTGACCCGCCCATAACAATCAGTACAGGTCTGCCGGAATTAAATCCTGTTAACGCGTACCCTGCCTCATGTGTCCCTTCCAGCAGCTCGGGCCGAATAACCGGACCAAGGTATTCGGCTTTAGCATCGGTGAATTTTTCCGCCGTTGCTTCAAAAGTCGTGAATACTTTCGTTGCGAACTTGCTCGCAATGCGGTTCGCAAGACCCGGAGTCAGGTCCGACTCGTGAATGTATACCGGCACATCTGTTGCAGCTGCAGCGAGTACAACCGGTACCGACACGAAACCGCCTTTTGAAAAGACGAATAACGGTTTCTCGCGTTTTAAAATTTTCTTTGCGTCAAGGACGCCTTTAACCACTTTGAAAATATCCTTTAAATTTTCAAACGATAAATAACGGCGCAGCTTGCCGCTCGAAATTTCATGATATGGAATATTCATCTCCGAAATAATATCTTTCTCAATACCTTTTTTCGAACCGATATAATGCGGTTCAATATTTTTATTCTGAAATTCAGGAATTAGAAGTTTGTTCAGCATAACATGGCCGACTGTACCGCCGCCTGTCAGCATGACTTTTTTATTTTCTGAAACCATAAGCGCCCTCCATAATACTTAGTGACTTTACTTTAAACTATTTACAAATTGTCTACAACAAAAAATTCCGTACAAAGGCATTCTGTACGGAATTTGATGTCTTACTCTTCTTCTTCGTCATCATTTAAATTCTGTTCATCTTCAGTGACCGGCGGAATATGCGGTGCATTATCGCGTGCTTGCTGTTCAATTTCCATAATTGACATGTCACCGTTAATATAATCGATTAGATAATCCAGCTGCGCATCGTTTGAGTTAATCTGTTCGCGGATATCGGACAGAATACCTGTCGTCGTTTCGCCTGTAACGATACCGTCAGCTTCGAGATTTTCATCCGTTTGATAAGCCATCACGGCCTGAGTCAGCTCGGCATCAAAGTTATCGTCGAACGTCGTAATATCGTAGCCGAGCTCGTCGAGTGCGACTTTAATAGACAGTACTTTTTCGTTCGTCTGGCCTTCTGCGAAGACTTCGTCTTCAGCCAGCAGTTCGATGCGGTAGTAATCCGGATTAATCAGTTCAATGTCTGGTGTGATTCCTGTGTCCTGCACCCACGTCTTATCAGGTGTCAGCCATTTAGTGTTCGTGTATTTCAGCATCGAGTTGTCTTTAAACTCATTTGTGCGCTGTACAACACCTTTACCGAATGAAGTTGTACCTGCGATAGTGACATCTGTTAAATCATCGAGTGCGCCTGTGAATACTTCTGAGGCACTTGCAGAGCCTTCGTTAATTAAGATGTACACTTCGTCGAATGATTCGGTATTCGGGTTTTTCTCACTTTCAGTTACAATTTCCTGCTGGCTGCCTGTATTATCTTCAAGATACAGTGCTGCAGTGCCCGGTTCGATAAACTGATTAATCAGTGTGACTGCTTCGTTTAACAGACCGCCCGGATTGTAGCGGAAGTCGACGATAAGCTCTTTAACATCGTCTTCGGCAGCCTGATCGATAAACTTGCTGAACTCGTCAGTTGTTCCCTGCTGGAATCTGTTGACGCTGATATGTCCGACACCGTCGACTTTTTCATATGTCACACTGTCGATATGAATCGTGTCACGTGTAATTGTAATATCAGTCGGACTGCCGCCGCCGCGCTGAATTGTTAAGACTACGTCAGTGCCCTTCTCACCGCGAATCAGCTGTACTGCTTCCGTCGTCGTCATGCCTTCCAGTGATTCGCCGTCAACTGCAAGAATTTGGTCGCCCGGTTCAATGCCGGCTTGTTCTGCAGGCGAGCCTTTCATCGGACTGGAAATAATAATCTTGCTGCCTTCCTGCATGACTTCGGCACCGATGCCTTCAAAGTCCCCTGTAATACTCTCTTCGAATTCATTTGTTTCGTCGATATTCATGTATTCGCTGTACGGGTCTTCAAGTCCTTCGACCATACCTTCAATCGAAGATTCAATCAGTGCGTCTGAATCGACGTCCTCGTAGTAGTTTTCAGTGAGCGTATCATAAACGCTGTAGAGTTTCGCAAATTCGGTACGTGTATCCGTTCCGACGTTAACTGCACGTTCCTGGTTATTTGATATTGAAATTGCTGTTATTACCACACTGGCTATAATCGTCGTTAAAATAATGACGATAAACCAGAATATATTCATTTGAACGGACCGGAGTTTCGGCTGAACGTTCTTGTCATTGTTTTCCTCGCTCAAGATATGCACCCAATTTCTACCTATGTATTACTCATATATTATCAGTTTACCCGCTTAAAGAAAAGAAAAGAACAGTGAAATCACTGTTCTTCAATAATTACTGTATTATTTTCCGACAAACGGTACTGCTGCATCAAGTGCAACTTCAATCATATCGTTGAATGTAGTCTGTCTTTCTTCTGCAGTTGTAACCTCTCCTGTAATCAGGTGGTCAGAGATTGTCAGAATAGCTAATGCACGTGCATTGTACTCTTCCGCGATTGTGAATAAGGCTGCAGATTCCATTTCAACTGCAAGTACACCGTAGTCTGCAAGCTGCTTAGTATCTGTCTTCGTATCGTAAAATGAGTCAGCTGTATAGACGTTTCCGACTTTCACATCAAGACCGCGTTTCTGTGCTTCATTGTAGCTTGCCAGAAGCAGGTCGAAGTTTGAAGTTGGAGCAAAACTCACGTTGCCGAATAATTTGTTGTTCTGGTAAGAGTCCGTTGTCGCACTTTGTGCAATAACAACGTCACGTACTTTAACTTCTTCTTTTAAGGCACCGGCAGTACCGACACGGATTAAGTTTTTAACACCGTATTCGCGCATCAGTTCATGAATATAAATTGAAATTGACGGTACACCCATACCAGTACCCTGAACTGAAATTCTCTTGCCTTTATAAGTACCAGTGTAGCCGAACATATTGCGGACTTCGTTGTAGCACACAACGTCCTCTAAAAATGTTTCAGCGATGTACTTCGCACGCAGGGGATCTCCCGGCAGTAAAATAGTGTCGGCAATATCGCCCTGTTTTGCATTAATATGAATACTCATATTTTCATCTCCTCTATGATTGTAGCCATTCTGTGTAATTTGAAAAACTTTCATCAAACGTATCTAATGATATATTAAGATACGGGTTCTTTTCAAGATAATCTGAGATTTCTTCGTAATTATTTGAGTACTTCGGGAAAGACATGTCATCCGCGATGTGATTCGCGAGATTTCCAATGTCCGTTTTTGCCCCGAGCTGTGTCTTCATATATTGATAATATGGACGATCTTTCATATTACTCCTCTGAATCCAGAATCTTGACGTACTCACCGTAACCTTCTTTTTCAAGGTCGCTTTTCGGAATAAAATCAAGCGCTGCAGAGTTGATGCAGTATCTTAATCCGCCAAGTTCCTGCGGTCCGTCAGGGAAAACGTGGCCTAAATGAGAGTCCGAAGTTGAACTGCGGACTTCTGTGCGGCGCATACCGAACGACGTGTCCATGTGTTCGGATACATCTTCATCCGACATGGATTTCGCAAAACTCGGCCAGCCGCATGAAGAATCGAATTTATCTTTAGACGTAAACAGCGGCTTGCCGCTCAGTTTATCGACGTAAATTCCCTCTTCGAAATGTTTCCAGTATTCGTTTTCAAATGGTGCTTCGGTGCCGTTTTCTTTCATAACCTGTCTTTCAAGGTCTGTCAATTCACTTATATCTTTTCTTGCCATTATTTTTCACCCCATACATTTTCTACGAATCCTTTACGGCCGGATCCTTTGTAATACGCATTGTAGTGTCCTGTATTTTTCTTATAAAAATCCTGGTGTTCTTCTTCTGCTCTGTAGAAATTTTTATACGGCAGTACCGGTGTGTTAATCGGTCCCTGGAAGATGTTCGCTTCATCGAGTTCTTTAATTAAATCAAGCGCTGTCTGCTGCTGTGCTTCGTCATGGTAAAACACGGCCGGCATATAATGCGGGCCGCGATCACCGAACTGTCCGCCGATATCAGTCGGGTCGAACGTTTTGAAAAATACTTCAAGCAGTTCACGGTAGCTCATCACTTCTTCGTCGAAGTCGATTTGCACGGCTTCAACGTGCCCTGTTGTACCTGTTGATACTTGCTCGTACGTCGGGTTCGGTTCGTCACCGTTTGAATAACCTGAAACGATCTCTTTCACGCCGTCCCACTGGTCAAACGGTTTGATTAAACACCAGAAACATCCGCCTGCTAAAGTTGCTGTAGCCATAAATTAATTCCTCCTAAAAATTGTTGTTAACTGAAAAATACCATGCATTGTTTTCATAGTCTATTTTGTCGGCTTGAAGTTCCACGCCGAAATACTGTTCAAACAGAGACATGTCGATGACAATCGCACGTTCTGTCCCGCTCATCGCTATGCCTTCAGGCAGCTCGACGAGCTTTCTGAGTGCTGTGTACAGCGTATCTTCACTGAGCGGCAGCCCCGCGAGATTCAGATCTGTTAAATGAATAATAATATTATCACCATTGACAATCGGTTCTCCGGAAACACTTGAATTAATGGAGAATCCCAATACCTGCTGTTCGATATCGACATCGATACCTTCTGTATTAATATTAACAGTAAATTCGTCATATGGAATATTATCGTTGATCAGCGTTTCAATCGTGCTGTTCGTTAAGATAAATTCGAGCGCCCTTGGTTCAGCGGCAGGATTATTTTCGCTCGTCTGTTCATAAGACTGATTAAAGAACGATGCGATAATAACGATAACTGCGATGTTTACAAGAATCAGTGCGAAGAATAAAAACATCCATATATTCTTTTTCATACACTACAGCTCTCTAGTCAGATGCAGAAAACGGTGCGGGTAGCGGTTTTTATCGTCTGCTGTCCCCTCGGTGCTTGATTCCACCGTCCACTCGTTTAAATCGTAGTCCGGAAAAAATGTGTCGCCTGCAAACTTTTCGTCAATCACCGTAATATACATCTCATCGACGAGATGCATCGTCTGATTGTAAATCGTACTGCCGCCGAAGATAAATACTTTGCCGGGCAGGTCTTTAATTTCGTCGATTGAATGAATGACGTCGATGCCTTCTGCTGTAAAGTCTGAATTTGTCGTTAATACGACATTTCTGCGGTCAGGCAGCGGACGTCCGAGTGTTTCGTATGTCTTACGCCCCATAACTATAGTATTCCCTGTCGTCAGTTTTTTTAATCTTTTTAAATCGGCCGGCAGGCTCCAGGGCATATCGCCGTTAAAACCGATAACGTTCTGTTTTGCGTGTGCAACTATTAATGCAACCATTATTGTCCTCCTATACTGCAATCGGTGCTTTGATTGCCGGGTGGGATTCGTAGCCTTCTATTTCAAAGTCTTCATATTCAAGTTCGAACATTGATTTGTCCGAGTTGATTTTAAGCGCAGGCGGCGCGTAGCTCGTACGTGACAGCTGCGTGTTTACCGCATCAAAGTGGTTTGAGTAAATATGCGCATCACCAATTGTGTGCACGAACTCTCCTGTTTCGAGGCCGCATTCACGTGCAACGAGTGCGAGCAGCAGACTGTAGCTTGCGATGTTAAACGGTATTCCGAGGAAGATGTCTCCGCTCCGCTGGTACAGCTGCAGGCTCAGCTTGCCGTCTGCAACATAAAACTGGAACAGCGTATGACACGGCGGCAGTGCCATCGTCTCAATTTCAGCAGGATTCCATGCGCTCACGATGTGGCGTCTCGAGTCCGGATTGTTTTTAATGCCGTCGATTAAGTTTGCAATCTGGTCAATGACTTCACCGTCCGGTCCGACCCAGTGGCGCCACTGCTTGCCGTACACATTGCCAAGTGTGCCGTATTTCTTACTGAAAGCATCGTCGTTCAGCACACGCTCTTTAAAAGTTTTCATTTCAGCTTTGTACTGTTCATTGAAATCTTCGTCGGCAAGTGCGCGGCGGCCGAAGTTCGTCATATCCGGACCAGTATAATCGTCCGATTCGATATATTTCTTAAACGCCCATTCGTTCCATATATTATTGTTGTATTCGAGCAGATATTTAATATTCGTATCGCCGCGGAGAAACCATATTAATTCGGTTGCAACGAGTTTAAAAGAAACCTTTTTAGTGGTCAGGAGAGGGAATCCTTCGCTTAAATCAAAACGCATCTGATGTCCGAAAACAGATTTCGTGCCCGTATTTGTACGGTCAGTTTTCTCTGTACCTGTATCCAAGACGCGGTTCATCAGCCCGTGATAGGCATTATCAAATGAATTCATTAAAATCACCCTTTTCTTTTATTATGTAGTTCTATATAATTAGTATTAATGAGGCGAGAAAATAATTGTGATCGGAGTGTTCATAATGGAAATTTTATTCACAATCGGTTTAACTTTACTTGCAGGCTACATGATTACAATGTGCATCTACGAGTAATATATACTTATGAAAAAAGGAAAGGGTGAGCCCTTTCCTTTTTTATTTTGCACAATATTCGTCAAAATCTGCTTTCAGATCCATCATGATGTCTTCAATATTTCTATTTTCGATATTTTCACGTGCGGTAAATGATACAAGCTTATTACCTTTAAATAAAGCAAATGACGGGCTTGAAGGCGCAGCCTCAATATATTCGCGCATTGCAGCAGTCGCCGGACGTTCCTGTCCTGCGAATACAGTTGCCAGACGATCCGGTTTTACCGGGTTCTGATTGGTAACTGTTACTGCAGCAGGTCTTGCAAGTCCTGCTGCACAGCCGCATACGCTGTTAATCACGACAAATGTCGTTTCATCTTCTTTTGCATCCTTCATAAAGTTATGGACACCTTCTGGTGTCGTTAACTCATAAAAGTCGTAATTTGTCAGTTCCTGCCTCATAGGTTCTGCAATTTCTTTCATATATGCCTGATATGCATCCATGTTTACCGCTCCCTGTTCTGCATTTGTTTCCATACGCTGCCGAGTGCATCTTCGCCCTGTTCAATACGGGCAATCGCCATTTCAATCTGCAGTCTGACGTCGTACTGCGGATCATCCTGATGTGCCTTCAGCACTTCAAGACTCGACTCATCGCCGGATTCGTATATAAACATTGCTGCACGCCAGCGGACGATTGGATTTTTATCGCCAAGCGCTTTGTGCATATCCGGTAATCCTTCTTTAAATCCTAAATCACTGTAAGCATCAGCTGCTGTTCTTCTGACCGGGATTGCGCGGTCTGCCATTGCAATTTGCAGGTATTTCAATGTTTCCGGCACTTCTATCATTGCAAGTAAACTTACGGCCATGCGTCTGACCTGAAGCTTGTCGTCGTGAAGTGCGTATTCGAGGAGCGGATAATCGCTCTCGTCCGGCGTGTCAAAATGGTTCAGTATATAGAGGCGTTCTTTCCAATCCTCTGTATTTTTAAACTTATCGAGCGGCACTTTAAAGTATTTCATCGGTGCCGGCTGCACACGGTTTTTCGCTTCTTCGACTAAAACAGTCAGCATATCTGCCGGATACAGTGCTTCAATTTCTTCAATCACTTCCGTAAATACGTCATCCGGTGTACCGTAGCGGGTGCTCAGCGTTTCCCACTTGCGGTCGAAAATAATATTATCTTCAGGCAGTGTGGCGTCCTGAACGGCTTGTGTAAAACGCGCCGGCAGTTCGCGGCGGTGTTCTGTACCATCATTTAACTTGACCTGGTATGGGATACCCTTAAACATGAGCACCTGAGTGTTCACTTCACCAAAGTTCGGCTCAGGTGTCAGTCTTTTTTTACTTCACCAAGATCACCATCGTTAAAAGTTGCTTCAATCTTGGGAATTAATGTTTCCCAGTCAGTTTTAGTGCTTTTATCTACAGAAATAAAGTCCAGCGCGTGGAATACGCTTGTAACATCTTCCAGTTCAAGGATACGTGCAATAAATGCAGGTGTATCTGCTGTAACTTCCTTATAAGTTGAAGATTTCATTTCTTCTTTTGTTTCATTTACTGTGATTTTCATAGTATTCGGGCTTGGTGTCGGTTCAATTCTTACAATTTCCATGGTGGTGCCTCCAGTATTATAGTTTATTGCCGTGCATCTTCATTTCAATGCCGACGGAACATTCCGTAATGCAGAATGAATGTGCACTTGATTTCGAACCTTCGGTCCGGTTGACTTCTTTTAACAGACATCCTCTGCAGTACGTGCGTTCGAGACGGTTAATTTTATCAAGGACTTTCGTATCCATTATCATACCTCATTACTTTAAATTGCAAAATAGCCAAATGAGCTAATTACTGCTTAATCTTTTGCGTTCTTTATACAAACGGTCTTTTGCCAGTTTGTCAGCACCGCGATTATTTTTTCTCGGTGTATGAGTAATTATAAACATATCGAGCGCGTTTGTTAAAGGAAGAACTCTGTCGTAGTACGATTTAAATATTTTATTCTTAACGTACCCTTTATCGAACGTGTCAACGATGATTTTTGAGTCTGTATACACAATCGCCGATTTGACGTTCAGCTCGCTGACTGCTTTTAACGCAAACTCCATAGTCGCCCACTCCGCTTCATGGTTATCCATTTCACCGAGCAGCACAGACTCCTCATAATTTCCAGCACCATCTTTAATAATGACTCCGCCGCATGCGAGTTTCGGTTCAAAACTTGCTGCCGCATCAATATATACTTTAGCCATTTACATCATCCTAAATTTAAAGTTGATAAGTACTTCTCTGCGAGACGAAGGTCATGATGCTGGAGTACATTGTTCACATGATTGATATCGAGATTGTGCGCACTCCTGTCCGTCAGGCCGTCGAGTTTAATCGGCACATCTGTAATAATTTTAGCCAGACGCTGTGACATGCGGAGCGATTCCATATCGCTGTTAATCTTCTCCTGCATTTTCGGTGTCAGCGTATTCAGGTTATCGAGCAGTGTGTCGACCGAACCGTGAGTCTGAATCAGTTTCAATGCCGTCTTCTCTCCGATGCCTGAGACGCCTGAATAGCCGTCACTGGCGTCACCCATCAATGCTTTCACATCGATAAACTGCTCCGGTGTAATACCGTACTGGTCGTTAAAGGCTTTAAAGTCATAGTAGTGATATTCCGTATAGCCTTTTTTCGTCAGCCAGATTCTGTTCGTCTGATTGATCAGCTGAAGCAGGTCGCGGTCTCCGCTGACGATTGTCAGATTGTCCACGTGCTGTGCCACTGTACCGATTACATCATCCGCTTCATATCCTGCAATACCGTCCTGGTAAAAACCGATATCGTGCATGACGTCTTTAATCATATCGAACTGCGGCACCATTTCTTCCGGCGGCGCTACACGGTTCGCTTTATAGCCTTCATACCATTCATTGCGCACCGATTTCGAACCCATATCCCATGCAATAATCACATTATCCGGGCGGGTCAGTTCAAGCAGTTTGAATGTATGTCTCAGCATGCCCTGAACACCATTCGTCGGGAGTTCCTTGTTATTGTACATAAACTGATTGCGGAAACTCGTCGCATAAAAGTGTCTGAACAGTAATGCCATGCCGTCTATTATTAAAGTATGCTGTGTCAAAAATTTCCCTCCATTATTATAAAGCGATGCGCTTTACTGCTTTAAGCAGTGCTGCATCTTCATCGTAGTCCGTCCGTGATATTTCTTCCGGTTCTTCTGTCAGTGCCGCAGTAATATCATTGCGGTCCGCTTCAAGCTCCATGTCAAGGAGCGCCGTATAGTTTTCAGCAAGCTCTTCCATCTGCGCTTTTAACGCAACCTGGTCAATTGAACTGACAAGTGTCTCTGCCAGCTCTAAAAGCGTATCTCTGTAATCCTGAGTTTTGTTTCTGCTCTGGTACAGCATCTTATCGAACGGTTTAAGTACTTCTTCGTCTATATGAACTGCCGGCTCCGGTGCTTTCACACTTGTGACTGCGAGTGTACCCGGTGTCCCTGATAATGCAAGACGCTCGTTAAACTGTGTAATCATCTGCGTTGTTTTCTGATCTGCCTGACGATATACCGCATTAAAGGCAATACTCGTCTCAAGCGTCAGAAAGTCTTCGATATTACGCACGATAATTGAGCGGTTGTTCTTCAGATAGTGCTTGTCGCTCATCTGCGACACTGTAAGCAGCCCTTTTAAGTAATCGTACAGCTGAAGTTCCAGACGCTTCGTCAGATACGTGAGTATAATGTCAATTTCCTGCTTAAGCGGTTCGTTAATACTGGCTGCTTTAATGCCTTCTATGTCCGTTAACAGGTTTTTCCTTAATTCAAGAAGCTTCCTGCGCTCTTCCCCGTTATCTTCAAACTGCCGTATATTACTCTCAAGCGTATTAATCAGCTGGCTGCGCGTTTCCTGCAATGTCTTATACTGCACATTCCCCGACTGCTGGTCTGCAATCGTCATAATTTCTTCCTGTGCCTTATTGAAGTAATCGTCACCTTCATCAAGCGCACGTTTACTCGATACCGGATACAGTACGTGTTTAATATGCATCGTATTTAATGCGCTGCGCATATAGTCGAGCACTTTCTCTTTATCCGCTGCAGACTTCATCAAGTCCACCGCGTTAATAATAAAGATAATCGGGAAGTCTTTCCCTTTAAGCGACTGGATATACTGCAGGAACGTTTCATCCGAACGGGAGAATACATGGTTATAGTACGATACGTAAATAATCATATCGCTTTCTGTAATAATGTCTCTCGTCTCCGACGTATGACGGGCGTTAATCGAGTTAATTCCCGGTGAATCGACAAGTGTATATGATTTGGTCATGTTATTATCGAGTGATACGTTAGCCTTATGAATAAATGTAGAGTCTTTGTCATTGCTGATTTTTTCTATTAACTCATTCGTGTCGATACTGACCGTCTGGCCAAGTTCGTCTTTATACTTGTCGTAGTTTTCGATGATTCCCGACAGAAGCGGTTTATATGTTTCATCGGCTTTGGCAATGTTCTTATTAATCCACTTCTTATAGCCGTCTGCCGTATCATGGCTTTCTCCGGACAGTGTCTTCAGCGTTTCTGTTAAATCCGCTTCATCTTTATACACGACTGTACTTGTCTCGTCATTATTAATTTCCGTAATCGTAGCAGTCGTCGGGTTTGGACTGGTCGTTAAATACTTATCCCCCATAAGCGCATTAATGAACGTTGTCTTCCCTGCACTGAATCCGCCGAATACACTGATATTCGCTTTGCCGTTATCGATACGTGCGAGCTTGTCACTGATCAGGCGTTGATAATCTTTATAGCGCGGTAATGACTCCAGTAATTCCGTCAGTTCTCTGAACGGTGTTAAATTCATGCCCGCTTCATTGTTAACCATAAATTCATTATGTCCACTTTCGACCGCTTCAACGTGATTGTTTTCATTGATGGATAAAGTAATCTCTTCCAGCAGATTAAGTTTATCGATTTCGTCATCCATATGAATATAAAAATGACGGTAATTCTGTGTATCCAGTGATTCAATCAGCTCGAGCAGTTCTTTTGCTTTAATATACAGCGCCTTCTCTGTCGTGAGCGTGGTCTGTGCTTTGACTTCCCCTGTATTTTCCGGTGTCAGCTTACGTATGTGCTGCACACTCAGTTCCGATACTTCTTTCGTCAGTGCTGATTTCAGCTTATCGAAGTAATTCGTTATATACGTCTGGTTCAGTGAAGTCATCTTCTCTTCCCCGAGGAAGCCGTTATCCCATTCGAATTTAAACGGTTCACCAATCAAGCCGAGCGACTGAAAGAAACTGTTAATGTTGGCATTAATCTCTGTATGTATGACAGGCTGTATTGCATTGTCGACTTCCGCGAGCGTTTCCTCCAGCATGGCCTGCTCTTTCTTCTTTCTGCCGAACAGTCCGCCTGCTTTCTTTTCCCCTGCCATAATTCTCAAATATTCCGTAATGGCGTCTTTCACCTGATGCGGGAATAAATAGCTGTCTTTAACGAGCTTTTTCACCGATTCCTTAACATGCGTTCTTAATTCATCTTCATCACTGCGCAGATGGTTAATCTCCGCTTTGTTAATTTCATTGTTTAAATACTCGATACGCTCCCCGGCACGTTCTATAGTGAGTTCATTATCGAGCTGCAGTTGACCGGTCAGTGTGTCGAGTTCATCACGCAGGTATTCGAGCTGTTTATCTTCTATATTTTTCGTAATACGAGCGTCATATGATGCTTCGAGCGACGCGCGGGCTGCTTCCTTCTCTTTAATGAATGCCTTCAGCTCGTCTATACGGTTGTACGGCGAGTCATAGATAGACGTTGTGAATAAATGCTCCGGATGAATGTTCCAGTTCGCCAGCGTGCGTTTAACGCGGTTTAAGAACGTATCCATCGTAATCTCGCGGTTATCGTGCTTATCGATCTGATTAATGATTAATACCAGCGGAATATCGAGACCTGCAATTTCTTTTAACAGCGTTAAGTTGTGCTCGCTCTCCACGTGGTTGTACTCCACCGTAAAGAATATTAAATCACTGTTCAGTAAAAAGCGGTTGGCCGATTCTTCGTGGCTGTCCGTATTGGAGTCCACCCCCGGCGTATCCTGGAAGACCGTATTGTTCTGATAGTCTTCCGCCTCTATATCCATCGTAATCGCCTGAATATCCATATCCATTGTATTGAGTGACTTCAGCTCGTCGTAGTTATCGAGGGCCGCGTACTGATACTGGTTGATAAACGCCTGAATCCCTTTTTTGTCACCGATCTGCACCGAGACGGTATTGCTTGTCGTCGGTACCGGTGATGACGGCAGAATGTCCTGATTTAAAAGATAGTTAATCAGGCTCGATTTCCCCGCCGAGTAATGGCCGATAAATGAAAATACCAGCTGTTCGTTATACGTTTTCTGAATGGCATGATCAATCTGCGATACGAGCGTATCGTTATCGGATTTAAGAATTTCTTTTTTTAATTTATACAGTGTATTAAGCGTCTGTCTGTTTTTCCCTTGTGATGACAACTATTCTTTCACTCCCCAGTATTGATAGAACGTCGTTTCGATATAGCCGTTAAACAGCTTTCTGCGTTTCGTTGCTTTTTTGCCGACGATTTCCTCAAACTCTTTGCTCGATGTCATTAAGTAGACGTTCATTGTCGGGTGATCTTCCATCAGCTGGCCGATCTTGCCGTACATCGACTCTACTGCTTTCGCTTCACCGATACGTTCACCGTACGGCGGGTTTGTAACAAGCTGTGCGTTTTTATCGATATCGTTTAAATCGTGTACATCCAGCGTGCTGAATTCAATATCGGATTCGAGCCCAACTTCTTCCGCATTTTTAATCGCGATGTCAATCATCCCCGGCTCGATGTCTGTTGCGTAAATTTTAATTTCTTTGTCGTAGTCCGCCGCGTTTTCACACTCTGTACGGACTTCCGTCCACATATCTTCCGGAATAATATCCCATGACTCACTGTCGAATGAACGGTTTGAGCCCGGTGCGATATTGCGTGCAATCATTGCCGCTTCAAGTGCGATTGTGCCTGAGCCTGTAAATGGATCATACAGCGTGTTGTCGCCTGTGTAGTTCGCAAGCTTCAGCATGGATGCAGCAAGTGTCTCTTTAATCGGCGCATCACCCTGTGCCAGTCTGTAGCCGCGTTTGTGCAGAGCATCACCGCTCGTATCCACAGTAAGAACTGCTCTGTCTTTTAAAATATTAATATCGATTTTATAGCGCGGGCCGTCTTCGGGCAGTTTCCCTGACATGCTGAATGCATCTTTTAAATGTTCAACGATGGCTTTCTTTGTTATACGCTGCACATCCGGCACACTGTACAGTGTCGACTTGTGGGAGCGTCCTGTAACCGGGAATTCTGCATTCGGTCCGAGAATATCAGACAGCGGCAATGCTTTAACCGCTTCAAACAGCTCGTCGAATGTTTTCACAGTGAAGTCGCCGAGCACGATTCTGATACGGTCGACTGTACGGAGTTTCAAGTTCGTTTCAACGATTGTACGTTCGTCACCTTCGAAGTAGACGCGGCCGTTTTCGAGTTCTGTTTCAAGGCCGAGGGATTTGATTTCATCCGATACGACACGTTCGAGTCCCATCGGTGTATTGACTATAAATTTGAAGTTCATAAGTAAGACGCTCCTAAAGTTTGATTTGTTACTATTATAGTATGAATATATACATAAAAAAAGCTCTCCATCAAAGTGGAGAGCTTTTTCTCTAGTCCGGTTTCTCTATAAGCCATGTTCTGTCCCGCTGTGCTGCTGGCGTGCACTAGTATACACTCGCACATTGGTGATAATCATCTGTCTATATTAAATGAATAATATCTCTCCGCCAGTTGAATTCCTGTTGGAAAGTGCTCCTACCTAATTTGGATTGCTCACTCGAGGGGTTTACCGCGTTCCACCTTCGTCATTTCTTCAGAAGCTCGTTTCTGTGGCACTTTTAAAGCTACTCTACTCATATGCGTAAGCACTTAGAATATTTCGCAGCCGTCAAGATATAAAATATCATTGCCCAGACTTATTGTTTCGTCTGGCACGAACACTACAGTCATCTCAGACTGTGTGAGCATGGACTTTCCTCTATGCAGTCAGGCTGCATAGCGATTATCCGAGTTACCGTCTTATTTATTTTAAAAACTCTTAAAATACATATTAAATCATGTTACTGCTTTTTTGAACTGCCAAAAACCTGCTTCTCGAGACTCGACAGACGTTTTAATATATCAATCTGCTGACTCTGTCCGCTGCCGCCCTGAGTGCGTGTGTTCGTAGCCACCCGGATGCGGAGGTCTTCAACTTCCTTTTTTAAACGTGCATTTTCTTCTTCAAGCTTTTTAATGTTGTTGTTCATGTCTGCCATCTTCTGATAATCACTGATAACGTCGTCAAGAAAACTATCTACTTCTATCGGTTTAAAACCTCTTAGTGATTTTTCGAATTCTTTCTCGAATATATCTTTTGCAGACAGCTTTAGCGTATAGTCACTCATACTTACACCTCTTAACTATCATATCTGTCATTAATGAAATCATTAATATCATCAAATTGTATTCTTTCAATATTATAATGACTTTTCTCGCTTAATTCAAGCATTAGGCTGTATATATATTTTAAATTCGTTTCTGTCTCGCTGTCGTAGACAATCAGTCCGTAGTCGGTATTCGATGTAACGAACTGATTTATCGCCTTAAACATTCCCGGGTCGCCGTACTCCCTCTCAAAGATAAACTGATGAAAATCGGCGTGTTCCAGTATATTGTTTAAATTAATTTTATCGGACTCGTTATACCGGTCATCGAACTTATGGAACGGCTTTAAGACGCCGAGCTTAATATCGTAGTCTTCCTTTAAGTCGATAATCTCATTGGCCGCATACATCTCTATGCCCGTATAGCCCTGGATGATAAACCACTCCGCCCCCTCTTCAGCGAGATTGATAATACGCTGGCGCAGAAAATCGCGGAGCACTTTTACTTCCGGCTGCGAATCTTTAAAGATGCCAAGCTCGTAATGACGGTATCCTGTAATGAATACTCTCACAGCAACCCTTCTTCCCCTGCGTGATTCACCCACATATTAATATATTTGAATTTTTCATGATACAGTTTTAAACTGAAGCGGGAGATGTGGCAGCTCATTAACAGTTCCATCAGCTCATCACTCATGGCCTCCCTGATGGTTTCTGTCAGCCGTTCATCAGTCGGCATGTGCTGCAGCTGATCTGCGAGCACTTTATATTTATTTAAAAAAGGTTCTATTTCAGTTTTGAAATCAAACTCATAACCTGCTCTGGCCTTGTTATAGCGCCTTTCGATTTCATCGAGCATTTCGCGGTAATCGCTGTACGATGCATTTCTTGACAATTTGGACACACCACCTATAATAATGAAATGTTAATCAAACTCTAATTAATATATAATAATAAGTATATATAATAAATGTTTGGAGTGCTAATTTAATGAAGTACCCGCAGGGAGTCAAAAAAAACCAGGTAAATACACCGCGAGCTGATAAAGAGATTAACTACGGTCAGCGGGGCATGACACTGGAAAAGGATCTCGATAAAACCAATCAGTTTTATCTGGATACAAAACGGGCAGTTATTCATAAAAAGCCCACACCGGTACAGATTGTCAACGTTGATTATCCGTCACGGAAAAAAGCTAAAATAACGGAAGCCTACTTTAAAGTTCCATCGACAAGCGACTATAATGGGTTATACAGAGGAAGATACATCGATTTTGAGGCGAAAGAAACCCGCAACAAAACGCGCTTCCCTTTTATAAACATTCACGCACACCAGGTCGAGCATATGCGCGCCTGCCATAATCAGGGCGGTGTGGTTTTCCTGATTGTTAAGTTTACTGTTCACGATGAAGCTTACCTTTATCCGTTTGAACATTTCATTAAACACTGGGACGATTATTTAGGCAATGGCAGAAAGTCCATAACCTATGCTGACATTAAGGCAGAGAGTATTTTACTACCAATCAAATACAATCCGCGTTATGATTATTTAGCTGCAGTTGACGAATTTTATTTTGAATAGGGAGAATTATATATGGAATCGAATTTTAAAAGGAGTAAGCAGCAGGATAAGAAATCCGAACAGAAAAAGCAGTCAAAATCCAAATCATCAATAATTAAAAAAGTGTTTTTATACGGTGCACTGCTTGCACTGATTGGTCTTGTTATCGGTGCTGTCCTGTTTGCGTATTACGCATCCCAGGCACCGGCTTTCAGTGACGAAAAGCTGAAAGACCCTGTTCCCGCTGAAATTTACGACAATAACGATGAACTCGTGACCACCCTCTTTCAGGGCCAGAAACGGGAATACGTGAGTATTGAAGACGTGCCTGAACAAGTAACGGACGCGGTACTCGCTATAGAGGATGACCGTTTTTACGAGCACGGCGCGATTGACTTTATCCGTCTCGGCGGCGCAGTCATCAGCAACTTTACAGACGGCTTCGCCTCACAGGGTGCAAGCACCATTACCCAGCAGGTCGTAAAACGCGCCTTCCTGACAGAGGAACAGACGCTAGAACGTAAAGCGCAGGAAGCCTACCTGTCTTACCGGCTGGAGCAGGAGTATTCAAAAGATGACATTCTTGAAATGTATCTGAACAAGATTTATTACTCTGACGGTATTTACGGTATCCGTACAGCGAGCCTGTATTACTTTGATAAAGAACTTGCCGAATTAAACATCGCGGAAAGTGCTTATCTTGCAGGGCTGTCGAATCTGCCGAATGTGTACAACTTATATGTAGACGCTGAAGCGGGTAAAAACCGTACAAATACAGTGCTCTACCAGATGCTCCAGCATGAAAGAATTTCACAAGCTGAATACGACGAAGCAATCAGTATCGATATTACGGATAATTTAGTTCAGCGCGATGAAACAGAACGGGCATCGACTGAACAGGAAGATCCGGAATACGCATCTTACATTAAT
>DAIPYL010000027.1:7735-20078 GCA_036782755.1 Jeotgalicoccus sp. | reverse complement strand
CTCTTGCTCGGGAATGACACCCGCTCATTGCGGAGTAAGCGCTTCTCCCCAAAACATTTACGACAGCGCCGTCCGTATTCCAAACAGAATAATAATAATACCGGCACCTTTTCCGAGCAGGCTCTGGAAGCCCGGTTTATGCAGCCAGCGTTTCATATAGTTCACTGTCTCAACGACGAGCAGGAACCAGCTCATAGAAATAACAAGCATAATCGCCGCAAGTATTATCAGCTGAACGACGCCGGATACATCCGACTGCTGCATAACAAATTGCGGCAGAATTGTAATATAAAATATAAGAACTTTAGGATTCAGTATATTGCTTATAAAGCCATTCATATAAGACGTGCGCAAACCGTTTGATTTCATCTTTTCACCTTCAGCGTGATCCAGCGATGATGCCGACACAAACGTTTTCGCCATAAAGCTCTTCACACCGATATAAATTAAATACGCGGCACCCATATATTTAATAATATTAAATAACATCGGCGAGTTCGTAATAATCACCGCAAGCCCGAGTACTGAGATGACAATCCACAAGAAGTGTCCGGCCAATATGCCGAGCACCGTCATGCGTCCCGCCGACTTCTGGTAGACGAGTGTATTTTTCATTACGATCATCGAATCAGCACCCGGCATAATTGTCAGCACTGTCACGACCAGGATGTAAGATATCAGTTCATTCATGCTTCCGACCTCAATTCAACGACCACAACTTCAGGATGATTAAACACTCTGAACGGGAAGCGGCTGTTGCCGAGCCCCCGGCTCACGACCATCGTTGTACCGTTTTGTTCATGCATTCCTTCTGTATACTTCGGATTCACACCCTGATGCGGCGCATACAGACCTTTGACGACAGGCAGACGAATCTGTCCGCCATGTGCGTGGCCCGAAAAGACAATGTCCACGTCGTTTTTACTGTACACCGGCAGAAGCTCCGGACGGTGCGCCAGCAGCACTGTAAAATCATGCGGCAGAATATTCACTTTATCCGCAAGTTCCTGCTTAAAATTCCGGTACGTTTCAGGATTCACTTCATCGCCGAAAAACCAGACATCGTTAATACCCGCAAGATTAATTTTCTCGCCATTTCTTTCAAGTTCCGCACTGTGTTTCGTAATATTCCGGACATCGGATTTGCCGATAACATCATAAAGCTTATTAAAATGCTTGTAGTGCGCCTCGTGATTCCCGGTCACATAAAACGTCTTTTGTATTGCAGTAATTCTTTCGACTAAAACCGCTGCACGTTTTAAACACGGTGTCCGGCGGTCAACAATATCACCCGTAATAACGATCGCATCCGGTGCGGCCACTTCAACAGCTTCCAGAAGATGTTTCGAACGCCGGCCAAAATAAGCATTGTGGAAGTCCGATACCTGGACGATTTTAAAGCCGTCAAAACTTTTCGGAACTTTTTTGGAACGGTACGTATAGTGCGTCGTCACTATATGCTTGTCTTCAGTCCATAAAAAACGGGCTGAAGCGATTATAAAACCAAGTATAACCTGGCTCAATTTTATCTTATTTAAAATTTTCATCGTTCACGCCTCAATCCCTCTTCATCAGCTCAGCATCTAATTTTGTAATTTTCACAAGACGAATCATATTATCTTCCATCTCCATCACTTTAAATTCAAGATTATCGAGATGTGTAATATCATTTTCTGCAGGTACTTCTTCAAAGACTGATAACAGGAAACCTGACAGTGTATCTTCTTCTTCAGGAATCTCCGTATCAAAAAGCTGATTCAGACGGTGTAATGTAATCTTCCCGTCACAGAGAATTTTATCGTCGCTGAAAGAACGGACAACTGAATCATTTTTAAGATCCGTCTCATCTTCGATTTCAAAACCAAGCATCGTTTCAATAATATCTTCATGCGTCAGAATTCCTTCTGTCCCGCCGTACTCATCGAGCACGATAGCCAGGTGGCGGCGCTGCTTGCTCATTCGGCGCAGCACATCTTCAACGTTCTGGAACTCTCTGACCGTAAACGGATCGTTGTCACAGAAATTCATCAGCGGCTGTTCCTGGCTGAGCGACCATTGCAGCAGATATTTCGAATGGAACATACCTACAATGTTATCAAGATCTTCATCGTATACAGGATATCTCGTATGCATTTCATCGATAATTCTGTCTCTTACCGTTTCAAAACTGTCGTCAACATGTATCGCAACCATTTCTGTGCGCGGTGTTGTCATAACATCTTTAACATTTAAATCCCTGAAATCAAGAATCCCTTTAAGACGCTGTGATTCGACGCCTTCGATAGCCCCTTCACTATCCGCAATCTGCACAAGATTGACGATCTCTTCGCGCGAAACTGTCCAGCCTGGCTGCGATCCTTTTGACAGAAAGCGTGTAATTAAGTCCGTTAATGAGTTAAGTAAAAATGTCA
Organism: Jeotgalicoccus sp.; assembly: GCA_036782755.1. Taxonomy (GTDB): domain Bacteria; phylum Bacillota; class Bacilli; order Staphylococcales; family Salinicoccaceae; genus Jeotgalicoccus. The sequence continues at coordinate 17,667 of DAIPYL010000027.1, read as the reverse complement.
GCGGATAAAGCACGACATTTAAAAATGCAATAACCGGCCTGACAATATGCGATATACGCTCGGGAAATGCAGCTGCAATTGATTTAGGTATAACTTCTGCAAAAATAATAATCGTCACCGTCAGTACAACTGATGCGATTGTCACACTCCAGCCGTACTGAATTGCCATCGACGTCACGAGTACTGGTGTGATTAAGTTCGCAATATTATTGCCAATCAGTATCGTCGTAATAAACTGGCTTGGTTTACTGACCAGATCATACAGCTTTTGGGCTTTCTGATCGCCGCCTGCTGCCTTCGATTGTAATTTAAGTTTATTTACTGCAGTTAATGCAGTTTCACTGCCTGAAAAGAACAGTGACATGAACAGTAAAAATATAACCACAAATATCAAACGTGGTATCCCCCTTATATATTCTGTAATCTTATAGAACATTCTATCATTATCTGATTTAAATTTACATAAACAAAGAATCACCCGCTGATTTACGCGGGTGATTCTTCTGTTTAAAAATATCTCAGTACTACTGTTTTACGTCGTAGCCCTGGTCTTCAATCGCTTCTGTCATTTTACCGCGGTCGATAATTGTGTCATTGTATTCCACAGTGACATTGTTTTCTTCCAGGCTGACTGCAGCTGTAGAAACACCTTCAAGATTGTGCAGCGCACCTTCTACTGATGACTTGCAGTGTCCGCAAGTCATGCCTTCTACATCAATTACTGTTTTTGCCATAATATCCGTCCCCTTGTCTTTTAAAATTTATTCCTACTCTTATATACCTATATTTTAACACGTTTTAAACGTAAAGCGTTTGCTACAACGCTCACAGAACTGAATGCCATTGCCGCGCCCGCTACCCAGGGCGCTAAAAATCCAAGCGCGGCAATTGGAATCCCAAGTGTGTTATAGGCAAATGCCCAGAACAGGTTCTGCTTAATATTTTTAATTGTTTTATGACTTAAGTTAATTGCTCTTGGAATCAGTGTTAAATCTTCACCTAAAATTGTCAGGTCAGCCGCTTCAATCGCAACTTCCGTTCCTGTACCCATCGCGATACCAACATCTGCAAGTGCCAGTGCCGGCGCATCGTTCACACCGTCTCCGACCATCGCGACAACTTTTCCTGACCCTTGAATTTTGCGGATTTCTTCCGCTTTCTGTTCAGGCAGCACTTCTGCAATTACTGCATCAATACCGACTTCGCGCCCGATTGCTTCTGCTGTTCTCGTGTTATCACCTGTCAGCATGATTACTTCGATGCCTTCTTTGTGCATTTCTTCGACAGCCTGTTTCGCAGTTGATTTAACTGTATCAAGAACTGCCACAGTACCGCGCAGTTCTCCGTCAACCGCAACAATCATCGCAGTCTTGCCGTCGTATTCAAATTGCTGCATATCTTCTTCAATTGAAGAGATATTTATATTTTCTTCTGTCATCAGCTTACGTGTACCGACAAGCACTTCACGGCCGTCAATTAATGCACGGATACCATGTCCCGGTATCGCAGCAAACTCTGCTGCATCCGACAATTCAATATTTTTCTCTTTTGCATAAGACGTAATCGCCGATGCCAGCGGATGCTCAGATCCGTTTTCAGCACTCGCAAGAAGCTGAAGTGCCGCGTCGTCACCTGAGAAGTCCGTCACTTCAGGCGTGCCGTTTGTAATTGTACCTGTCTTATCAAGTACAACAACATCAACCTGATGCGTTTTCTCAAGGTGTTCTCCGCCTTTATAAAGAATACCGTTTTCAGCACCTTTACCTGTACCGACCATAATTGATGTCGGTGTTGCAAGTCCGAGCGCACATGGACACGCAATAACTAATACTGAAATTGCTGCCACAAGCGCCGGCTCCAGATTGCCCGGTGAAGCGAAGAAGTACCACACGGTAAACGTCACAAGCGCTATAACGATAACAATCGGCACGAAGTAGCCTGAAATAATATCAGCCATACGCTGAATCGGTGCTTTGTTGCCCTGCGCCTCTTCAACGACTTTAATAATTCCTGCAAGTGCCGTATTCTTTCCTGTTTTCGTGACTTTTAGATTTACCGTACCGTTCTGGTTCATCGTCGCACCGATAACCGAATCGCCGGTTTCTTTTTCAACCGGAATTGATTCACCTGTCAGCATCGATTCATCGACCGATGTGCGTCCATGCACCAGTTCACCATCAAGCGGGAATTTCTCACCCGGTTTAACAATCAGGACATCGTTCACTCGAACATCTTCAACCGGTATCATAAACTCTGTTCCGTCACGTACAACACGTGCTTCTTTTGCCTGCATGTCGAGCAGTTTTGAAATTGCCCCTGTCGTCTCTGATTTTGCTCTCGTTTCCAAATATTTACCGAATAAGATCAGCGTAATAATTATCGCACTGGCTTCAAAGTACAGATGCGGATGTTCAACTGCACCGGTCATCCATAAATAAGTCTGGTATAAACTGAAACCGAACGCTGCGGTCGTCCCCATTACAACAAGGACATCCATATTCGCTGTAAAGTTTTTTAAATTCTTATATGCGCCCACGTAGAATTGCCAGCCCAGTATAAACTGTACCGGTGTTGCGAATGCGAGCTGGAACCAGGGATTCATAAAGATTGCCGGCAGACTCATGCCAAACAGGTGGTCGAGCATTGTTACTAAAAGCGGCAGTGATAATAATGATGCGATAATTACTTTCCACTTCATCTTTTTAAGTTCTGAATCTTTGCGGGAAATTTTATCTTCCGATGATTGTTTCGGCTCTGCACCGTATCCGAGATTTCCGATGCGGTCAATAATATCGCGCTCGTCAATCACTCCCGGGTTATATTCGATCATCGCATTTTCTGTCGTTAAGTTAACCGTTGCTGATTTTACACCGTCGGTTTTATTCAGCACTTTTTCGATTCTGTTTGAACATGCAGCACACGTCATGCCGGTAATATCCAAATCACTTTTCTCATAGACAACACCATAGCCGATACTTTCAATACGGTTCGTAATATCTTCGAGCGATGTTTTATCCTGCTGATAATCCACACTGGCTTTTTCAGTCGTTAAATTTACGTTTGCTTCGACACCGTCCATTCTGTTCAATACTTTTTCTATTCTGTTTGAACACGCCGCACATGTCATGCCGCTTATATTTAAACTAACATGTTCTTTTTCTGCCATGAATACTCCTCCTTTTTATTATTTGGAAAACTGTTTAAGTACGGTCATTAACTCTTCAATTGAATCTTCACCGTCACCTGAATTGATTGCATCGGTAACACAATGTTTCATATGGCGTTCAGTAATTGTGAGCCCTGTATTCTTTAAAGCACTCTGGACTGCGCTCAGCTGAACTAAAATATCGACACAATAGCGATCTTCTTCAACCATCTTCTGAATTCCTCTGATTTGTCCTTCAACACGCTTCAGCCGGTTTAAAACTTTCTGTTTCTCTTCATCCGGACGCGGTCTCGACATATGCTTTACTTCTTCCATTATTTGCACCCGCTCTCTTTTGTGTTTGTCATTACTTTAATTTTATACCCCCACAGGGTATAAGTCAAATCATGAAAAAGCCGGCTCCGTTCATGGGCCGGCTTAAAGCTTTTATTCTATTGTCCTAATCCAAGCGCCACGTTCACATGTGCGCGGACACCGTCGATAAATGCATCTTCATCAATCGCAAATTTCGGATGGTGATGCGGGTACACATAGTCTTTTTCTTCATTATAAGTTCCAAGAAGAATATATACCCCAGGCAGGTTCTCAGTGAAGGCACCGAAGTCTTCGCCGCCCATCATCATTTCCTGTTCAATCACTCTGTCTTCACCGAATACTTCATTTAATGACTCTCTTACACGTGCTGTTTCAGTTTCATCATTCATTACTGCTGAATAGCCGTATTCGTAATTCAAATCGTATGTCGCACCGTATATTTCACAGTTTGCTTTAATGACTGATTCAATCTTTTCACGTGCAAGTTCTCTGATTTCAGTACTTGCCGAACGTACGCTGGCACTCAGTTCTGCCGTGTGCGGAATAACATTTTTAGCGCCTGTACCGGCATTAAAGTTCGTTACTGAGATAACAAGATTATCCATCGGACCAGCAAGGCGCGACACAATATCCTGCAGCTGCGTCACAATTCTCGAACCGATTAAGAGCGGATCTACTGAGTTTTCAGGCTGTGATGCATGACCGCCCTGGCCGTTGATTGTCACTTCAAACTGATCTGAGTTTGCCGTTACAGGACCGGATTTAATGTGAATTTCACCAAGCGGTTTCGATGTCATAATATGCTGTGCAAACACAACATCAAGGTCATCGAACAGTCCGGTTGCAACCATTTCCTGCGCGCCGCCCGGAGGCAGTTCTTCTGCATGCTGGAATATAAGATAAATTTCACCGTGAATTTTATCTTTGTTGTCTGCGAGAACTTTTGCGGCACCAAGCAGCATGGCAGCGTGTGAATCGTGTCCGCATGCATGCATTACCCCGTCGATTTCAGAAACGAAATCAAGATCATCCCGGTCTTCCTGGATAGGCAGCGCATCAATGTCACCGCGAAGACCGACTTTGCGTCCCGGATGCTCGCCTTTAATAATGCCGAGCACACTTGTAGGTGTCGGACGGCTGATTTCAATACCGTTCATTTCCTTTAACGCAGATTCTATATATTCGCTCGTCCAGTACTCTTCAAATGAAAGTTCCGGATGTCTGTGCATAGCACGGCGCCATTCAATTACCTGAGGTTCAACTTCTTTAATTGCATCATCTAGCATAAAACTGTTCATCTCCCTGTTTTTTAAATCAAAAGACCCCGACAGTTATCGAAGTCTTCTGACATTTTAAATATAGTATAGCACTTTTTTATTCCGGCAGGTAAATTGGACCATTCGGACCGACAGGCAGACCGATTAAGTACCAGATAATAATAAACACTGTCCACGAAATCAGAAGTGCAATTGAATACGGCAGCAGGTTGGCAATAACCGTACCGAGTTTAATATCTTTCTGGTAGCGCTGAGCGTACATAATAATCAGCGGCAGAAACGGCATCATCGGTGCAATCGGATTTGTTGCAGAGTCTCCGACTCTGTAAAGCATCTGCGTAAATGCTGGATCATAGCCGAGATACATAAACATCGGAATGAATACCGGTGCAAGTATTGCCCACTTTGCACTCGCGGATCCAATAAGCAGGTTAATCAGTGCAACAACAAGTATAAATCCGACAAACAGCGGAATACCTGTTAAATTAATCGTTTCCAGCAAATTTGAACCTGATACTGCTAAAATCGGACCGAGGTTACTCCAGTCAAAGTAAGCGAGCATCTGTGCTGCAAAAAATACAAGTACTATGTACTGTCCCATTGAGCCCATCGATTCCCCGAGCATTTTTGCAAAACCTTTTGTACCGTCAAGATTTTTCATTAATGCACCGAATACAAGTCCAGGTACAAAGAATAATATGGTAATCAGAAATACTGCTGAATCCATCAGCGGTGATTCCTGAAGAATTGAACCTGTTTCTGCATTACGGAGTATGCCGTCAGGCAGAAGCGCGCCTGCAGCTATTACAAGTAAAACAATAATTGCAGAGATATTCGCCCACATTAGTGCTGACTTTTCTTTTTTAGATAACGGATCTTCATCAACCGGCGGCCCGTCATATTTACCCAATCGCGGAATTGAAATCTTCTTCGCGACAAAGTAAATAATTATCATCAGGAATACTGCTGATACAGCAATGAAGTAATAGTTCATTGCGATATTTCCGGTATAATCCGGATCGACAAGCTGTGCAGCCGGTTCAGTAAATGCTACTGCCAGCGCATCTGTCATCCCTAAAATAAAGTTTGCGGCAAACGCACCGTTCGTTGCTGCATATGCCATAAATATACCGCCGATCGGGTTTAAACCGAGACGGATAAAAATCATCGCTGCGATTGGCGGTAGTATTACAGGACCCGCGTCACCTGCAACATTACTGATAATCCCGACAAAGATTACCATCGGAATAATTAAAAACGTTGGTGTGACTTCGAGTGATCGTTTCATCAATGCTTCAAAATATCCTGTTTTTTCAGCAATACCGATACCAATCATAACGACCAGCACCATCGCAAGCGGCGGGAATGCACCAAAGTTGCTTATCGCTTCAGTAAGTATCATCGCAATGCCTTCGCCGGATAATAAGTTCACGGCTTCTATTGTTTCACCATCAGCCGGATTTTCAACAGATACACCGAGTATTCCGGTAATCCATGAAGCAACCAGTATTAACCCTGCGATTATCATAAATAATACTATCGGGTCAGGAAGCTTATTCCCGAGCTTTTCAATAACATCCAAAAAGGCCTGTCCTGCTCCTTTTTTCTTCTTTGCACTTTCCAAAAGACGACATCCCCTTTATATAAATTTATAAGTAAGCCTTTTCATACAGACTTATAAAAAGATTTTACTACACTCGGAGACAAATAAAAACAAACCTGTGCAGAAAATATACACAGGTTTGTAAATATTATCAAAATTTCATTACTTCTTCTCTTTTAAAAATCCGAGAATATTCCACAGCGGGGCCGGGATTATCAGCTTTTCATCGTCGCCCTCAGTCAGCAATGATTTCGGCAGTTCGTTATTTTTTAAGCAGTCAACAAAATCCGGGTTTATTAAGTGTGCTTTGCCAATACTCATTAAATCAAAACCGCCCGCAATTGCTTCTTCTGCATCTTCAACTGATTTAATACCCCCCGCACCCATTATCGGGATTTTTTTCAGCTTGTCATTCGCGTTATCGAGATACTTCTCTAAAAGCAGCTGCTCATCTGTTGTGTCGATAATAGATGTCCGCTGCCAATTATTGATACTGAAGTGGAAGTAATCTATTGAATAGTCCGCGAGATGATTTAACAGATACATCGTGTCCTCGAAAGTGATACCGGGTTCTTCAAGCTCTTCCGGTGAAAAACGGTAGCCGATAATGAAGTCGGTTTTCCCCATTTCTTCTGCTGTCTGACGGACTTTCTCCGTAACCTGTCTTGGAAAGCGCAGTCTGTTTTCTCTTGATCCGCCCCACTCATCGTCGCGTCTGTTGGAATGCGGTGAGAAGAACTGCTGCAGCAGATATGTATTTGCTCCATGCAGTTCAACACCGTCGAAACCAGCTTTGATTGCACGTGCTGCAGCATCCGCAAACAGCTGAATCATCTCTTCAATTTCTTCAACTTCAAGCGTTCTCGGTACTACAGCATTATCACGCAATGCTGCGACGTTACTTGCTGAAATTGGCTGACGGCCCTTGTTCAGTTCAGGGGTTCCCATACGTCCTGCATGATACAGCTGGATAATCGCTTTCGAGCCTTTATTTTTAATACCTTCAGCGAGTTTTGTCAGTCCCGGGATTTTATCGTCTGAATCAGCACCGAGCGCACCTTCGAATGCACGTCCGTAATTGTCGATAAAAGTACTCTCTACGATAACTGCTGCCGGTCCGCCTGCACGACGGGTATAATATTGAACGAGTTCATCGGTTACCGAGCCGTCGTGAAATGAACACTGCGTTGTCATCGGCGCCATCACCAGCCGGTTCTCAAATGTCTGCCCGGAGGATAATTGGACTTTATCGAATAGATTTTTAGTCATTATAAATTCTCCTGTCTTCTGCTGATAAAATAATTTTTACATATACATTCATTCTACATGTTATCCGTTCAAAATAACATATTACTTTAGTATGAATTATAAATTTAAAATCAATTCTAAATTGTCAGATAATATATTGCCTTTTTATTTCTCAGCTGATACAATGATAACAATTTTCAAATTCCAATAGAGAGATAATATAGGGGGACCCAATATATGACACAGCACCTTCAAATAACTAAAGCACGTACTTTAAAAGAAAAACCTGAAGTGGCGGGTATTCCTTTCGGGAGTTATTTTACAGACCACATGTTTTCAATGGACTACTCGGCGGAACTTGGCTGGCACAATGCAGCAATCGTACCTTATGCACCATTTGAAATTTCACCAAGTGCACAGGCGCTTCATTACGGACAAACCGTATTTGAAGGCATGAAAGCGTACAATGTTGACGGTGATGTGACATTGTTCAGACCGGACGAAAACTTTAAACGATTAAACCGTTCTCTCGAACGCATGTCTATGCCGAAAGTCGATGGCGAATTCGCAGTACGTGCATTAGGCGAACTGCTGAAACTGGAACACGACTGGGTTCCAGACGGCGAAGGCCAGGCATTATACGTGCGCCCTATCGTTTTTGCAGATGAAGCATATCTTGGGATCCGTCCCGCGAAAAGCTATAAAATGCTGATTGTACTGTCACCTGTTGCAGGTTATTACGGCGCTCAGCTGAATCCGACGAGCATCTTCGTTGAGGATAATTATGTACGTGCAGTCCGCGGCGGTGTCGGTGAAGTTAAATTTGCAGGAAACTATGCTGCAAGTCTGACAGCACAGCAGAAAGCCAATGATTTAGGCTACGAACAGGTATTATGGCTCGACGGTGTGCACCAGGAGTACGTCGAGGAAGTTGGGAGCATGAACATTTTCTTTGTAAGAGACGGAGAACTGGTGACACCTGAATTAAACGGTTCAATCTTACCTGGGATTACGAGAAAATCGTTAATCACACTGGCAGCTGACCTCGGCATTAATGTCGTTGAAGAACGCATCCATATCGATGATGTTGAAAAAGGCATTAAAGACGGCTCAATTACGGAAGTATTCGGTGCAGGAACAGCTGCGGTAGTATCCCCTGTCGGCATTATGAATATCCACGGAACCGACTACAGAATTAACGGTAACCACATCGGTGAAGTGACACAAAAACTGTACGATAACCTTACAGGCATCCAGACATGCAGGCTTGAAGACAAGCACGGCTGGGTTCACCAGGTGACATCGACGGTTAAATAGGATAAATCAGACAGGCCCCGGTATGATGCCGGGGTCTGTTTTTGTCTTATTTGTGAAAAGTTGAACAATTTTTATTATTTATAGCCCTTAACCGGTGAAATTATCTGAATATACCGATATAATTAATATAGATAGAATATTACCAGGAGGAATCAGATGTTAACTTTAGACGGTAAAGTAGCAATCATCACAGGTGCAGCAATGGGTATGGGTAAATCGACAGCAGAACTGTTCGCAGAACTCGGCGCGAAAGTTGTCGTTGCAGACTATAACGAAGAAGAAGGTAATAAAGTTGTCGAGAGCATTAAAGCAGACGGCGGCGAAGCATCATTCGTTAAAGTGGATGTATCGAACGAAGAACAAGTTAAAAACATGGTTCAGTTCACAGTAGACACATACGGCAAACTCGACGTTGCAGTAAACAACGCAGCAATTACTCCGGATGACAAACCTCTTGCAGATATCGATATGGATTATTACGATAAATTAATGGCAGTCGACCTGCGCGGTGTCATTTTATCAATGAAATATGAACTGCAGCAAATGGAAAAAGATGGTACAAAAGGCTCAATCATCAATACGTCATCAGTCAGCGGTATCCGTCCGCAGCCGGCAAACCCTGCATACGTTGCAGCTAAACACGCAGTTATCGGTGCAACGAAGAGTGCTGCAATGGACTATTCACCTAAAGGAATCCGCATCAACTCAGTGGCACCAGGTGCGATCGATACACCGATGCTGCGCGGGGCACTGGAGCAATTCGGATTCAATCCTGATGATTACGCTAAACAATTAAGTATGCTCCAGCGTTTTGCTGAATCATCAGAAGTTGCACAGGCAAACGCATGGCTCGCATCAGACTTGTCGTCATATGTGACAGGAACCGTACTAAACGTAGACGGCGGTTACACTTCAATGTAACAATAAGAAAGTCAGCGGCACGGAAATTAATATTTCCGTGCTTTTTTCTGTGAAAAAGAGCGGCTTTCTGATGCCAGGTTCGCAT
>DAIPYL010000027.1:0-7635 GCA_036782755.1 Jeotgalicoccus sp. | reverse complement strand
CCGGGGTTGGCCGGACTCGCATGACAGCGTCTCATATGAATCCCGGGCTCGCCTCGGCTGCCAGCTTTAAACTTCCCCCAAAAATTCATCCAGTATCTCAACTATCTCCTCTGCACTCTTACCGCCTATTCCGACCAGCACCGTGTCATTGAAATCTTCAGCGGAAGAATACGCCGACATACAGATAATCTTGTGTTTTTCCGCGGCCCGCCGCAAATCCGCACCTGGCAGCCGCAGAACAAAATGCATGCCGGTATGTTCACCGCTGATTTCAACTTCAGGATAACGCGACCTCAATCCCGCCACCGCATCCTTCATCTTTTCGCCGTAAAATTTCCGGACTCTGTTTACATGTCTGACTAAATAACCGTCGCTGATAAATCTCGCAACGATATGCTGCATCTGCCTTGAAACGTTGCAGGACAGTCCGCTTTCATAATATTTCTCCGCGAGTTCCGGAGGCAGTATCATTACCGCGATTCTTAGCGACGGGTAAATAGACTTCGAAAATGTGTTCATATATATTGTCCGGTCGTTCTGATCCAGTCCCTGCAGCGACGACAGCGGCCGTCCTGTATAACGAAATTCACTGTCGTAATCATCTTCTATTAAATAGCTGTCCCGTTCACTCACCGCATTCAAAAGACGAATCCGTTTATTTAATGACATCACTGCTCCGCTCGGGAACTGATGCGACGGTGTGATATGTGTCAGCTTATTATTCAGCTGTTTTACCATTTCAATATCGATTCCGTCTTCTTCCACCGGTGCTGTCTCATATGGAATCTTAAGTCTCTCCAGCACATTCTTCACTGTCGGATAGCCCGGGTCCTCCAGTGTCACTTTCGGATAATCCAGCAAATAAAAAACCTGCTCCAGCAGATGTTCCGTAGACGGTCCGATAAAGATCTGTTCCGCCTGACACTGCACACCTCTGTTTACATATAAGTATTCACGTATTGCTTCTTTTAAGACAGCTTCCCCGCTTCTGTTCCCGCTGTTCAAGAGTGACGGATCTGAAAACACCGCAGTACTCAGCTGTTTAATCACATCGTTCTGAACGATGGACGTATCCACTTTTCCAAGGGGCAGAACCGATGCCTGTCTTTTTGGAATTCTGATGGCAGTGAGCTTTTTATCCTGTGTGTGAAGGGTTTCTGTCGGCACAACATAATGTCCGCTCTTCTCTTTCGTATAAATCATGTTTTCATCAATCAGCAGATTATACGCGCGTTCAATCGTCGTCATGCTCACTGACAAGTCCTCACTTAACTGACGTTTACTCGGTAATTTTACGTCACCCGCAAGATGATTATTTAAAATTTTCTTCTTCATATCCTGGTACAGCTGTTCGTATAACGGTAAAGCATTTTCTTTATTGAGATTGATAAACATAATCTGACCCCTCATATTTTATGTATTCTGACACTTATAGAATATCACATTGTATTTTAAACTGATATTAAATTAAGAAGGAAGAGGGATAAATATGGGATTGGCAGAAGAATTAAAAGGCGGCGTCATTATGGACGTAGTAAACGCAGAACAGGCAAAAATTGCGGAGGCTGCCGGTGCAGTCGCAGTAATGGCATTGGAACGTGTGCCATCTGATATCAGAGCAGAAGGCGGCGTGGCGCGTGCATGTGATCCAACAATTATAGAAGAAGTCATTAAAGCTGTTTCGATACCGGTAATGGCAAAGTGCCGCATCGGTCACATTGTTGAAGCGCGTGTGCTTGAATCAATGGGCGTTGATTACATAGATGAGTCCGAAGTTCTGACTCCGGCGGATGAAGAGTATCACCTGAAAAAAGATGAATACAAAGCACCGTTCGTCTGCGGCTGTAAAGATTTAGGGGAGGCCGCAAGACGCATCGGTGAAGGCGCATCAATGCTCCGCACAAAAGGTGAACCCGGTACCGGAAATATCGTTGAAGCCGTTCGTCACATCCGCTTAGTAAATCAGCAGGTTAAACAGATCTCAGTGATGAGCGATGATGAATTAATGACTGCAGCGAAAGATTTAGGAGCACCGTACGATGTGCTGAAACAGATCAAAGCTGAAGGCGGACTGCCTGTGACAAACTTCGCGGCAGGCGGTGTCGCAACACCTCAGGATGCGGCGTTAATGATGGAACTTGGCGCAGACGGCGTATTCGTCGGTTCAGGTATTTTCAAATCAGAGAACCCTGAAAAATTCGCAAGAGCAATCGTGCAGGCGACTGAAAACTATACAGACTATAAATTAATCGGCGAACTGTCTAAGGAACTCGGCAGCGCGATGAGAGGTCTGGATGTTCACAGTATGTCACTTGAAGAACGTATGGCAGAACGCGGCTGGTAATTAGTTAGATTGCGGGTGGATTCACAACAAGAAACTGCCGTTGTTAACCAATCCCCATAAAAACTCAATATCACTAGTCATAAAGAAATAAGCCTCTCGCAATGAGAGGCTTATTTCTTTATTTCGTAATTTCTATTGCAACATTTCCTAACCCTTCAAATACACCTTCGTATTTACCCGGTTCCAGTTTCACCGGCAGAATAAATGTCCCTGATGATACGAACTGTCCCGCTTCAAGCTGTCTGCCATGACTGTCCAGTTTTTCAATCAGCCATTTCATCGCATTAACCGGATGCCCCATTACTTCACTCGACTTTCCGCGTTTAATTTCTTCTCCATTAAATAAAAGTTTCCCCGAAATATTATCCAGCTCATCATAGCTCACGGATTTTCCTTCACCGATCACAATCGCCCCAGCAACCGCGCAGTCTGCAACGACTTCGTATTTTGAAATATTCGGGAACCAGTCTTCATATCTTCCATCCGGCAGTTCAAGTGCCGGTGCCACAGTACATTTTGATAAAATGCTTTCGGCATCATCATCCGTGCTCAGTGTTTCATTTACATAAAATACAAGTTCAAGTTCCGCGAGCGGAATATTATAATCAGCCAGACTCATTTCAGTAATAACCTGTGCTGCAGTAAACGGTCCGTAAACCGGTTCATGGCTGTCAAAAAGCGCTTGTGTCTCTGCACTCGTCATACTGATTTTATATCCCTTCGCAGTCTCATCCTGCATATTTAAAATCTCAGTTTGAATATGGTACGCCGCTTCAACAGAATCCGTTTCAATATCCTGTCCCGGCTTTAAATTAACCCCTTTTAATCTTGCATCGTATAATTTCTGTGCATCGTTCATGCTACCCCTCCTGAATATTACAATACAATAAATATATCATAATATTCACGCAATTCTAAAATATAATTGCAACTATTTTGAGAGGTTTATCTTCTGTATTCACTAAACCGTGTGACTGGCCTTTCGTAATAACACAGCAGTCGCCTTTTGATACAGGTTTAAACGTACCATCCGAATCCTGAAATTCACCCTTACCTTCTATTATATGATAAATTTCGCCCTCATCGATATGCTGGTGATAGCCGATTGATGCGTACGGTTCAAGTTCAATTTCCAGGACTTTACGAATACCTTCAAAATCCTCTTCTTTAATATAAGACGTCGAAAAAATACTTCCTTTACCATCAAATCTGTTTTTTAATTCAATAGTTTCTCGTGGATTAATAATCACTTAATCTGCCCCTTTATTTAAGTAAGTTTGGTAAGAATGTTGAGATTGACGGCACGAATATAATCAGTACTACCATAATCGCTACAATTAGCAGGACGTGTAAAATGTACGGAAGTGTTTCTTCAATGCCCATCTTTTTATCGGTTACAGATGCCCCGGCAATTAATGAGAGTCCAACCGGCGGCGTAATGTTCGCCAGTGCAAAGTTCATAATCATCACCATGCCGAAGTGAATCGGATCAATACCGAACTCCATCGCGATCGGCATAAAGATTGGTGTTAACAGGACAATCAGTGACGTTACCTCTGTCAGCATTCCTAATATTAATAGTATCAGAGATACGACTAATAGGAATACGAGCGGCGAATCCGCGAAGTTCAGGAAGAATCCTGATACTGCATCCGGAATATGATTTACAGTCAGTACGTATGTAAAAACGTTCGCCATCGAAATTATAATTAAAATCGTCGCGGATGTTACCGCAGAACCTGACATAATATCTTTAACTTTAGTCCAGTTCAATTCTCTATAGAACAGCGATAAAATAAAGCCGTAAGCTACTGCGATCACAGCCGCTTCAGTTGCTGTTGCGTATCCTGAGAAGATACTGCCTAAAATAAATACCGGCGTCAGGAGCGGGAAGAATGCCTCTCTCGTTACTTTCCATAATTCCTTGCCTGAAATCGATTCTGTCCGTACCTCACCGAATCCTTTTTTCTTACTCATATACCAGACGTAAATACATAAGGCGAGCGTCAGCAGCACACCTGGTATAATTCCGGCGAAGAATAAATCACCGATCGAAATGTTCGCGGTAATTCCTAAAATAACCATTGTGATACTCGGCGGAATAATCAGCCCGAGCACGCCGGCCGGTCCGATAATACTCGCTATAAATGAGTTCGAGTATTTCTCTTCTTTCAGTCTCGGCACAAGCACCGAACCGACCGCATAAGTTGTCGCGACTGTTGAACCGGAAACCGCTCCGAACAGTGCTGAAGTGACAACCGTCGTAATGGCAGTGCCGCCTGACAGTTTGCCGACGAAGGCATTCGCAAACGCCATTAAACGTTTCGTCAGACCGCCTTTCCCCATAATATCCCCTGCGAGAATAAATAATGGAATCGCTAAATATGAAAAGTTGTTCACTCCGGCAAAGGCGCGCTGAATAATAATTTCAAGCGGCACACCGCCCAGAATAAGCATAATCAGTCCGACAATCCCGATAACAAAGGCAATCGGCATTCCAAGAAATAACAGCACAAAAAATAATATAAGCATACTGATGGCGAGCATTATACCGCCTCACTTTCATTCTGGGGTTTCCAGGCATTTAATATTAAAAAGTAAAGCGATAAGAGACTGCTGACCGGCACCGCAAGATAAAACACCGTCATCGGCAGCTGCAGTGTGGATGATGTAAAATCCAGTGATTGATACGAGAATATAAATCCGTACACTGTCAGCACCAGGAAAAACAGCCCGAGCAGTATATTCACTGTTAAATAGATATACGGACGGAGTTTATCGCCGGCACGTTTAACGAAAAAGTTAACTGCGAGATGCCCGCGTTCATAAACAGCAACGCTCATTCCGAGGAATGTCATCCAGACTACAAGGAGACGGGACAGCTCTTCTGTTCCCGGCATGGAGTAATCAAAAAATCTCGATACGACCTGAGTCAGCACGATTAAAGTAAGCAGTGCAATGACGACTGCACATGCAATATATAAGGTTTTCACCAATGCTTTTGTCATATTACTGTTCCTCCTCCCATCCGGAATTTCTGCGGTACATATCCATCATTTCTTTACCGAACACGTCTTCTTCCCATTGTGCATAAACCGGCATCATCGCTTCTCTGAATGCTTCCTTATCCACATCATCGTTCACTTTCATACCATTTTCGGCAAGGAATTCTATATGTTCCGATTCAGTATCGTCGTTTGCCATTTGCACTTCTTTGGAAATTTTATCGATTTCGTCTGTAATAATCTGCTGATCTTCGGGACCGATTTTCTCCCACGTTTTACCGTCGAAAACAATCATCACTGTATTGTAAAAATGTCCGGTAAGCGATAAGTAATCCTGCACCTCATTAAAACGCGGTGCAACGATGTTCGCGAGCGGATTTTCCTGCGCATCGAGCGCACCCTGCTGCAGCGCGCCGTATACTTCACTGAACGCCATAACTGTCGGCAATGCACCCACCTGTTCAAACGTATCTACACGGAGTGCCGTTTCAGCGACCCGGATATTCGTTCCTTTTAAATCTTCCGGCTGCACAATCGGTCCTTTGTTATTCGTCACGTGACGGAATCCCCATTCCAAATATCCCGCCGTATGCATGTCGTACTCTCCGGCAATATCTGCTATGTAATCCCCAAATTCTCCTTTATACGCCTCACGTGCCGCTTCGGCGTCCGGCCACATATAAGGCAGATCCTCAATTGCGAGTCTCATATCCATCGTCTGCATCGAACCGACCATGATTGCAAGCCCGTTCATTGCACCGACATCCAGCTGCTGGAGCATTTCAGTTTCACTGCCGAGCTGCGAGTTAGGATATATTTCAAACCTCACTCTGCCGTCAGTCTGTTTTTCCACCGCTTCGGCCATTTCATTAATCTTGATTGCCTGATTCGTATCCGGCGGCAAAGCATGTCCAAACTGTAATGTCACACTTTCATCTTCATTGCTGCATGCGCTGAGTACTAGTAAAAACGATAAAATGCTGAATAATAACGTATATTTTTTCAAGACGCTGTCAGCTCCCCTTTGTTATTTTTGTTATAATTATAAATTATACTGTAATATTATACAAATATGAATTCTATTTGCAATCTATTGACTGAAAATTCTATAATAAGAAGACTAGCTAAATACAGGAGTGAAATACATGCCAGAATTAAATCCGCGTGCAACCGCACTATCAATACCCGGAATCAGAGTATTTTCAAATCAGGTTCAGCTGTTTGAAGACGGTGTCAATTTAACAATTGGCCAGCCCGACTTCCCTACACCTGAAAGTGTTAAAAACGCGGCAATTACTGCGATTAATAATAATAAAACCGGCTACTCATTAAACGCCGGCATCGTCGAACTGCGGCAGGCGGCAGCAGATTTTTTTGCAGATAAGTATAACGCTCACTACACTGCTGATGAAGTCGTTATTACAAACGGTGCCAGTGAAGCACTCGATTCAGTACTCCGCACGATATTAACGGAAGGTGATGAAGTCATTATTACCGCACCTGCATATCCTGCATATGAATCATTAATCGAGCTGAACGGCGGCGTTGTGAAATATCTCGATGTCAGCGATACAAACTTCGTTCCGAATATTGAGAAATTAGATGCTCTAGTTACTAATAACACTAAAGCTGTGCTCTTAAACTACCCTTCGAATCCGACAGGCGCATCTTTATCGGAAGAAGACGTCGACGCGATTGCTGAATACATCAGCAGCAAGGATTTATTCCTGATCAGCGATGAAATATACAGCGAAAATGTTTATGAAAATAAACACATTTCGTTCGGCAGCAAAGAAAATATCCGCGATAAAACAATACTCATTCACGGTGTGTCGAAATCACATTCGATGACGGGATGGAGAGTCGGCTATACATTATCGCCGAGACACTTGAGCGATGAAATTCTGAAAGTGCATTTAAGTAACTCAATCTGTGCGGCGGTACCGAGCCAGTATGCAGCACTTGAAGCACTGACGAATGCCCAGAACTATCCGAAAGTGATGAATGAAGCATACTTAAAACGCCGGGACTACGTCTACGACAGACTCATTGACATCGGCTGCACAGTCGAAAAACCGGGCGGCGCCTTTTATATATTCCCTAATATTGCATTTACGGGAATGGATGACTGGGACTTCGCAACAGCATTACTGAAAGAACAACATATGGCAGTCGTTCCGGGATCAGCATTCTCAGAACACGGCAAAGGCCATATCCGCATCTCTTTCGCGAGCTCAATCGACACGCTTAAAGAAGGCATGGACAGACTGGAAGCATTTGTTAAAA
>DAIPYL010000026.1:4855-20931 GCA_036782755.1 Jeotgalicoccus sp. | reverse complement strand
TGCTTTCAACATCGTGTTCAGATGCGCTTTGGAATTGCCTGTATCGACGAGCAAGCTGAATTTTTCGCCGTGTATGTAACCGAGATTCGGACGGTCGCGTTGACTGTCGAACGGCAGTATGTAAACGTGCGGTGATATTTGGGCGAGCATAGTCATCATCCTTTATATAGACAGACAGAAAACCACTTAACATGAGTTAGGTGGTTTTTATCTTGTCTTATTTTCTTTTCTTGCCCTTCGAAGAAGATTTGTCATCTTTGTTAAGAAATTTCTGTACAACTTTATTTATAATAATTGGTGCGATAAAAATTGCCGCACGTCTGAGTAAACGTCCCATAAGTTTACCTCCTAAATGATAGATAGTTATATATAACCATTATCTCACATCGTAAAACCAACTGGTTAGAAAAACACATGGGAAAGAGCCTTTAACAGTGCTGCAGCAGGTGAGAAGACAACATTGCAGTCGTATGAGCGGAGCTCATCGGACTCAACCAGCCCACCCGCAAAAAAAGACGATTCCCTCGAGGGAACCGCCTTCCAATATAAGATTTATCCGAAGTAGTCCGCGATTGCGTCGTTCGGGATGTGTCCGCCGACATAGAAGTCGCCGAAGACGCCGTAGCGTGCACTTGTTTCATCGAATCTCATTTCGTAAATAATCTTTTTGAATTCGAGCATGTCATCTGACAATAATGTCACTGACCACTCGTATTTGTCCAAGCCTTGTGAGCCTGTGATGTACTGCTTGATTTTGCCTGCATATTTGCGGCCGATCATGCCGTGGTCGCGCATTAACTGCTTGCGTTCGTCCATAGGCAGCATGTACCAGTTGTCATCGAGGTCGCGTTTTTTATCCATCGGGTAGAAACAGATGTATTTAGATTTTTCCAGTGAAGGATATAATCTCTGCTGAATATGAGGAATCTGCATCATCTCTTCAGGCGTCTTGTTTCCGCCTAAATAGCTGCTCATCTCGATAATAGATACATATGAGTATGTTGGAATTAAGTAATCTGCAATTCCGAGCTTATTAATTTCCAGTTCAAGCTTAATCAGTTCGTCCGCAGTCGGGCGCAGCAGCCAGAATATAATATCTGCTTTATGTCCCATGATGTTGTAAAATGCATAGTCACCTTCGTGTTTTTCATGCACTTCTTCCTGTCTGTTTAAAAATGCCTGAAGTTCATCTGTCAGTGCATTTCTTTCGTCTTTGTCCAGTACACGCAAACCTGCCCAGTCCACGCTGTAAAGCAGGTGTAAGCTGTACCAGCCATCTATTGTACTTACCGGTTCACTCATCTAAACTCTCTCCTTAATTAAGTCATTACTTCTATTCTAGACCAATGGAAAACGTTTTAACAAGACATTCTGTTTAAAAGATGTGACAAAACACGTATAATATACTTAAAGTATAGTAGCCAAGGAGGATATAATGAGTAAATTCATTAAAGATCTTAAAAATAATTTAAATGGTGAAAACATCAGGATTGTATTTCCGGAAGGTACAGACACAAGAATCCTTACTGCTGCAGCTGAGCATTTAAAAAATAGCTATGTGCATCCGATCGTTATCGGCGATGCTGTCGAACTGAAAAAAATAGCTGCTGAGAAAAACATTGATATAGAAGGTTTGGAAATTTTAAACCCGAAAACATCTGATTTAAGCGGCAAGCTTGCTGAAGAGTTCTGCGAAGTCAGACAAGGTAAAGTGACGCTTGAACAAGCTGAAGATATTGTTCAGAACATAAACTATTTTGGAACGATGCTTGTACATACAGGCTATGCTGACGGGCTGGTTTCAGGTGCGATGCATTCGACACCGGATACTGTGCGTCCTGCACTGCAGATTATTAAAACTAAAGAGGGCGTATCGAAGACGAGCGGTGTTTTCTTTATGCGCCGCGGCGATGAACTTTACGTAATGGGGGATTGTGCAATTAACCCGACACTGACTGCCGAAGAGTTATCGGAAGTTGCGGTTGAGACTGCGAAGACAACGATGAGTTTCGGCATTACACCGCGCGTTGCACTGTTAAGCTTCTCTTCTAAAGGCTCGGCTAAAACAGAAGAGGCGGAAAAAGTCCGTCTTGCAACTGAGTACGCGCAGGATAAACTGCCGGATACGCTGATCGACGGCGAGCTGCAGTTTGATGCGGCATTCGTTCCCAGTGTCGCAGAGAAGAAATCTCCGAATTCACCGCTTGAAGGTAACGCTAACGTATTTATCTTCCCGTCACTTGAAGCGGGTAACATCGGTTATAAAATTGCGCAGCGCTTAGGCGGCTTTGAAGCATACGGACCGATTTTACAAGGGTTAAACAAACCGGTGAACGACCTGTCGCGCGGAACGACGACTGAAGAAGTATATAACCTTGCTTTATTTACAGCAACGCAGGTGATGGCGAATCGTCATGACAGCTGAATTCTTTAACGGACCGGTGGAAGTAATCGGCAAAATGCAGACAGCTCATCCTTTCGAATCATTTGCATTCGATGACTTTCTGCAGCATCAGATCAGTGAAGATAATGTGCCTAAAGTGCGTTTTTGGGTGCATTCTCCTTATATAATACTGGGACTGCAGGATGCCAGACTGCCGAAACTGTCGTACGGGCTCGATTATATTTCAGATGCAGGTTTCGATTATATCGTGCGCAACAGCGGCGGATTAGGTGTTGTTCTTGATGAGGGCGTCCTGAATATTTCTCTCGTTCTGCCGAAGGCTGATTTTCCTTACATAGAAAAAGGCTATGATATAATGACAGAGTTAGTGACGGAAATGTTTCCGGAAGGAAAAGTTGAAGCATATGAAATCTCTGCAAGCTACTGTCCCGGTACTTACGATTTAAGTATAGGCGGAAAGAAGTTCGCAGGTATTTCACAGCGCCGTATTAAAGACGGTGTCGCCGTGCAGATATATTTATCAGTAACAGGCAGCGGTTCTGAGCGTGCGCTGATGATGAAAGACTTTTACCGTGACGCACATGCCGAGGAAAGCGAGAAGTTTACTTATCCGGTAATTAATCCGGACCATATGGCATCTTTAAATGAACTGCTTGATGCGGATTTTTCCATTGAAGACGTTGAAAGCCGTGCACTGGATGCGCTTCGCAGCATGGGTGCGGAACTTGAAGAGTACTCGGGCCTTGATGATGAACAAGAGGCGCAGTATGAACAGTTCCTCGGAAACATTAAAGAACGTAATAAAAAATACGTAACTTTTGACTGACCAGTATATATTTAATACTGGTTTTTTAATTTTTATGAAAGAAGGAATAACATGTCGACAAGTTCTTATGCGCCAAAAATATGGACAAAAGAATTTACAGCAATTTTTGCCTTTCACTTTATTTTGATGGGGGCAATGTATTCAACATTAGTAACAGTCGGAAACTATGCGATTGAAAAATACGACGTCAATCCGAGTATTGCCGGATTTGTCGCCAGTATATTTATCGTCGGAGTACTTATTGGACGCGGAGTGACAGGATATCAAATCAATCATCTCGGCGCCCGTAAAATTATGTTCGGCGGTACAGCACTTTACTTTTTAACTTATATTTTATATTTCTTTGATTTCGGCTTAACATTTTTAATCGTTACCCGGCTGTTAAACGGTATCGCAACAGGAATGATCAGTACAGCGCTGAACACGCTGGCGACGATATCTGTGCCTGAAGAGCGCCGAGGTGAAGGAATCAGCTACTTCAGTTTAAGTATGGTTGTTGCAAGTGCGGTCGGTCCGTTTGTCGCGTTTCTGCTGCTTGAACAGATTTCATTTGAGACGATGTTAATTTACGTTGGTATTTTAATGCTGGTAGTCGTGCTGATGATGCCGCTGATTAAAACAAACAACGTCACGAGAGAAACGGCAGTAAAACCGGAAAAATTCGTGCTGATTGAGAGAAACTCACTCAAAATGCTCGTGCCGATTTTCCTTATGGGGCTCGCATATTCAAGTGTGCTGTCATTCTTAAATACTTATGCGATTGAGATCGATGTCGTTACGGCGGCGAGTTTCTTCTTTATCGTTTATGCGGCAGCGGTGCTGTCGACACGTCCTTTTACAGGACGCATCATTGATCAGAAAGGTCCTAATGTCGTCATTTATCCGACATTTATCCTGATGGCAATCGGATTTTTCTTACTGGGGAGTACATCGACAGGTCTCGTTGTCTTAATTGCCGGATTTATTATCGGTCTCGGTTTCGGTAATTTCCAGTCGGCAGCGCAGATTATCTGCGTCAATGTAGCGCCGAAAGAAAACGTTGGACTGGCAACATCGACGTTCTTTATTATTCTGGAAATCGGACTCGGTTTCGGTCCGGTATTTTTAGGATTAATTGTTCCGTTTGTCGGTTACGGGGGAATGTACTTGTGGCTTATTGTGCCGATTCTTTTAGCGGGGATATTTTACATGCTGATGGTCGGTAAAGACGGCGTGAAATCTAATAACCGGGCTTAATCTAAACGGTCGGCTTCCCCGGCCGTTTTATGATATTATTGGGGTGTTAAGGGAGGCGTAAAAGCGTGATGATGAATGACTACAGCAGGAAACAATTACAGGAAGAAAAAGTCTTTAAAGACCCGGTCCACCGGTATGTTCACGTCCGCGATCAGGTTATCTGGGACCTCGTGAAAACAAAAGAATTTCAGCGGCTGCGAAGAATAAAGCAGCTCGGCACGCTGTACCTTGCGTTTCACAGCGCAGAGCACTCACGTTTTAATCATTCGCTGGGTGTGTACGAAATTGTGCGCCGCATGATTGAGAACTTTGAAGAGTATCCCGAATGGGACTCAGGCGACCGTCTCTTAGCTCTGTCGGCAGCATTGCTGCACGACTTGGGACACGGACCGTTTTCCCATACGTTTGAAGATATATTCCATACTGATCACGAAGAGTATACGAAGAAAATTATTCTGGAAAATACTGAAGTGAACGCAGTATTATCGAAAGTGTCACCGGAGTTTCCGCGTGAAGTGGCAGAAGTCATTAACAAGACGCATCCGAACAAGCTTGTTATCAGTATGATTTCGAGTCAGATTGATGCCGACCGGATGGACTATCTGCAGCGCGATTCGTTCTATACAGGTGTCAGCTACGGCAACTTCGATATGGAGCGCATCCTGCGCGTCATGCGCCCGTCAAAAGATGAAGTGCTGATTAAAGAAAGCGGCATGCATGCAGTGGAAGACTACTTAATGAGCCGTTATCAGATGTACTGGCAGGTTTATTTCCATCCGGTATCGCGCGGCGGTGAAGTGATGCTGAACCTCGTAATGCAGCGGGCGAAAGCACTGTATAAATCGGACTACAGCTTTAAGCAGCAGCCGACGTATTTTATTCCGTTTTTCAACGAGGATGTAACAGTGCATGATTACCTGAGACTCGACGAAATGGTCGTGAATTTTTATCTGCAGGAATGGGTACATGAAGAAGACGAAATACTGAGCGACCTCGCCGGCCGTTTTGTAAACAGAGATCTGTTTAAATATTTACCGTTCGACGGTTCGATTATTACGATAACGGAACTGAACGAATTATATAAAGAAGCCGGCATCGATCCGGATTATTACGTTTTCAGCGACAGCTATTCGGACCTGCCGTACGATTATGACAGACCCGGACAGAACCGTAACCGGAGACCGATTCATCTGCTCCGTCCAAACGGTGAAATCAGGGAAATCAGCTCTCAGTCGGCGATCATTAATTCGATTACGGGCATTCACCGGTTAGGTTCAAGATTGTATTATCCGAAAGAAAAGATATTAGCGATTAAAGATTTAAGCGTTAAAGCAGAGATTATTAATTTACTGAATGAACTTGATTAGGAGGTATAACATTGGCTGAAGAACAATCAAAAAAGAAACCGGGATTCCAGTTTAATATTATTAAAAATGACCCGCTCGACGGCCACAGAGGCCAGAACTTCGGTGCCATAAGCCTTGAAAATATTGCACCTGTCTATATTAATATCGCAACACAGGAAGCGAAACTCGATATCGGGGGACTGCACGGCAAAGCCGAAGTCGAAAAACGCGTAAAATGGATTAAGGATAAAGAAGAAGCGATGGGCCCGGACGCGAAAGAATATTTCCTCGTCTGGATCGCAGTGGAGCGTGCAGAGGCAGGTCCGATTTATAACGGAGCGGGCGCATGCTACTTAATGGTTAACAAAGAGAAGCGCCGCGGCTACAAGATGATGCACGAACACGTGAACAGTCTTGACGATGCAATGAAAGGCCGCATCAAACTTGATATTCTCGATGAACGTACGAAAGAAACATTGAAACAGTTTCTGATTGAACACAACGAAGAAATGTGGAATATTTCACAAGACATGCGTGCAGCATTTGATAAATAAGCCGTGAATATTTGTGTCTTTTTTGTGTCTTTTGCATAATACATTGCACAATAGTGAATCTATGGATAAAATAAAGAGTAGTTATAGACATATAACTAGGACAGAAAGGCGGGGCAAATTGCCCTGCCTTTTTTTATTTTTAACGGGACCAATGGTACTTCCGATATGGTATAATTTACAATACTGAAGGTGATAAAAATGACCGGAACAATAACATATGACTGCAGGCTGACACAGCTTGTTTTCATGCACGGTGATGAGACAAAATACGAACAGAAACTTGAAGTCTCCGAAATTGAAAAAGGAGATACGTATCTGCGCTATACAGAAGCGCTCGACGATAATGAACTGAAAGTCACTGTGAGGCTTGGGGATAACTACGTTAAACTCCAGCGCAGGGGCATTATAAATATGAATTTTTATTTTGAAGAAGGTGTGAGGACGGATACGTTTTATGACTCTCCGGCCGGCAGACATCACTTTGAAATTGTGACACATGAACTTAAAACTGGAGACGGCGTACTGTCTATTAAATACGATTTATTTGAAAGCGGCGCGCTGCTCGGCAAATATAAATACACGTTGGAGAGGATTTAATTATGAACTTAAAACAGCAGTTAAAAGAAGCAATTGAAGCCGCGATTAAAAAAGCGGACATAGTGGAAGAAATTCCTGAAGTTAAAGTTGAAGTGCCGAAAGATAAAAATAACGGAGACTTTTCAACGAACGCAGCGATGACGCTGACGAAACTTGCACGTAAAAATCCCCGCGACATCGCACAGGCGATTATCGATAATATCGATAAAGAAGCTGCAAGCATTAAAGAAGTCAGCATCGCAGGACCGGGTTTTATCAATTTTAAAATGGAGACAGCAGAACTTGCCAGCGTCATTTACACTGTTCTCGACAAAAAAGAAAACTACGGCCGCACAGAACGCGAAACAGCTGAAAAAGTTCTGATTGAATTTGTCAGCGCGAACCCGACGGGCGATCTGCACATCGGACATGCGAGAAACGCATCAGTCGGTGCGACGCTGTCTAACATTATGGACTTCGCGGGCTACGATGTAACACGTGAATATTATATTAACGATGCCGGCAATCAGATTAACAATCTTGCGAAATCGATTGAAGCACGTTACTTTGAAGCACTCGGCGAAGCGCTGAATATGCCTGAAGACGGCTATAATGGCAAAGATATTAAAGTAATCGGTGAGAAACTTGCATCCGAGCACCCGGAATATAAAGATCTTGAAGAAGCGGAACGTATTTCTAAATTCCGTGACCTCGGTGTCGAATACGAAATGCGCAAACTAAAGGGCGACCTTGCAGAATTCCGTATTAACTTCGATAACTGGTTCAGTGAAACAGCGCTGTATGAAAGCGGCGAAATCGATGAAGCGATGACAAAGATGAAAGACAACGGCTATATCTTCGAAGCTGAAGGTGCAACATGGCTCCGTACGACAGACTTTAAAGACGATAAAGACCGGGTCCTCGTAAAAGGCGACGGCACACTGACGTACTTAATGCCTGATATTGCGTACCACTACGATAAAGTAGAACGCGGTTTCGACAAGCTGATTAACTTATTCGGTGCAGACCACCACGGCTACATCAACCGTTTGAAAGCATCTTTAGGTGCATTGGGCGAAAACCCTGACAAACTGGAAATCCAAATTATGCAGCTCGTTCGTTTAATTGAAAACGGCGAAGAAGTGAAGATGAGCAAGCGTACAGGCAAGGCAGTAACATTACGCGATCTGATTGACATGATCGGTGTGGACGCAGCGCGTTACTTCATGATCATGCGTTCGACAGACACTCACTTCGACTTTGACTTAGACCTTGCCCGCAGTGAATCAAGCGACAACCCTGTGTACTATGCACAGTATGCACATGCGAGAATCTGCAGTATTTTACGCCAGGCTAAAGAACAGGGCTTTGAAATCGATACGGAAAATCCGGTTGATATTATTGAAAACGAACAGGCGCTTGAACTGCTTAAAAAAGTACTGGAATTTCCCAACATCGTTAAAGGTGCAGCAGAATCACGCGCAACACAGCGTATTCCGAACTACATCCACGACTTGGCAGCAAGCTTCCACAAATTCTATAACGCAGAAAAAGTACTTGGTGAAAACGCCGATAAAACACGTGCTTATATATTAATGATCGAGGCTGTGCGCCAGACATTGGAAAACGCACTCCGCCTGATTGACGTATCAGCACCTGAGAAGATGTAAATTAAATACTGAAGCCCGAACTTTACAGTTTGGGCTTTTTTTATTCGGCATTTACCCTGTATAAGGGCGGTGAACTTTAATATAATGAAAGTATTGGGCTG
The DNA here is from genome assembly GCA_036782755.1 of Jeotgalicoccus sp. Lineage (GTDB taxonomy): Bacteria > Bacillota > Bacilli > Staphylococcales > Salinicoccaceae > Jeotgalicoccus. Next base: position 12,218 of record DAIPYL010000026.1, on the reverse strand, counting down.
TTGGATGTCGTCGTTCTGTTAACGCCAACATCCAATCCTTCTTCATCGAAAGGAGAATACATAATTGAAACACTTATACATATATTTCTCGCTGCTCAGCATCCTTTTACTGACAGCATGCAGCGATAACACTAATGAACAGGTCGAAATTCCAGCCAGTGATGATATGCGCATCATTTCTCTTATGCCGAGCAATACTGAAATTATTGCAGAACTTGATGCCGCAGAACATCTCGCAGGCATTACAACAACGGATAATTATCCTGAAGATTTAAGCAGTGATCTTACGCGCTTCGATACGTTCGCCTTGGATGAGGAAACGATGATGGCATTAAAGCCGACGCATATCGTATCGCACGAAGCGAATCATAATGCGAACAAAGATATTATCGACAGAGTTGCTTCAAACACCGGCGCAGAAATTCTTATCGTTGAAGATGCTGCTGAAATCGAACAAATTTACTCCACAATTACTGACATAGGGGAGTTTATCAACAAAAACACTGAAGCGGATCAGCTGAATGCAGAACTCCGGGAAGAGACTGCAGCAATCCAAACTCAATACAGCAATCAGGCTCCGCAGGATAAAGCGCTCATCCTCGTTTCAACGACACCGGATGTTTACATAGCGGGCAGTAAAACGTTTATAGACAGTTTTCTTGAAATACTGAATATCGAAAATGTGTTTCAGGATATTAACGGCTATTCTGCAGTAACGTCCGAAGATTTAATTGCACGGGAGCCGGGTTTTGTTATCTCGACACTTGGGATCAGCAGCGAAGAACTGAAGAAGTCGCTGAATAATATTTCAGGTCTGGAAAGCACACCGGTTACACAGCCTGAAAATCAATGCGCACCGGACCCTGATTTAGTATCGCGTCCGGGACCGAGGTTCACTGAAGGGCTTGCTGCGATTGCGGAGTGTATTTATGAATAAAACCAATTCAATTCTAGTCATCCTGTTAATTATCAGTGTAGTTTTAAGCATTCTTATCGGCTCTGTCAATCTGTGTAATGTGGATAACATGCAGGCGTTCAGTATTATGCTCGATGTGCGGCTGCCGCGTGTTTTGATGGCAATTCTGGTCGGGGCTGCACTCGCGATGAGCGGCGCGGTCTTTCAGGTTATTCTGAAGAACCCTATGGCTGACAGTTTTACACTTGGTATGGCGAACGGTGCAGTACTCGGTTCGGCAATTACTGTTGTCACTGTTATTCCTGCCATATTCGCTCCTGTTTTAAGTATTGTACTTGGTTTGTTAAGCTTATTATTCGTGCTCGCTATCGCACGAAAGCTCGATTTAACGTACCGTCCGGAAACGCTTATTATTACGGGCATTCTGCTCGGTGCACTGTTATCCGGTGTACTGTACATTATTATTTTGCTGTTTCCGGAAGAAACTGCCAACATCGCGCGCTACATGTTCGGTTCGCTCGGCGGTTCGGATTTCACTCAGGTGTCAGTACTGTTAATAGTGACAGCTGGTTCATTCATTCTGCTGGAACGCTACGGGCATGTACTGGATCTCTTAAAACTCGGGGATATCAGAGCACACGCACTCGGTGTTAATGTCAGCGTTATTCGCCCGCTGCTTCTCGTTACAGCTGCCGTACCGCCGCTCGCGGCAATCAGCTACACAGGTATTATTGCACTCGTCGGCATCATCATTCCGCAAATCATTTTATATATTAAGCCGATGAACTTCCGCCCGCTGTTGAAACGATCGATTTTAATCGGCGGACTGTACGTGCTGCTGGTCGATACGTTCGGCCGCACACTCATTGCTCCGCTGCAGATTCCGACCGGGGTCATGGTTATGCTGTCGGCAGTGCCGCTGTTTATATTTCTTCTTTATAAACGCATTCTCGGCAACGTACGCTGACTGATAATTGATGAAATATTCTGTAAAAATATTTTTGATTAATTAGTAAACCCGCGTTAAAGAATGTTATATTTATAAAAAAGGGGGAAATTCGATGAATAAAGTTTCTACAGATGATATTTTCAAAATCAAGACGGTATCGTCGCCGGAAGTTGTACCGAATACAGGCAAGGTTACATATCTTGTAACTAAGACAGATGAAGACAAGGATACGTACTATTCGTACCTTCATAATTTCGACGGCCGCGGCAATATCCAGCTTACATATAAGAATGAGACGATCTCAAACGTCACTCATTCACATGATGGAACGATGACATTATTTACAGCACCGGATGACGATAAGAAAACGCAGGTATTCCTGCTGAGACATGCAGGCGGTGAACGCGAGCAGCTGACGCACGAAGAAAATGGGGTATTCGGCGCACAGTTTGCTCACGATGACAACTCGGTGTTTTATCACGTTTCAAAGGACAAAGATGCGGAAGACAAAAAAGATAAAGACGATAAAGATAAAAAACCTGAAGCGGCGGTTATTACCCGCATGAAATATAAGAGCGACAGCGGTCCGGGACCGTACGGTTTATTAAAAGAGAAGTTTACTGCGGTGAAATCAATCGGTATTAAATCGGGTGAGGCAGAAACAGTATTGTCCGGCGAAGAGAACTTTACGCTGTACGACGTTTTTGACGGCGGCTTGATCTATGCGACTGATAAGAGCGATAATCCTGACTTTAACTTTGCACAGAAGCTTTATATGCGTATTCACGGAGAAGATAAACTGATCCGCGGCGATGCAGGATTTATGAAAGCAGAAATGTCTCCTGACGGCAGTTATATTTTAATGACGGTAATGACGCGCAAGTTTAAAAATGCGACACATCCTCATATTGAAATATACGATGTGAAGAGCGGAGAGAGCATCGATGTGACGACGAAACTTGATAAGCCGGTCGGCGGTCTTGTAGCACAGGATACGCAGCAGAATGCTGCCAGCAATTCAGCTGAATGGGTTTCAGACAGCGACTACGTATTTTTAGTATCTGAATTCGGCAGCGTCAACTTATATAAAGGTGACGCTGAAGGTAATATCCGTCCGCTGCTGCGAGGCGAGCATAATATCTTCGGTATGGATGCGGATGCTGAAGCGGCATACTTAACGATTTCAACCCACGTGTCACCAAGTGAATTGTATAAGTTTGATTTCAAAACTGAAGAGCTGTCTCAGCTGACAGAACATAACCATGATTACGTGGCTGAAACACAGCTCGTTACACCGGAAACGGTTGAGTTCCAAAGTTTTGATGATACGGCAGTTCACGGCTGGTTTATGAAACCTGCCGGTTACGAAGCGGGCAAAGAGTACCCGATGATTACTAATATTCACGGCGGACCGCACGCCTTATATGCGAATACGTTCTTCCATGAAATGCAGCTGCTGGCAGCGAAAGGGTATGCGGTATTATTCATTAACCCGAGAGGCTCGCACAGCTATTCCCAGGAATTTGTAGACGCTGTACGCGGCGATTACGGCAACGGAGACTATAAAGATATTATGGCTGCGGTTGATTATATTACTGACAAATACGACTGGATTGATACTGACAACCTGGGTGTTACGGGCGGCTCATACGGCGGCTTTATGACGAACTGGATTGTCGGACATACAAACCGCTTTAAAGCAGCTGTCACACAGCGTTCAATCAGCAACTGGATCAGTTTCAGAGGCGTATCCGATATCGGCTACTATTTTACGGACTGGCAAATTTTAGCCGGGCTCGATGACCTCGACAAGCTGTGGCACCATTCACCATTGAAGTACGCGAAAGACGTTGAAACACCGTTATTAATACTTCATGGTGAGGAGGACATCCGCTGTCCGATTGAACAGGCGGAACAGCTGTTTATCGAACTGAAATCGAGAGGGAAAGAAACGGAATTTGTCCGTTTCCCTGAATCTTCACATGAGTTATCACGCTCGGGCAAACCGAGTCTGAAGATGCAGCGGCTGAATCATATTGTCCGATGGTTCGAACAATATTTAATTTAAAATTAATTGGAGGAAGATTTTTATATGACAGGCAAGATTGAGGCGCTCGCTAAAAGCGTCAAAGCAGACTACTCTATTATTTCTGACCCGATGAACATCTTTTATTTTTCAGGTGTGCACCTGGAGCCGCATGAAAGACTGCTGCTTCTGCTGGTAGACAATAACACGCTCGAGACAGCGATGGTTTTCCCGGCACTTGACGGCGAAACAGTGAAAGCTAAAACTGATCTGACATCGTATCTTCCGCATGATGACGAAGACGATGCGTTCCAGTATGTTTTCGATACAATCGCCGAAGGCAAAACAGTCGCGGTTGAAGGCGAACATTTAATCTACTCAAGATATTTACGCTTAATCGAAAAATATGCGCCGGAAGATATTTCGACGCTCGACGATGAAGTGAACTATCTGCGCGGTAAAAAGAATGAACACGATAAAGCCGAAATTCAGCGTGCAGTCGACATGACTGAAAAAGCGCTTGAAGATTTAAAAGCAATTACTGTGGAAGGGAAAACTGAAATGGAAGTTTCGGACTTCCTCGTTAAGCAGTTTAAATCATACGGTGCAGTCGGACCAAGCTTCGGACCAAGTGTGCTTGCCGGTAAACAATCAGCAATGCCGCACGGTGAAACAGGCTCGAATGTCATTCAGCGCGGAGATTTCCTGCTGATCGACTTCGGTGTAGTGTCGGATACAGGTTATGTATCTGATATGACGCGTACATTTATCGTTGGTGAAGCAACGAAAGAACAGGAAGAGATTTACAAGACTGTACTGAAGTCAAACCTCGCAGGCATTAAAGCATCACAGGCCGGAACGGTAATGGGTGACATTGACCGTGCGTCACGCGGTGTAATTGAAGATGCCGGATACGGCGAGTACTTCATGCACCGTATCGGTCACGGCCTTGGCCACGATGTACATGAAGCACCGTCAATTCACGGCGGCAACACGGACAAGCTTGAAGCAGGTCACGTGATTACGATTGAGCCGGGCATTTACATTCCTGAAACCGGCGGTGTGCGTATCGAAGATATGCTGTTTATCGATGAAGATACAACTTATAACTTCAACAGTTTTCCAAAAGATTTTGAATCGATGATTATTAAATAAGAAATTTAACTTAGGAGCTGCATGTGAAATGGCAATCAAGACTAGAATTGAAGCGGATTTTCTTGGAGAAAAAGAAATTGATAATAATGCATACTACGGTGTTCAGAGCCTCCGTGCACTGGAAAACTTTCCGATTACGGGCTACCGTTTAAATACAGATTTAATCCGTGCGCTTGCAATGGTTAAAAAAGCAGCAGCACTTGGAAACTACGCAAACGGCGTACTTGAAGAAGATAAAAAAGATGCGATTGTACAGGCGAGTGAAGAAATTATCGCAGGTAAAATGCACGAAGACTTTATCGTTGACCCGATTCAGGGCGGTGCAGGAACTTCAACGAACATGAACGCGAACGAAGTCATTGCAAACCGTGCACTAGAAATTATGGGACGCGACAAAGGCGACTATGACTTTATCAGCCCGAACAACCACGTAAACATGTCTCAGTCGACAAATGACGCATTCCCGACGTCACTGCATGTCGCTCTCCTAATCCATGCAGAATCGCTGCTTGAGACGATGAATACGATGCGTCAGGCATTCGAAGCGAAAGCTGCTGAATTTGACCACGTGATTAAAATGGGACGTACGCACATGCAGGATGCAGTGCCGATTCGTCTTGGCCAGGAATTCAGTGCATACGCGAAAGTATTATCGAGAGATATCCGCCGCGTATCGAACTCGCTTGAGAACCTTTATGAAATTAATATCGGTGCAACGGCAGTAGGAACAGGCTTAAACGCTGACCAGAAATATATCGATACTGTAGTTGAAGAACTGAGCAAAATTTCAGGATATAAGCTGAAATCTGCTGAAAACTTAGTGGATGGAACGCAGAATACTGATGCATATACAGAAATCTCTTCAGCACTTAAAATTTGTATGATCAACATGTCGAAAGTTGCAAATGACTTCCGTCTGATGGCATCAGGACCGAAAGCGGGTCTTTACGAAATTAACCTGCCTGCACGTCAGCCGGGATCATCAATCATGCCTGGTAAAGTAAACCCGGTTATGGCTGAAGTGCTGAACCAGATTGCATTCCAGGTTATCGGAAACGACAACACAATCAGTCTGGCATCAGAAGCGGGACAGTTTGAACTAAACGTAATGGAGCCTGTACTGGCATTTAACCTGATTCAGTCAATCGATATTATGAACAACGGTTTCAAAGTATTCACTGAAAGATGTATTGCGGGCATTACTGCAAACGAAGAACAAATGAAATCTTATGTTGAGAACAGCATCGGTGTGATTACAGCACTTGTACCTCATATCGGCTACAAAAAAGCATCAGCAATTGCAGTAGAAGCAATCCAGACAGGCCAGCCTGTCCGCCAGCTGTGCTCAAAGCATGAAGTTCTTACAGAAGAACAGCTTGATCACGTGCTTAACGCATTTGAAATGACAAACATCGGCGTATCGAAACTGCCGGAGTAATATAATAAGATGAAAACCGCCCGTGCTCCCTGGTTGGAGTGCGGGCGATTTTTTAATCTTCTTCAAGAAAGATGTAAGGCATATTGCTGCTGAGATTATTATTAACATTAATTAATTGAGTAGTTCCTTCACTGTCATCGAGCTCTGATTTTTCAATTGCGACTGTGTAGCTATAATATTCATCAGGTGTTTCCTCGAAATCAGTAAAGAGTATTTTTAGTGATGAATCTCCGTCTTCAACTTCAATATTTAAGTCTGTATCCTCCAAAGTATATGTGCCGGGAAATTCATTTCCATTATGAGTCATTGTTACGTCATCTGAAGATTCAAAATCGAAAATCAGCATACTGGAAGAAAATTTAATATCTGCACTTTCTGCTTCCTCTTTTGAAACGGTAGGATCGTGTGAAGATAATCCTAAAGATTTACCTTCCAGTCCAGTTTCTTCACCGCCGCTGCAGCCTCCTAATATGACTAGAGCAAGTCCTAAAATTGTTAAGCAAATTTTATTCATAGATGCACTCCTTACGATTGTCGTCAATGTAAATATATCATTAATGTAATCGTTTTCACAAATGATTTTTGTAATCTATTAGATTATATGCAAGCTCCAATTCGTCATGACTATGTAAAAGGTAATATGTAGTCATGAGGACAAATCTTGTATTTTCATCCGGTTGAAAACTCAAGATTAACCGGATGATATACTCACATACGGTCAATAAGAAATAATCGACCGCATGTAAAACTTTCATCGGGTTGAAAAAGTGTCTTCAACCGCATGAACTTGTCACATAGGATCGATTACTCGTCTTCAACCCGATGAAGTCCCCACATTGAGACAAGAACCTTTAATCATCCCAACATGCACATAAAACT
>DAIPYL010000026.1:0-4755 GCA_036782755.1 Jeotgalicoccus sp. | reverse complement strand
GAAGTCCCCACATTGAGACAAGAACCTTTAATCATCCCAACATGCACATAAAACTGCAGGAAATTGAGCTGATTTTTAAAAGTGCAGCAGCTAATCAGCCAATAAGTATCCCGGGATGCATTTCCTCCGGGTTTACGTGTAAAATAAGAGTAATGGCTATAATAAATACGGCAGGAGGCAAGCAGCATGGATATACAGACTTTTTATCAAACGTATTTAGGCGAACATGAACTCATCAGAGCAAGTTTGTTTAATGCGGGAAACTTTACGACTAATGAATCACTGATAAAATATAAAATGGAAGAGCTTGAGTCGCAGTCTGCCCTGAACGAAATGTTCGAGCATCTGTCGATGGCGGAGGCGAAGCTGTTAAGACGTTTATCGACTGAAGATCCTCACGACAACGTCCACAGAGTAGCGTATCTTTCAGCGAAGTATCCGACTCTGATCGATTATCAATATATTTTGGAAGATAACGGCACGGAAGGTGTCATTCATTCTGAAGTGGTTAACGTGCTGAACAGTGCACTGCAGCAGACCGGAATATTCCCGTACACACCGATGTCGATTCCGGACAGCGAAACAATTGAGCCGCAGGATGTTTCAAGGCTCGAGAAAATATATAACGGCCCGATTTACTGGCTGTATAACAACTTAACGTTTATAGAGCTGCGTCAAACGATGTCGAAGCTGAATATAAAATCTGTCGGACAGTACAAAGATGATTATTTAAACGAAGTCATCGGGCATTTAACCGCACCGGAATATCTTCCAGTCGCGCTGAATCAGCTGGATGATGTGTCTTATTCACAGATTAAAGAAAACGTTAAAAAAGACTACTCGGTCTATGAAAATCATCCTCGCTGGCAGACGGCTCTTGAAACAGGGCTGCTTGTGAAAGTGCACCAGGATTATCTGGTGATGCACCGCGATGTGCTCGCAGCGCTAAAAAAAGTGAATTTCAAAAAAAACGGCAAGGAAGAGCGGACTGAATCGCCGGAGAACTACAACGCATACCGTATTACATGTACGATTAACGGCTGCGAAGATATATCGCGGACAATATCGATTCCGACGCGTCTGAACTTTCTGGAGCTCGAAATAATTATATGCGAAGCTTTCGGATGGAATAATATCGGCAGCGGAGAATTTATGACGGATAAAGATTTAATCGCAAATGAATCCGGTGTCAACAAAAATGCGCTGATGATTGACGTGTATTTAATGAATGAATACATTCAGTTCCTGTACGATTCAGATGACGATTACGTTGTCGATATCGCACTCGACGCTGTGACGAACATTACAAAACCGATTCCTGAAGTCGTCAGCTACGGCGGGGAAGTGCCGATTGAAAACATCGGCGGTGTCGATAAGCTGCTTGAAACTTTAAATATTTTACAAGATAAAAAGCACCCGGACTACGTGCGTGTCTATGCTAATGCACGGACTAAAAACTACCGGGAACGCTATCCGGTCAGTGCAACAAACAAAAAGCTCGCACGGCTGTTTAACAGAGGCAATCCAATCACTTAAGGAGGATAACGATGGACTTACAGACCTTCTACAAAACTTATTTAACATATCTGCATCTGGACAAAACAGGTGAATCCTTATCCCAGCTGGAAAAAATTATAGAAGATAAAATAGAAGAAGCGGGTTCCGATGATTATCTGACGCTTCTCGGAGACAGTTTGAAGATGGAAGAAATCGAATTGATCAAACGTTACTCGAACGCGCTGACCGGCGATAACATTATTACGATGCCGTTCAATCCGGAAGAGAATCCATTTTTAATATATAATCACCATCTCCTTTATATTGGAGATGGCATGGCAGTCATGCACGAAGAGGTCATCGACGGCATATTAAGAAACTTCGGTTCAACAATACATTTAGCGCCGCTGCCGGAAGGTATAAGCGTTTCGAACGTTATGCTGAATAATGCAGAATACACGACAACCGTCAATCTGCTGGACTATCCGATTATAGAATTCTACGATTTGCTCCTGACTGAAGACCATATGAATTTAGTGGCTCAGAATCTGGATTTGGATCTTGAAGAATATAAAACACGTCCGCAGATTATTAACGCAATATCGAAACGGCTCGTGCACAAATCGTATATCGAAGAGAAATTAAAATTGTTTGAAGACGAAGAACTGGCACGTTTTAAAGAGAAGCTTGAGCGCGGTGAAGTTTTGTTTACCGAGGAAGAGGGTAATTGGGATACATTCCTTGCTACAGGAATTATTATGCCGTACTTACCAAATGCAGCGATACTGCCGCTCGTTTTGTTTCACTTCTTTAGAGAAGAGATTTTTAATTAATTCTAAAAAGGGGTAATGGACATGTCATTAAAAGAGAAGTTATTTAAACAGCTTGAAGAGAACGAGCCGCGTATGATTGAAATCAGACGTCATTTACATGAAAACCCTGAGTTGTCTTTTAAAGAAGAAAAGACTGCTCAGTTTATCGAAGAGTTTTATAAAGATAAAGATGTGAAAGTTACAGCAAACGTCGGTAACGGCTACGGTATTATCGTTGAAATAGAAGGCGGTGCCGGCGACGGTCCGACACTGGGTCTTCGTGCAGACTTTGATGCGCTGCCGATTCAGGAAGAAGCGGATGTAGAGTTTAAATCAAAAAACGACGGTGTGATGCATGCGTGCGGGCACGACGGTCATACAGCTTACATGCTGATTTTAGGTGAAGCACTAATCGACTTAAAAGATGAATGGAAAGGTAAAATTAAACTCATTCATCAGCACGCGGAAGAAATTCCGCCGGGCGGTGCGAAGAGTATCGTGGAATCAGGTATTCTTGATGACCTCGACGAAGTTTACGGTATTCACCTGATGCCGACGCTCGATAACGGTGACATTACATTATGTCCGGGTGAAGCAATGACCGGACGTTCGAACTTTGACCTTAAGATTCAAGGGTCGGGCGGACACGGCGCAATGCCGCATACGACACATGACGCACTCGTTGCAGGCGGATACTTTATAACGTCGGCACAGACGATTGTTTCAAGACGCATGAACCCGAATGACTCGGTTACTGTATCAATTACTGCATTTGATGCACCGGGCGGCTACAACGTCATTCAGGACAGCGTGACACTGCGCGGTACAGTCCGTTATTTATCAATGGATAACAAAGAACCCGTTTACGAGGAAATGGTGAAACTCGTTAAAGGACTGGAAACAGCATACGATGTTGAATGCACCCTCGATTATGCCTACGATTATCCGGTGCTGTACAACACAGTTGAAAAAATCGGTGAAATCGAAACAGTACTTGAACAAAGTGCAGGCACTTATTTCGATAAAGTATACCGCGATAAAGCACAGGCAGCATCTGAAGATTTTGCCTATTACCTTGAGAAAACACCAGGTGCGTTTATTTTCGTCGGTGCGAAACCGGACGGTGTTGAAACTGCATATCCGAATCACCACCCGAAATTCGAAGTGAATGAAAAATCACTGCTGATTTCAGCGAAAGCAATGGCTGAAATTGTACTGAATAAAGTAGAATAATATTGTAATTCCTAAGAAACGGCCGCTCAGAAAAGAGGGGCCGTTTTTTTAAATATTTGTTTATCTTTTTTTTTGGAAGGGAATGGATAACGAACAATCATGTAAAGGATGTGTCTAATTTGCAAGCTGTTACTGTTCAAGGAAAAAACAAAGTCAAAGTCAAGAAGATGAAGGCTCCGGAAATCCAGGAAGGTACAGATATGATTATAAAGGTGACGTCCACTGCAATATGCGGCTCGGATCTTCACTTATATCGCAAAAACATGCCTATCAGCGATGATTACATTATCGGTCACGAACCTATGGGAATTGTTGAGGAAGTCGGTCCCGGCGTGAAGAAAGTTAAAAAAGGAGACCGCGTCGTTATTCCGTTTAACGTGAGCTGCGGACACTGTCACTTCTGTGAAAATCAGATGGAAAGCCAGTGTGACAACTCCAATCCGCATCAGGATACAGGCGGTTATTTCGGCTTTTCAGAGCAATTCGGGAACTACCCGGGCGGCCAGGCTGAATATTTAAGAGTCCCTTACGCTGATTTCACTTCGTTTATCGTCCCGGAAAGAAGCGAACTGGAAGATGAAAGTGTACTGTTCCTGTCGGATGTAATGCCGACAGCATACTGGAGTGTCGAAAACAGCGGTGTTAAAAATGGAGATACAGTTATTATATTAGGATCCGGCCCAATCGGTCTCATGACGCAGAAATTTGCGTGGATGAAAGGGGCTAACCGTGTAATTGCTGTCGATAATAACCAGATGAGACTCGATCATGCGAAGCGGACTAATAATGTTGAAACATTCAATTATAAGCAGCACGATAATCTGGGTAAACATCTTCACGAAATTACTAAAGGCGGCGCGGAAGTCGTTATCGACTGTGTCGGGATGGATGGTGAAATTACCGGCAAGGACCGCATCAAAACGCTCGGCGGCCAGATTGGTACCATTGATCCGATTATTATGGCGACGGATATGGTTAAAAAATTCGGTACTATTCAGCTGACAGGTATATACGGCACACCTGCAACAGGTTACCCAATCCATAAAATCTTTACACGTAACGTAACCGTCAAGGCCGGACAGGCACCGGTAATCCATTACATGCCTGAACTGTATAATATGGTTGAACAGGGTAAAATTGACCCGACAGATATAATTACTCATCAGGTGCCTTTAAAACAGGCGGAAAAAATGTACAAGATGTTTAACGATCG
>DAIPYL010000025.1:0-22617 GCA_036782755.1 Jeotgalicoccus sp. | reverse complement strand
GCGGTGCACGCATTCTGACAGACCTTATTTACGAAATGAAACGCAGAGGTACAAAGGTTGGACTTGCTACAATGTGTATCGGTGTCGGCCAGGGTATTTCACTTATGGTGGATAACGTAGAATAAAATGAATTAGAAAAGGACTGACAAAAATATTGTCAGTCCTTTTTTATCTGTATAAACTAATTTAAAACGGCAGTTCTATTTCTGTATTTCTGCTGATTTGTTCTGCTGCTTCCAGCAGCGGTCCGAGATAGTTTTTTTCGACTTCCGCGCGGGTGGTCTGAGATGAGTTTGTTGAACAGTTAATTGCAGCGATAACATCTCCCCGCATGTTGCGTATTGGTGCAGCTGCTGACATCAGTCCGAGCTCGAGCTGATCTTCACTTATTGAATAACCGTCTTTCCGGATTTCTTTAAGTTCTCTGCGTAATTCTTCCTCTTTGTAAATCGTATGTTCAGTCAAAGGTTTTAACTCAGCCGTTTCGAAATATGTATTCAGCTCTTCCTCGCTCTTATGTGCAAGAAGCACCTTTCCCATAGATGTCGCGTAAGCCGGCAGATGAGTTCCGATATTCAGTGAGATTTTCATAATTTTATTTGCAGGCACACGTCCGATATAGACAATTTCTTCTCCGACAAGTTTTGCCAGTGAACTGGATTCATTTGTCACTTTCGATAATTCGCGCAGCAGTGTTGTCGTAATTTCCCAGCTGTCACGCGCTGTCATATAAGAATAGCCGAGCGATAATACTTTCGGTGTTAAATAGAACCGGTTATCCAGCATCTGTGCATAGCCGAGGTTAACCAGTGTGATTAAAACACGGCGTGCCGTCGGTCTCGATATACCAACCAGCTTTGACGTTTCTGAAATTGTTAAATGATCTTTGCCGTTAAAGGCTTCAATCACTTTCAGTCCCTTTTCCAGCGTCTGTAAGTGGTCTGCAGAATTTTTGATGTCTTTATCTGACATAATATATTCCTCCTAACTGTACGAATAGTAAAAACTTGTACTATTATTATAACATTTCTGCATTAAAAAACCGGACAAATAATGATTTGTCCGGCTGTATTTTATAATGTATTTGTATTTTCAAGCACCGTTACCGCTTCAATATGTTTCGTTTGCGGGAACAGATCGACCGGTGTGACTTCTGTTGCTTTAAAGCCGTGTCTGTCCAGGTACTTCATGTCTCTCTGCAGCGTGCCCGGATTACATGAAATGTATACAATTTTCTTTGGTGCAACTTCTATCAGGGCATCAAGGAATTCCGTATGACATCCTTTTCTCGGCGGATCCACGAATACTACATCTGCACTGACGCCTTCTTTAACGAGTTTAGGCATAACTTCTTCCGCTTTGCCTAAATAATAATCAGCATTGTCGATGCCGTTCAGTTTCGCATTTTCTTTCGCGTCTTCAACCGCACTTTCAACGACTTCAATACCGATAATTTTACTTACACGGCCCGATGCTGTCAGACCGATTGAACCGATACCTGAATACGTATCAATAATCGTTTCATCACCGTTCAAGTCCGCCATATCGAGACCAATCTGATACAGTTTTTCAGTCTGTTCATGGTTCACCTGATAAAATGAACGATCGCGGATTTTAAATGACTTGCCGAGTACTGTATCAGTAATGTAGTCATGTCCTGAAAGAACGATTGAACGTCTGCCGAAAATCACATTCGTCTTCTCATCGTTGATGTTCTGCACAATACTCTTTACATTCGGAAACTTCTCTTTTAACGCCTTCACAATCGATAAAAACTCATTGCGCTTGCCGTTTGTAATAAAGACAACCTGCAGTTCACTGTCGTCGCTGTTTGAGCGGATAACGAGGTGTCTCAGAAGCCCTTCATGAGATTTCTCATCGTATATCGAAGTATTCTCTTCAATCAGTTTATCTTTTATAAACATCATAATATCGTTATGCACATGCTTTTGAATATAACAGTGTTCGATATCAACAATATCGTGTGAGCGCGGCTTATAGAATCCCATTACCACTTCACCGTCAATTTTCTGGACAGGAATCTGCGATTTGTTGCGGTAATATAACGGATTACCCGTTACTGTATCGTTAATATGAAGATTCAGTCTCGCCTGCTGATTAATATTCTGTCCGACGACTTGACGCTTAAATGATGCCTGCTCGGCATCGTTCATGACCTGAATCTGGCAGCCCCCGCACTGGAAGTAATATTCACATGGCGGAGTCTGACGGTTCGGTGATTCCTCAAGCACTTTTAAAACTCTGCCGAAAGCATACTTGCTGTTTACTTTGACCGCTTTAAACTCTACTGATTCGCCTTTCAGGACATCCGGCAGAAATACCGGATAACCGTCGATCTTGACAATCCCCATACCTTCATGAGTATAGTCTTCCACGACCGCTTTATAGTTATTATTTTTAGTTATTGCTTTCATGTTAAAACCTCTTACTTAATTAATTTTACAGCTTTACTTTGAATACACTGAAACCGTCGCCGCAGTCTTTTAAATGCTCAACAGGCATACCGTCTGTATATTCCGCTGCCGCTGTCGCCGTCGTAAATTTGTATGTGCCGTGCGGTGTAATCGTCATCGGATTGCGGTAATCGAATGTCTCTCCGCTCTTTATATATTCGGTAACGATATCTCTTACTGAAATGTCTGACTCATATAGTATTTCAGCATCTCGTAAAAATGGCGCATATGCGACTTTATAATTGTTTGCCGGTACGATAAATTCATCCGTCTCTTTAATTGGCGCACCTTTGTACGACATTTTAATCACGCGTTCCGAATCGTTTATCTGATGTGCCGAGCTTTCATAGCGGGCCGGTTTTGTTAAATCGAAAGTATAATCCAGATTGAAAAATGTATCGAAGTTATAGCCCGGGAAGCCGTAGCGTGAATTATTCGGCTGCAGTATTTCCTCCCCGTTATAATCATTAAATGAAGACGCAGCCCATTCGAGCCATTCCTTCAGTACCTTACCTGTAATTTTAATAATCAGCAGCGTGTTCGCATGCTTATAAATATCGATACTGTCTGCAATCGTCATTTCTCCCGCCGGTATCGCTGTATAGTCATGCGGGCCGTCGCGCCCTGCTTTTACTGCAGAGTTAAAACCGATAACCGGTATGCTGCTTTCTTCCAGTTCCGCACGTTCTTTGGCAAACCATACAGTCGCTTCCGAAACGAACTGCACCCCGCGTGACGGTATAACTCTCGTAAAATACGTGTTCAGCGGATAGTCTGTTTTGCCAATCGGTATATTTAAATACTCGAGCACCTTTTCATGCTCCTCGTGGTAATCGGCCAGTTCATCATTTTTTATGATGATATCTTCTGCACTGATCAGCCTGCTGTCCGCCTTTCTGATATGCCATGATTCCTCACTGTATTCCAGTTCAAAATTGAGTACACCCAGATGACTTGCAGAGACTCCCGGCTGCGCCATCGGTATATTATTGAACGTGCCTTTACCGATATTAATGCGGTCATCTTCAATAAGCAGATTGCCGTTCGGAAACACATCGTGAGTGTGTCCGAATACAATTCCGTCTATACCTTCCATCATCGCCATTAACACCGCCTGGTTCTCTCCAAATTGCGTTAAATCGGCATCTGCGTTACTCATACCTGTGTGCGACAGCAGAATAACAATATCGGCACCGTCATCTTTCAGCTGTTCTGTCGTTTTTTTGACAGCTTCAGTCATCGGCCGGGCTTCCACTTTGCCTTCCAGATGGAATTTATCCCATTTTAATATCTGTGTCGGTACAACACTCAGAAATCCGACTTTAAGCGTTTCTTCAGCTCTCTTAATTTCATGTATATAAGTGTCTCTTACGATGTCTTTTAACGGATCATCCATAAAATCCACATTGGAGTTCACAATCGGAACAGTGACCTGATTATAAAATTCATTTAAAAAAGGCAGACCAAAATTAAACTCGTGGTTGCCTACTCCGATAACATCGTACATTTCATTAATAATTCGCGGAACCAGAGCATCACCCGCATTGACACTGTCGTACTCGCTCCAGACATCACCCTGCAGCAGGTCTCCGTTATCTGCGGTAATTACTGCTTCATCCTTGTTCATAACTTTATATTTATCAATATATGTTTTGAACTTCAATAATGCATTGTCTTTCGGTTCCTTATCAAAGTAGTTGTACGGATAAACTGCGCCGTGTATATCTGTTGTTGCAAACACTGTCAGTTTCAATGTATTCACCTCATAAGTTGATATGTAAAAGGATTATTTGTCTTCCGCGCGGGGAAGTGTATATTCCTTATCTTCACTATACAGTTCATCGTAAAACTCATTGGACACTCTTATTTTCAAAAATTCTTTTAAGTTTTTGAAATGGGCAGGCAGTACGCCGCCGAACTCGCCGTCCAGATTCAGCTGGACTTCATCATAAGCAGTAATTCTGACATCCTGCGCTTTATAATAATGAACTTTGGGATGCTTTAAATGCTCTCCGCGTGTGGCAAGCGACAGTATGTGACCAAACTCCGCCAGATTGACATTTTCAAGAATAAGAAGTGAAAAATAACCGTCATTCAATTTAGCATTCGGGACCAGTTTCTCAAAACCGCCGATGGAATTTGTCAGACCGAGAAGAAAAATCATGACTTCCCCTTCAAACAATTCATCATCATGCTCAATACGCAGATTAATACTGCGCATCTGCGGAATCAGCTCAATCCCTTTAACGTAATATGCCAGGGAACCGATTACAGCTTTCAGTTTGCTCGGCGCTTCATAAGATACTTCGGTAATTTTACCGCCGCCTGCAATGTTCATAAAATATTTGCCGTTCATGCTGCCGAGATCCACTTTGCCTGTTTTGCCGTTTAAAATAATACTGACTGCCTCGTCGATATCATTAGATATTTTAAGTGCTCGTGCAAAATCATTGACCGTCCCCATTGGAATTATCCCAAGTTCCGGACGTGCTTCGTATTCTGCGAGACCATTGATGACTTCATTGACTGTACCGTCTCCGCCTGAAGCAACAACTAAATCAAAGCCCTGCTCACATGCAAAACGCGCAGCATAAGTTGCATCGTCCGGTCCTGTTGTTGCATGCGTGCTTGTAATGTATCCTGCATCTTCAAAACGCGTCAGCACCGCAGGCAGTTTTTCCTGAAAACCTTCTTTACCGGCGGTGGGATTATAAATTATTCTCGCTGTTTTCATAAATAACTCCTCTGCATAAGAAATTATACGCTCGTCAAATAATCCCCTTCACCTTTAATCATTTGAAAGAGACGATATTTACGTTCATCGTATTCGGCTTCGGTCACTTCATTTTTTAGCAGTGAACGTTTTAAATTTTTAAAGTCGCTGAAGTATTCTTTGTTTTCGACAAGATGCTCAGTGCAGATTAATATATCGGTCTTTTTATAACTTGCACTGCTCATAAATATCATATTTATATTCTGTCCGTCGACAACTTTTCTCATCACCATATCGTCTTTGAAATAATCGGAAAAATGATTGATCTGAACGTATCCTTCAGCAATTAAAATATCTGCAAGATTACGCACATCATCATATGATTTAACGATAAAGAGAATGTCCATATCGCAGCTGTAAGGAATCTTAGCAAGCTTTGATGAGCCGATATGATGCACTTCAATAATTATTGATTTAAAGAAATTTAAAATCTCGAAAGCCTGTGCAATATATTTATCTTTAATATTGATATTAAACTGATTTATACTCATACAATCATCCTAAAATAATGTCTTACTTCCGTAATTCATGTATAATAATATTTAAAAGTATTATGTTGCCAACATTATATCATATGTAATGCTTTGGGATATTATTATTTGAGGAGATACCATGAAAAAAGCTCTAGTGATTATACTATTTTTATTGTTTGCTGCCGGAATATATTTTAACTTCATGCACACCGGTCCTATTTTCACGGATAAAGCCGCTGAAGATACTGCCAATGACACTGAAGTTTCAGAAGATGGACAGCAGGAATCAGACGACACAGCACAAGAAGACAGCGCACAGGAAGAACCAGCTGATAATACAAATGGTTTAGCATTTAGTGAAACAGCTATTCAGGAAAAATACGAACAGCGCGTGAGCAATAATGAACAGCTCATCGTCGATGTACTGCTTCCGGTCCACTACAGCGAGGATTTTGCCGGACGCCTTAACCAGCAGGTCGGTTCTGACACAGTTCAGTTTAATCAGATTGCACTGCCGGCGAACACAACAGACATGAACGAGCTGACTGTTAATGAAAACAGCGATGTTGTTATTATGGACGCACTGCAGATTGCAGACTATAACGACGAAGTTCTCCCCCGCAGAAACTTAAATAACTTAACAGGTGCATACATGGAACTTTACAACGCAGATAAAACAGTTATCCTGCTTGGTAACCCCAATGCACATGAACATGAAAACCTTGCAGCTGAATTAGAAGAAGACGCTGTATACTTTGAAGAAAACGATTATTTCTACATCGATAACCAGGATGCTTTAACAGAGAATCCATACGATTATGATAACGAGAAGCTGAATCCGGCACTTGAAGATGAAATAATCAGCAGTATTACGAATTATTTATTACAGTAAATATTGAAGAGGAACCGGGATAATACCCCGGTTCCTTTTTTTGTTTGGTCTTAGTCTTATGTGGTCATTGTCAGAACCACAGTGACCCGGCACAACACAAAAAAACACCTGCATCTCCTAAATAGGAAAACAGGTGCTCTTCTTATTAAACTATTATTATCTTTTGTTAATTTCTTCAAGAAGAATCTGGTTAACCATTTTAGGGTTGGCCTGTCCTTTAGATCTCTTCATGATTTGACCGACTAAGAAGCCGATTGCACGGTCTTTACCGTTTTTGTAGTCTTCTACAGACTGTTCGTTGGCATCAAGAACTTCAGTAACCATTCCTGTGAGCACTGCAGGGTCTGAGATTTGTTCCATACCAAGGTCTTTCGCAACCTGTTTCGCTGTGCCGCCTTTTTCAATCAGTACAGAGAATACTTTCTTCGCCTGTTTGCTTGAAATTGTACCGTCTTCGATAATATTAATCATGCCTGTTAAGTTCTCGGCAGTTAATCCTGTATCTTCTAATTCAGCATTATTTTTGTTCAGATACTCATTAACGTTACCCATTAACCAGTTTGAAGCCAGCTTAGGGTCTGCTTTATGAGACTCAACCATTTCACTGAAGAAGTCGGACATTTCTTTTCTCATCGTCAGAATTTCTGCATCGTATACCGGCAGATCGTATTCATTGATGTACTTCTCGCGAAGTTCATCCGGAAGTGTCGGGATGCTGGCGCGTACGCGTTCTTTCCATTCATCATCGATATGCAGGTGCATTAAGTCCGGCTCAGGGAAGTAACGGTAGTCGTCCGCGCCTTCTTTAATACGCATTAATACCGTTTCACCGGTTTTTTCATCGTAGCGTCGTGTTTCCTGCTCGATTACGCCGCCTGCAAGTAATACCTGTTCCTGACGTTTAACTTCATGCTCAAGTCCTTTTCTTACAAAGTTAAATGAGTTTAAGTTTTTAAGTTCTGTTTTCGTACCGAATTCTTTCTGTCCTACAGGTCTGATTGAAATGTTCGCATCACATCTGAGTGATCCTTCTTCCATTTTCACATCGGATACGCCTGTGTACTGAATAATCGATTTGATTTTTTCAAGATATTTGTACGCCTCTTCAGGTGTACGGATATCCGGTTCAGAAACGATTTCCACTAAAGCCGTTCCCTGACGATTTAAATCGACTAGTGAATAGTCTTCTTTATGAGTTGATTTACCGGCATCTTCTTCAAGGTGAAGACGTGTAATACCGATTGTTTTCTTCTCGCCGTCGATTTCGATATCAAGTGAACCGTGTTCTCCGATTGGTTTATCAAACTGTGAAATCTGATAAGCTTTCGGGTTATCCGGGTAGTAATAGTTCTTTCTGTCAAACTTCGTATTCTCAGCAATTTGCATGTTTAGTGCCATTGCCGCTTTCATGCCGTACTCTACTGCAGTTTTGTTCAAAACCGGCAGTGTTCCCGGGTAACCGAGTTCAACTACAGAAAGGTTCGTGTTCGGTTCGTGTCCGTAATGCAGAGGGGCATTGGAAAATATTTTTGAATTTGTTTTTAATTCAACGTGAACTTCAAGTCCGATAACTGTTTCAAAATGCATCTTACTCCGCCCCCATCGTTAGATTTTTAAGTTCTTCATGCAGGTTGTATACTGTTTCAAACTGATACGCTGCATTGTAAATTTTACGCTCTTCGAAGTGGTTGCCGATCAGCTGCATGCCGATAGGTCTGTTGTCTTCAGTAATTCCACATGGAATGCTTAATGAAGGAACACCCACAAGGTTTGCAGGAATTGTTAAAATATCATTTTTATATTCCTTCGTACCTTCGATTTTAACTTCATCGTATTTGTGTGCCGGCGTTGTCGTAGCCGGTCCGATAATTAAATCGTAATCCGCTAAAATTCTTTGAACGTCATCTGACACTAAACGGCGGAGTTTTTGTGCTTTTACGTAATAATCATCGTAGTGACCTGCACTTAACACGTAAGTACCAAGTAAAATTCGGCGTTTTACTTCATCACCGAATCCTTCACCGCGTGATTTTGTATATAATTCTTCAAGTGTTTTTGCATTTTCAGCACGGTAGCCGTAACGGATGCCGTCAAAGCGTGCAAGGTTTGCACTCGCTTCACTTGAAGCGATTAAGTAGTAAGAACTTACTACGTACTGAAGGTTCGGCATTTCAACTTCTTCAACAATCGCTCCTAAAGATTCAAAACGCTCTTTAGCTTTTAATACCGCTTCAGTTACTGAATCATCAACGTCATCGCCGAGGAACTCTTTAGGCATTGCAAGTTTCATTCCTTTGATATCTTTTTCAATACCGTTCAGGAAATCAGTTTCTTTATTTCTGGCGCTTGTCATATCATTCTTGCTGTCTTCACCTGAAATCAGCTCAAGTACTTTAGCGTTATCGCGCACTGTACGCGTCAGCGGACCAATCTGATCGAGGGACGATGCGAATGCGACAAGTCCGAAACGTGATACTCTGCCGTACGTCGGTTTCATACCAACGATACCGCAGAATGAAGCTGGCTGTCTTACTGAACCGCCCGTGTCAGTACCAAGTGCGTAAGGAACAAACCCTGCTGCTACTGCTGCAGCTGAACCGCCTGATGATCCGCCTGGTGAACATTCAAGGTTCCACGGGTTTTTAGTTGTCTGGAAGTAAGATGTTTCCGATGTAGAACCCATCGCAAACTCATCCATGTTCAGTTTACCCATAAGAATTGAGTTCTGGTCTTTAAGTTTAGTCATAACCGTTGCGTCATATACCGGCTTAAAGTTTTCCAGCATGCGGCTTGCGCACGTTGTTAAAATATCTTTAGTCACGATATTATCTTTAATTCCCACCGGAATACCGAACAGTGAACCGTCCATTTTATCTTCTTCCTGAAGACGGTCAAGTTCTGCTGCTGTTTCCAGCGCCTGTTCTTTAGTTAAAGTAATAAACGACTTAATGTTGCCGTCATATTTTTCGATTCTGTCAAAAAGAGCACCTACTACTTCAGAAGGTTTAATCTCTTTACTGTGAATTTTATTGTATAGTTCTTCTACTGTTAATTCATTTACATTCACGATTGTTAACCCTCCTTATATCATTCTAGGTACTTTGAATTGTCCTTCTTCTGTGAACTCTGTGTTTCTCAGCGCTTCTTCCTGGGTTACAGGTTCTCCCGCTTCATCTTTACGCAGGGAGTCTGCCGTTTCCTGCTGCAGCTGCATCGCATGCGTCATCGGTTCTACTCCCGATAAATCCAAGTCATTCAAGCGCTCCGAGTGCGCAACAATACTTTTAATTTTTGTCGATAAATTTCTAAGTTCTTCTTCATCTTTAATTTCTATCTTGGATAACTCAGCCACACGCTGAATTTTCTTTAAATCAAGTTCTTCCATGAATGACCCTCCTTCTATAAATACAACATTTAAAGTTTACCAAAAACCGGGGCACATTTCCATGTGCTTACCTATTCAAATATATAAAGATTGGCCTGTCCTTCGCCCTTACGTGTGATTACACTGTAGACCTGGGATTTATCTTTGATTTCCACTTCAATATCCGTACCGGTAAAGTGATCGTCAACGAGGTCTCTGACGAACTGGGACATTCCGATCATTTCACCGCGGCTGTTATACTCAATCGGTATTTCAACAGTCAGTGAATCAAGCGTGCCGTCTCTGAATTTACCTCTGCCGACAGATGTTGTAAAGCTGTCAAAGTAAGACGATAAATCCTTGTTGAAGTTCTGGTATTCGCTGTTTACTTCCTCTGAAATTTCCGCCGCTTCACCCGACGGCAGCAGGATGTTCTGCACATCGATATCGGAAAACGACTTAATCGTGTTCTCGCCCGGTGCGACAACCGCCTGGGACACAAAGTTTCCGGGAACGATATCCGTATCACCCGACTGGATGAAAATCGCAAAGACGATTTCTTTATCGACGTACTGATCATTTGCGCGGATGCGCCTTAAAATTTCAGCGGCCATTTCCTCGCCTTTTTCTTCAACCGTTTCTAGATCCAGCGCACGTTCCTGCGTCTGGCCGTACTGTTCGGTCTGATAATAATGAATACTGTTCATCGCAAGACCGATTGTAATGCCGTCAAATGACAGGTTGCCTTCCGCATCTTCTTTCAAATAGTTCTGTTCCAGAATATGAGAAAGATACAGCGGAGCTTCTTCTGCGATAACTTCCGGATCTGTTTCACCGTTCGTCGACGGGTTCAGTCCGAGGTTGCTGAACGCGTCCGAACCGAGAAGTTCGGATTCATCCATCTCCTCAAGTTCTTCGCTCGTATACTGGCGGCTTAAGTAGCCTCTGACCATTTCTTCTGAAATAATCTGCCCTTCACGGAAGATATATTCATTTGTCGGGAAGACATTCTGGCTGATTGAGAACAGTCCCTTTTCGAACTCTTCCACATTATATGAAGATACTAAATTGGTACTCGACAAGCCGCGGGCCGGCGACAGTTCGTACGGTACAACAGAACGATAGAACTCTTCACTGCTCGATGTCAGCGTATCGTCCTGCTCTTCAACCTGCACGTTCGACACTTCATTCTCGAGAGTTGATTCACCCATCTGTTCGCTGATTTCCGCTTCATTGGCTCCGTCGCAGGCTGCCAAAAGCAGCAAGGTTGCACCTGTGAGTAACATCGATTTAAACTTCATAACTCATTGCCCCAATTTCTCAATAAATTCTCTTTCATTCCATACTGTTATACCAAGTGAATTTGCTTTTTCAAGTTTGCTGCCGGCTTCGTCCCCGGCAACGACAACATCTGTATTTTTAGATACACTGCCCGTTACTTTCCCGCCGTATGACTCGATGCTCTTCTTCGCATCGCCGCGCGTCATTTCAACCAGCTTGCCGGTTAACACGAACGTCATGCCGGAAAATACAGTGCCCGATAATTCTTCTTTTTCTTCTGTCATATTAAGTCCTGCTGCTTCGAGCTTATTAACCAGTTCGATAAAATCATCGTTATGCGTATATGTGACAATTGAGTCTGCAATCTTATCGCCGATTTCAGGTATTTCAATCAGCTGTTCTTTCGTCGCTTTCAGCACTTCTGTCATCGAACCATATTCTTTTGCAATCAGTCCGGATGCTTTTGAACCGAGGAAACGGATGCCGAGACCGAATAATAATTTACTTAACGGCATTTCTTTCGATGCTTCAATTGCTGTCAGCAGATTCGTGACCTTTTTATCGCCCATACGCTCGAGTTCAATTAAATCGTCGTACTGAAGTTTGTATAAATCAGCAACGTCGGTAATCAGTTCTGCATCAAACAGCTGACGTACAACTTTTTCGCCGAGACCGTCGATATTCATTGCACCTCTGGACACGAAATGAATAATTCCTTCTGTCAGCTGTGCCGGACATGAAGGATTTATACAGCGGATTGCCACTTCATCTTCAAGATGAACTGTGTGGTGGCCGCATGACGGACATGTTGTCGGTGCTTCGTACACTGTCTGAACCGTACGCTCTTCTTTTAACGATTTAACCACTTCAGGAATAATATCTCCTGCTTTTCTAATCACGACTTTGTCTCCGATACGGATATCCCGCTCTTCAATCAATTCGTGGTTATGAAGCGATGCACGTCCGACCGTCGTGCCGGCTACTTTTACCGGTTCCAGTATTGCCGTCGGTGTAATTACACCTGTACGTCCGACCGTCAGTTCAATATCGAGAATTTCCGTTACGACTTCTTCTGCCGGGAATTTATACGCAATTGCCCAGCGCGGTGATTTCACCGTATAGCCGAGTTCTTCCTGTGTCGACAGATCATTTACTTTAATTACAATACCATCTATTTCATAAGCGAGCTCCGAGCGGTGCGTCGTCCAGTAATCGATATACTCAATCACTTCATCAATACTCGTCATCAGCTTGCGCTCTTTGTTCGTTTTAAAGCCCATTTCATCGAGCTTATCGAGGGCGCCGCTCTGGCTTTCTGCATTTAATGCTTCCGGTGAAGTCACACTGTACAGAAATACCGATAAATTACGTGCTGCTGCAAGTTTCGGGTCCAGCTGTCTTAATGATCCTGCTGCCGCGTTACGCGGATTCTGGAATTCAGGCTTTCCTTCTTTTGCTCTTATTTCATTCAGATTAATAAATGAACGTTTCGGCATATAAGCTTCACCGCGCACTTCGAATGTTAAATCCGAATCGACAGTCAGCGGAATCGCATGAATCGTTCTCAGATTTTCCGTAATATTCTCCCCGACTGTACCATCACCGCGTGTTGCTCCGCGGGTAAACCGTCCGTTTTCATAAGTCAGCGATACTGCCAGCCCGTCAATTTTCAGTTCACACATATATGTAACATCGCCGGCGTTCTGTCTGATACGCTGATCAAACGCTCTTAAATCTTCCTCGTTGAACGCGTTGCCGAGACTCAGCATCGGCGAGCTGTGTGCAACTTTTTCAAAACCGCTCAGAATCTCGCCGCCGACTCTTACTGTCGGCGACGCAGCTGTTTTATATTCCGGGTGTTCTGCTTCCAGCTCAATCAGTTCATGGAGCAGTTTATCGTATTCTGTATCCGGTATAGACGGATTATCCTGCACGTGATATTCGTAATTGTAACGTGTCAGCAATTGCTGTAATTCATAAATTCTTTCTTTCATTTATATTCAGTCCTTTTTTTCAAGAGGCGCATAGTTTGCAAGGAGCCTTTTCGGTCCTGCAGTTTTAAAGATAATATCCAGTTCCGTATTGTCGCCTTCACCTTTAACCTGCGACACGATGCCTTCCCCAAACGCTTTGTGGGAAACTTTATCGCCGACGTTAAAATTAGTTCCTGTTGCATTTGTATTAATAATACGCGAGCGTTTCTTCGGTCCGCGCGAGAATGATGAACCTGCGCTTGAGCTTACACCGCTGCCCCCGCTTGAGAACCCGGCTGCCATTGAACCGGCTGATTCAAGCAGTTCTTCAGGTATTTCACTTAGAAAACGGCTCTGCATGTTCGATTCAGTTTTACCGTAAAGCATACGCGACTCCGCACGCGATAAGATTAAGTGGTCCATTGCACGCGTTAATGCCACATACATCAGACGTCTTTCCTCTTCCAGCTCCTGATCATCAAACTGCACACGGCGCGACGGGAAAATTCCTTCTTCAAGGCCTACGACAAAGATTACTTTAAACTCAAGACCTTTCGATGCGTGCATCGTCATCATCGTTACTCCCGTTGTATCGTCCATTCCGTCCTGATCCGACACTAATGCCATATCGCTCAGGAAGTTAAATAAGTTATCGTCTGCAACAGGATTATCGTTATCGAATTCTTTTGTTACAGTTTTAAATTCTTCAAGGTTTTCAAGACGGCTTCTCGCTTCCAGTGTTTTATCGGAGCTCAGCATATCGTGATAACCTGTATCCGCAAGCACTTCATCAACTAATTCCGTCATCGTCATATACTTCGACTTCTCTTTTAAGTTATCCAGCACTTGAAGCAGCGACATTAGTTTGCCGACTGTTTTCGCCGGAATGCCTAAGAAGTCCGCATCGCGGATGGCATCGTAAATGCTCGAGTTCAGCTGCTCTGCATGTGCACGCAGCTTATCGATTGTCTTCGCACCGATACCGCGTTTCGGCACGTTGATAATACGCTGGAAACTGATGTCGTCAAACGGGTTCTGAATGACTTTTAAGTAGCTCATCAGATCTTTAATTTCCATTCTGCTGTAGAACTTCGTTCCGCCGACCATTTTATACGGAATGCTCGACTTAACAAATGCATCCTCAACTGCTCGGGACTGTGCATTCGCACGGTAAAGTACAGCCATGTCGCCGTAAGAATAAGTATCTGACAGCTCCTGTACTTTCTGGACGACGCGCTGGCCTTCTTCACGTTCGCTGAAAGATACATTTACATCAATTTTCACACCGTCACCTTTGTTGCTGCGCAGGTTTTTCGGTTTACGTTCTGTATTGTTATCGATAACTGCGTTCGCAGCATCCAGTATCGTCTTCGTCGAGCGGTAGTTTTCCTCAAGCTTGATAACTCTCGCTTCCGGATAATCTTCTTCAAAGTTTAAAATGTTCTGAATGTCCGCACCGCGGAATTTATAAATCGACTGATCCGAGTCACCGACAACACAGATGTTGCGGTACTTCGCAGCCAGCATCTGCACGAGCTGATACTGCGCGTGGTTCGTATCCTGATACTCATCCACGTGAACATACTGGAATCTTGTCTGATAATAATTCAGTACATTCGGTTCCTTGTTAAACAGCTCGATTGTCAGCATAATTAAATCATCGAAGTCGAGCGAGCTGTTGCGGTAAAGAATTTCCTGATAGTCTTTATATATTTCACTGTACAGCTCATCCTGGAAACCGGCTGCTTCTGCGATTGCCTGTTCCGGTTTGATAAGCTGGTTTTTATAATTTGAAATTACTGCGAGAATACTTCTCGGATTATGCTGTTTCGTATCCAGATTGCGTGTTTTTAAAATATCTCTGACAACCGACTGCTGGTCGAGCGGATCTAAAATAGAAAAGCTCGTGTCGTAGCCGAGATAGCTGATATCTCTTCTTAAAATACGGACACACATTGCGTGGAACGTTGAAATCCACATTTTCGATGCATCTTCCGCAATCAGTTTATCGACACGTTCGCGCATTTCCTTAGCCGCTTTGTTCGTAAACGTAATTGCCAGTATGTTATAGGAAGGCACTTGTTTTTCATCGAGCAGATAAGCAACACGATGCGTCAGCACACGCGTCTTGCCGCTTCCTGCCCCCGCCATAATTAACAGCGGGCCTTCCGTTGCTTTAATTGCTTCTAATTGTTCTTTATTCATCGTAGATAAATCCATTATAAAAACTCCAGTTTGTTAAATGATAGTTTCCAATGCCTGTTCAACATCATCGTAAATAATATTGCCGACGACCATTATATCGCTGACGCTGTCCATCCGGCGCGCAGTGTCCTCTGACACGATGCCGCCGCCGTAAACGATACTTGCGTGCTCAGCCGCTTCGTAAGCCTCTGCCACCAGCTCACGGTCGCCGAACGCACCGCTGTATTCTATATATATGTAATCCATTTTGTATAATTTATCGAGCATGTGAATCATCGCGATAAATTCCGCATCTTCCACAGCATGACATTGCGCATGTTTAAACGCTTTGCAATCCTGATTCATTATAATATAAGGCAGCAGCGAAACGCTGTCGTAGTCGATGAAATCATGATAATCCATCAATGCCTCCACCAGCATGCCGTGTGAAAAAGTCACATCATCAGTGTTAATTACCGTCGGAATAAAATAATGATTAAAGCCCGGCACAGCTGCATCCGGGTGCGAAATTTCAAGCGCTGCAGAAACATCGAACTTCCTTATGCGTCTGAGCAGTTTCGAAACATTCTCTTCCGTAACATTATCAGTTCCGCTGACCATTATTAAATCCGTACCGGATTTTAAAATCTGTTCGAGCGAGCTGTCATCGATATCCTTAGCCGGATCAAGTTTAAATATATGCTTTGCGTGTCGCGTCATGAGACCATATCCTTTATAAATTCATAAGATGATTATATCATTTTTATATGCCAAAAAACATTAAAGGAGAGGTGACAGAACTATAAATGCTGACGTATTAAATAACCCGGCCGTCAGCTTTCCCGGGGCACCGCTTGAGCCTGTAGTCTCAAGCTGGTGCTGTTCCCCGAGGAGTCTGACGACCGGGTTCTATTTCTATCATATATAAATTCTATTTTTTATCATTCAAGCTTCAAATATTTAATCCAGTTCAAAGTATTCTTCAAGCGTCAGGCCGCTTTCATATATAGCCGGCGCTTTGTCTCCGACATATCTTAAATGCCACGGTTCATACATATAACCGGTAATATCTTCCTTGCCCTTCATGTAGCGGATAATAAATCCGTACTCATGTGCGGCATCTTTCAGCCACTGGAATTCAGGCGTGTATTCAAACGATGTCTGCAGCAGCACTGCACTGTCGTAAGAACCAACGTCAATCGCAAGTCCTGTCTGATGTTCGGAATGACCCGGCTCTGCACTGTATCTGTCAGCTGCTTCCTTGCCGTCTCTTGCCACATAGTTGTTATACAGCCCCGCCTGGTGGTCGTAGCTTCTGAAGCCGCTCACCAGTTCAAAGTACAGTCCCTGTGCTTGTGCATCTTCAAACATCTGCGTATATGCTTCGATGACTTCAGGCTGCATTTCAGGATTATAATCTGCAGGCAGCGGTATTTCTTTATTCACGATTAAAACACCGTCTGCATATGTAATACCATCAATGACTTCAATATTTACCGGTACATCCAGATTGCTGAATGTCAGCGGTTCGTAGCTTTTCGTAAAGCCGATTGCTGCAATTTCTTCAGGTGCTTCGCTGCTGCATGCTGTAAGAACAGCTGCGGCAAACGCCGCGGCTATAAATTTTAAAACTTTCATATCACTCCAGCCCTGCACGTTTAAATATAGTATCCACACGGCTCAGGTGGTGATTTTCGTTAAAGCACTCATCGAGTTCTTCTGTCGTCAGCACTTCCTGGATGCGTGCATCTTTACCTGCAAGTTCGCGGAGCGGTACTTTTGTTTCCCATGATTCCATCGCTTTCGGCTGAACTAAGTCATATGCCTCTTCGCGTGACAGTCCTTTGTCGATAAGTGTCAGCATAACCTGCTGAGAGTACACAAGACCGAAAGTCTTGTCGATATTCGCCTTCATATTTTCAGGGAATACCGTCAGGTTCTTCATAATTCTGCCGAAACGGTTCAGCATGTAGTTCAGTGCAATCGTTACATCCGGAAGCATAATTCTCTCTGCAGATGAATGTGAAATATCACGTTCGTGCCACAGCGGTACGTTTTCATATGCTGTTGAAACATAACCGCGAATCACACGAGCGATTCCCGTTACATTTTCACTGCCGATCGGGTTGCGTTTGTGCGGCATTGCGCTCGAACCTTTCTGCCCTTTTGCAAATGCTTCTTCCACTTCACGCGTTTCTGTTTTCTGCAGATGTCTCACTTCAACAGCAAACTTTTCAACAGATGTTGCAATCAGTGCAAGCACCGCAACATAATGGGCATGCCGGTCGCGCTGCAGTGTCTGTGTCGATACAGGTGCAGGTGTCAGACCAAGGTGTTTACAAACGTACTCTTCCACTTCAGGCGGAATGTTGGCAAATGTACCAACTGCTCCGCTCATTTTACCCACTTCAATTTCTTCGCGCACATCTTTAAAACGCTTAAGGTTACGAGTCATTTCCTGATGCCATAAAGCCATTTTAATACCGAATGATGTCGGCTCTGCGTGAACACCGTGCGTACGTCCCATCATCAGTGTATGTTTATGTTCGCGTGCTTTATCAGCTAAAATTTCGATAAAGTTATTAAGATCCTGCTCAATAATCTCGTTTGCCTGTTTCAGAATGTAGCTCTGCGCTGTATCTACAACATCTGTAGACGTCAGGCCGTAATGAACCCATTTTTTCTCTTCGCCTAATGTTTCTGAAATCTGGCGGGTAAATGCCACAACGTCGTGACGTGTTTCCGCTTCAATTTCTTTAATGCGGTCCACATCGATGCGTGCATTCGGACGAATGTTTTTAACTTCGTCCTTCGGAATTATACCGAGTTCCGCCCAAGCTTCAGATGCCAGGATTTCAACTTCCAGCCACGCATCAAACCTGTTTTCTTCTGTCCAAATCTTCGTCATTTCTTCCCTTGAATATCTGCTAATCATTTCGGTTCATCCTCATTCATTAATTTACCTTCAAACATAATTTCCTGATGCGAAACAGTAATTTCACCGTTCTCTTCTTTGAAAACAGGCTGTTCAAATCTTCTTACCGGCTGATAGCCTTCCGACCGCATCGCCGCCAGTACATCTGACAGCGACCCGCCCGGTTCTACTTTAAACTTCTTTTTTTTCGGTTGTTTTTGCTGTGACATGACCATCATCCTGTTCCTGTGTTTCGTATACTTCTTCAAGTACTTCTTCGACATTTTCCGGCTGGTAATTGCTCATCTTGCGTCTGCTGAGCCCTTTCGTCCAGAAGCCGCCGTGAATATTTTTCGGTTCGTGCGAAATGATAAACGCCCGGTCATCGAGTTCTTTTATCGTCTCGATCAATTTACGCTCATATTTTCTCGGTGTTAAAATCTGCATTACTGTACGCTGTCCGTCACGTCCGTACTGATGGCCGTGTGTTACCCCGTAACCTAAGTTGCGCAGGTCATTCGGCAGGTCGATATCTTTTTTAGCTGTCGTTACATTCACTACAGTGTAGCCGAGCGCCAGCTGTTCTTCTATTTTTGTTCCAACGAGTATCCCGACCCCGAAACCGAGCGCGTAAGCGACGATATTCTGCGGACGGTCCAGATTATCGAGCACGAGCCCGAGTCCGATAACGTAAACAAATGTTTCTAAAATACTGAAGGCAGCCGCAACAAAACGGTATCCTTTTAATGTCATTATTGTCCGCATCGTTAAAAATGTAACGTAAATAATATTAATTACGAATATAACCAATATCATCAGCATCGGATTGTCTGAAATTGCCTGAAGCATAATTTAATCTTTCCTTCTTTCTCTAATTAAACTGGTAAATTGTAGCGATTGTAAGGTAAATCGCGTTTGTGCTGTGACTGATAGTATAAAGTTTTAATTCTTTCATATGCTTCATCAGGCACTGACTTTCCTTCCAGAAAGTCATCGATATGTTCATAAGTTACACCAAGTGCTTCTTCGTCGCTTAAGAGCGGTTTGTCATCTTCAAGATCCGCTGTCGGTATTTTTTCATACAGGTGAGCAGATGCTCCTAGATATTTCATAATATCGCGGCCCTGGCGTTTGTTCAGTCCCGTCAGCGGTGCAAGGTCTGCTGCTCCGTCACCGTGTTTCGTATAAAAACCGGTCAGCGCTTCCGCCGCATGGTCTGTACCAAGCACGATACCGCCGGTATGGGCAGCAATAGCATACTGCACTTTCATACGCTCCCGCGCTTTCTCGTTGCCTTCAACGAAGTCACTCAGCACATAACCGCTGTCGGCAAGCGCTTTAACGCCTGCATCGACTGCCGGCTTAATATTGACCGTCGCTTCAACACTCGGATTGATAAACGCCATCGCATCCCGTGCATCTGCTTCATCGCGCTGTTCACCGTAAGGCAGGCGCACACCGTAAAACTTAATGTCGTGCCCTTCTTCGTTCAGTTCATCGACAGCAAGCTGTGCAATTTTACCGAGCAGTGTCGAGTCCTGACCGCCTGAAATACCAAGCACAAAACTTTTTATAAAGGTATATTTTTTAACATAATCCTTTAAAAAATCAATAATCTCGCGAGTCTCCTCTTCCGGATTGATTTCCGGTTTAACGTGCAGTTCCTCTATAATCTGCTGCTGAAATTTATCCATAAAAAATCACTCCAATGTTTTATTTGAAAGTTCTTCTATGAGTTCATTTTTAACGTTCCATAATTCAGTCGATAAATCCACCGGATATTCCTGCGGGTTTAAGAAACGTTTCGTTTCCTCCCAGATTGTGTCGAGACTTCTGCGGCAGTTTGCCTGCATCTCATCAACCGCCGGCGACGCATATACAAGTTTCCCGTCGATGAACACATCCTGCAGCAGTTCAACCGGTTCAAACGACTTAACTAATTTGCGTTTCACCGTGTGCACCGGATGGAACATTAACAATGGCTTGTCAGTATCGATAACTTCATCATGAAGTGTTATATAATCTCCCTCTGACATTCCTGTTTCCTTATTGATGATGCGGTAAACTTTCTTTTTGCCCGGTGTCGTCGTTTTTTCGACATTGCCGGAAAGTTTCATACGGTTCTGCCAGACGCCCGATTCATCTTGAATCGCCGCCAGTTTATACACCGCTCCAAGCGCCGGATTGTCATAGGCTGTAATCAGTTTCGTACCGATTCCCCAGCCGTCGACTTTCGCACCCTGTGACATCAGCGACAGAATTGTCATTTCATCGAGATCGTTCGACACGATAATCTGCACATCTGTGTAGCCTGCAGCGTCGAGCATTTTGCGTGCCTGTTTCGTCAGGTAAGCAATATCTCCGGAGTCAATTCTGATTCCTTTGAAATTAATTTTGCCTTTAAATTCATTCGCCACTTGAATTGCCGTCGGTATTCCCGACTTCAGCGTATCGAATGTATCCACTAAAAATACACAGTCCGAATGCGTTTCTGCGTAAGCTTTAAATGCGTCGTAGTCATTGCCGTAAGCCTGCACCATTGCGTGGGCATGCGTCCCGCTCGGTGTTAAGCCGAACAATTTCGCCGCTCTGACGTTACTCGTGCCGTCGAAGCCGCCAATTACTGCAGCGCGCGCGCCCCATAAAGCAGCATCGAATTCGTGCGCGCGGCGCGTACCGAACTCCATTAAACTGTCATTTGGAACCAGCTGTCTGATACGGCTTGCTTTCGTTGCAATAAGTGTCTGGAAGTTCACGATGTTTAACAATGCTGTTTCAATCAGCTGTGCTTCAGCAAGCGTCGCTTCAACCTGAACAAGCGGTTCGTTATTAAATACTGTTTCCCCTTCAGCCATTGAACGGACCGTTCCCGTAAAACGAACTGTTTTTAAATAATTTAAAAAGTCATCGCTGTAGCCGAGCGTACTTAAATATTCGATATCACTGTCTGAGAAGTGAAGTTTCTCCAAATAATCGATTATATGCGTTAGCCCTGCAAAAACAGCATAGCCGTTTTCAAAAGGCATTTTTCTGAAATATAAATCAAAAATTGTCTGACGTTCATGTATACCTTGCTCGTAGTAAGTTTTTGCCATGTTGATCTGATATAAATCCGTGTGCAGCATGAAGCTGTCATCTTTATACTGGTACATACATCCATCTCCTGTGCATTAACAATTTATTTGCTTTAATTTTATCATATAAACTTATTGTATGAACGATTTGAATACACTATTATATGAGGACTTTAAAAACTAAGATATAGATAGATAAAAGCAGTAATGTTAAAATATAATCATAGATAATATTAGTACAAAGAAAAAGGAGACAGACAGTAATGACACAAAAAATATTCGGGCACCAAAATCCTGATACAGATACAATCACATCAGCACTTGTAGTCGCTGATATTGAAGCTCAGCTCGGCAATGACGCGGCGGCTTACCGCTTAGGTGAAGTTAACAGCGAAACTGCATACGCACTTGAACACTTTGGGACAGAGGCACCTGCTCTGTTAAACGAAGTCGGCGCCGGCGACGAAGTTATTTTAGTCGACCACAATGAAAAACAGCAATCCGCTCCAGGAATTGAAAATGCAACAGTGACGAAAGTATTCGATCACCACAGAATCGCAAACTTTGAAACAGAAAGCCCGCTCTACTACCGCGCGGAACCAGTCGGCTGTACGGCGACAATTCTGAACAAAGTATACAAAGAAAAAAACTTAACAATCTCTAAAGAATCTGCTGGACTGATGCTGTCTGCAATCATCTCGGATACATTGTTATTCAAATCTCCGACGACAACAGAAGAAGATATCGATGCAGCTTCAGAACTGCAAGAAATCGCAGGCGTTGATCTGGAAGCATACGGACTTGAAATGCTGAAAGCCGGCGCATCAACTGCTGATAAAACAGCTGTTCAGTTAATTACTGGCGATGCGAAAACATTCGACATCGGCGAGAAGAGCGTGCGAATCGCACAAGTTAACGTTGTTGACGTAGACGAAGTATTCGCACGCCGCGAAGAAATCGAAATCGCAATCAACGAAGAAATCGAACGCGACGGCTACGATCTGTTCACGTTAATTGTGACGGACATTCTGAACTCCAACTCTAAAGTCCTTGCATTAGGATCTGAATCCTCTTCAGTCGAGCGCGCATTTGACGTTGCGCTCGACCAGAACACAGCAATACTCGAAGGTGTTGTCTCACGCAAGAAGCAAGTCGTACCTAACATTACAAAAGCACTGTCAAATTTATAATATATTTCTGTGAACCCGTCCGGTG
>DAIPYL010000024.1:0-23449 GCA_036782755.1 Jeotgalicoccus sp. | reverse complement strand
CAGTACTGATAAGGCAGCATCGAAATTCGGACGGTCCACATCGTTTTCTATATCGATAAAAAACCCGTATGAGAATGGTTTGTTCTGAATCGGACGGCTCATCAGATAAAGAAGGTTAATATTATACGTTTTAAAAATATTCAGAATATCACTTAATGAACCAGTGCTGTGGTCTGATTCGATATACAGTGATGTTTTTTCATGCAGCACTTTTTCGCTCAGTTCTTTTGTGAATATTAAAAAACGCGTCGTGTTAAGCGGGTTATCGCTGATGTTCTCGCGAATCACGTTCATGCCGTACAGTTCTGCTGCATGGCTGCCGGCAATACTTGCAATTGTTTCATTTTCTGATTCTTTAACCATATGTACCGCACCCGCAGTATCACTGTATTCCTGCACTTTAATATTCGGATACTGGCTTAAATACGTATAACACTGTTCCAGTGCTTCCGGATGCGAGTATACTTCTGTAACTTTATCGAGTGTAATCGGATTTTTTGAAATCAGTGCATGATCGATTTTTACATAAACTTCTTTAACTGCTTTTACATCTAAGTACTTCATGAGATCAATAGTTCTCGTAATCGGTCCGCTGGTTGAGTTTTCAACCGGCAGTGCGATGTAATCCACATCATCATTCAGAAGTGCTTCAACGAGCAGTTTAAACGTCATATAACCTTCTGTTGTATATTCTTTACTGCCGGCATATGCTGCACATGCAAGTGTGCTGTAACTGCCATCTACACCCTGATAACCTATTTTCATTTGAAACACTCCTTATTTTTAGTATTAAAAAAGACCGAATTGATTTCTGCCTGCAGAAATCAATTCGGTCTGGTGAAAGTAAATATAAAAATACCAGCCAATTAGATTCTGCTAATGGCTGGTTGATGCATCGTTAATTCAGCCATCATAGATTTAGGTCACGCCTATATCCACGATGGAATACAGACGCTATCTAAAATAGCTGAAAAAGAATTTATTTAATTGTGAAATTTTCGTCTGCTGTAACATAAAAATCACTCTCATCAATTAAAGTTTTAATAATGTTAATTAGTCTAACAATTAAGAATTCTTTTGTCAATTTAAATTTGGCTGAATTGTGCCTGATGAAGTCCTTTGTACACTCCGTTATCAAGTGACAGCAGTTCTTCATGCGTGCCGCTTTCGGCAATACCGTCAGTTGTAACCACCATAATACGGTCTGCATTTTTAATTGTTGCCAGACGGTGGGCGATAACAAGTGTCGTACGTCCTTCTGCAAGGCGGTTCAGTGCATCCTGAATATACATCTCTGTTGCTGTATCAAGTGCGCTTGTCGCTTCATCGAGTACCAGGATCGGCGGGTTCTTTAAGAACATACGCGCGATTGCGATACGCTGTTTTTGTCCGCCGGACAGTTTAACGCCGCGTTCCCCGACAATCGTTTCAAGTCCGTCTCTGTAACTGTCGACGAGTTCTTTCAGCTGTGCTTTTTCAAGTGCATCGTAAACTTCTTCGTCCGTTGCATCCGGTTTGCCGTAAGCAACATTTTCTTTCAGTGTACCTGCAAAAAGAAATACATCCTGCTGCACAGTACCGATATTTTCACGAAGTGATGATAGTGTCAAATCTCTAATATCCGTACCGTCGATTGCTATGCTTCCTTCTGAGACATCGTAGAAGCGGGGGAGGAGTGAACATAATGTTGTTTTCCCTGCACCTGACGGCCCGACAAATGCGATTGTTTCTCCCGGCGAAATATTAAATGAAATATCTGTCAGAACATTTTTCTCTTCGTATTTGAAAGAAACATTGCTGTAGCGTATATTTCCTCTGACGTCTGTTAATTCAACAGCATCATCACTCTCTTTAATATCCGGCTGAACTGCCATCGTATCGAGGAAGTGTTTAAATCCTGCGATACCGTTTGGATAAAGTTCGATAACTGCGTTAATTTTCTCAAGCGGTTTGAACAGCACGTTCGAAATTAAAATAAATGCTGCGAATTCACCGTAAGTCAGCTCGCCCTGCATAACGTAATATGCACCTGCAATCAGAATGAATACAGTAACGAGACGCATCAGCATATAAGTACTGGATGTATTGAAAGACATAATTTTATACGCCTTTAATTTTGTTGCTCTGAAGCTGTCGTTGATTTTTTTGAAAGCTTCAAATTCTTCCTTTTCATTCGCAAAAGCCTGAACTAAACGGATACCGCCGATTTTATCTCCGATTAAATGATTGAACTCGGAAACGCGGCCGAACAGTTCACGGAAAGCGACAGTCATTTTTTTATTGAAATAAATCGCGATAACCAGAATCAGCGGTACGACAATAAATGCAATAATTGCGAGTTCCGGATGGATGTAATACATAATTCCAAATGCGCCGAGCAGCGTCATTACTGCAATAAATAAATCCTCGGGTCCATGGTGAGCCATTTCACCGATATTCATCAGGTCATTGGTTAACCGCGTTAACAGTTTCCCTGTCTTCGTGTTGTCGAAAAATCTGAACGATAATTTCTGTATATGACCGTAAAGATCATTACGTATATCCCGTTCTATATTCGTCCCGAGCATATGCCCCCAGTATGTAACCACAAACTGCAGAAAGGTATTAAACAAATAAATAAGTACTAAACCCAGAGCAGCAATCAATATCCATTGCCAGTTGCCGGTAGGCAGCAGTTCATCTATAAACATGCTGACGATTACCGGGAACGCGAGTTCCAAAAGCCCGACAATAACAGCGGATAGAAAGTCGACTGTGAATAAGACTTTATAAGGTGCGTAATAAGATAAAAACTTCTTCACCATGCCTCACCCTTTTTCATATAATATAAGCATATAGATTATACCACTATTTAATTTTTACCGGATGAAAATATTTCGGAATCCGCATGATAAAAAATTAACTTATGATGTTAATTGGTGTAAAATCAACAGTACAGAATAAACAGATTTGAGGAGCTTAAATATGAGTAAAATAAACGTTGGTATTATATACGGCGGTAAATCGACAGAACATGAAGTATCAATACGTTCTGCAAAAAGTGTATTTGAAGCATTAAATAAAGAAAAATATAACGTCAGTCTGATTCACATTACCAAACAGGGTGAGTGGCTGCTTGCGGCTGATAATGAGAGCATTAAACCGCTTGATAATACAAACAGTACAAAAATATCTGTAGCACCGTCACAGGGGCTTCTCGCTGACGGCAAACAGGTTCAGCTGGATGCGGTACTGCCGATTCTTCACGGTACTGCCGGTGAAGACGGTACGATTCAGGGGATGCTGGAGCTCGCTGATATTCCTTATGCCGGATGCGGTGTCCGCAGTTCTGCGGTGTGCATGGATAAGGATATGACGAAAAGACTCCTTGAACTTAAAGGGATTAAAGTCACTCCTTCAATCGTGCTGAATTATTATGAAAAAGACGGACAGACATACGAGCATGCTTATGAGAAACTGGGTGTGCCGATGTTTATCAAACCGGTCAACCAGGGATCATCTGTCGGGGTGTCGAAAGTATCTGACGAAAAATCATTTTATGAAGCACTCGACACAGCATTTTCTTTCGATACGAAAGTGATGATTGAAACAGGTATCGAAGGCCGTGAAATTGAAGTGTCGGTACTTGGAAACGAAGAATTATTCGTCTCGCTGCCTGGTGAAATTGTGTCGCAGACAGACTTTTATTCATACAGTTCAAAGTATCTGGATGAAAACGGCGCGCTGTTAAATATTCCTGCAAAAATGGAACAGGAAACGCTGGAGCAGATACAGCAGACGGCGCATGATACATTTAAAGCACTCGACTGTGAAGGTATGGCGAGAGTGGATGTATTCCTAACACCTGGCGGAGAAATTATCGTCAATGAAGTAAACACACTGCCGGGCTTCACGAGTATCAGCATGTATCCTAAATTACTCGAAGCATCAGGTGTGCCTTACAGCGAGACACTCGACAGACTGATTGAATTAAGTCTTGAGAGATATGAACGTTCCGAAAGATTGAAAACAGATATTTCTTAAATAAAGGAGATACATGTATGACAATCCGTTTAGCAGAACCCGAAGATGCCCCCGGCATCGCAAAAGTTCAGGTGGAAAGCTGGAATACTACTTATCCGGGCATAGTGCCGAAAAGCTATCTCGACAGCCTGGATGTTAAAAAGAGAGAAAAAATCTGGAAACAGGCTGTCGTGAATCAGCCGCTTTACGTTGCAGAAATGGACGGTGAAATTGTCGGTTTTGCAATCGGCGGTGAAAACAGGGATAAGGATACTTATCCCGAATTCGACGGTGAACTGTATGCAATATATTCCTATCAGTGTGTGCACGGCCGCGGGATAGGACGTGCGCTGTTTGAAAGTACAGCACGGAATCTTGCAGAACGCGGCTATAAGAAGATGGTGGTTTCTGTTCTGGCGGAAAACCCTGCTGTGAACTTTTATAAGTATATGGGCGGCTATTATCTCGGCGAAGAAACAATTACAATTGACGGCGTATCAATTCAGGAATCATTTTACGGTTATGATGATATTAATAATATTTAACAACAGGGGATGAATCGAATGAAGGAAGAATTAATCGAACGTTTATCAAGATATGCAAAAATTGACACACAGTCCGATGCATCAAGTGAAACAGTGCCGTCGACTGACAAACAGTGGAATCTGTTAAAAGAACTTGAAACAGAACTGAATGCGATCGGTTTAAGCGATGTTAATCTCGATAACAAAGGCTATCTGTTTGCGACACTTCCAGCAAACACGGAAGGCAAAAAGACAATCGGCTTTTTGGCACACGTCGATACTGCAACTGACTTTACAGGAACTAATGTTAAACCGCAGCTCGTAAAATATGAAGGCGGCAGCATTGTATTGAATGAAGCATTAAATATTGTGCTGACACCGGAACAGTTCCCGAATTTAAATAATTACAAAGGCCATACGCTGATGACGACCGATGGGACAACACTGCTTGGAGCAGACAACAAAGCAGGTGTCGCAGAAATTATAACAGCTGTGGAATACTTAATTAAAAATCCGGACATTAAACACGGAGCGGTTAAGGTCGGATTTACACCCGATGAGGAAATCGGGCGCGGACCTCATGACTTCGACGTTGAAAGATTTGATGCGGACTTTGCATATACAGTCGACGGCGGACCGCTTGGTGAACTTCAGTACGAAAGTTTTAACGCTGCAGGTGCTGCAGTTAAAGTAACAGGAAACAGCGTGCACCCGGGAACAGCGAAAAACAAAATGGTAAATGCAGTACGTATCGCAGCTGATATTATTACGGGCTTTGATGCAGAAGATACACCTGAAAAGACAGAAGGCTACGAAGGATTCAATCATGTTTTAAATTTCAATGGTGACGTTGAAACAGCAGAATTCAGCATGATTATCCGTGACTTTGATACAGCATCATTCAAAACGAGAAAAGAAGCAGTTGAACAAAAAATCTCTGACTTCCGCGAAAAATATCCTGAAGCGGAAATAAAACTGGATATGGCTGATCAGTACTACAATATGAAAGAAGTCATCGAAAAAGACATGTCGATTGTGACGCTTGCTGAAGAAGCGATGAAATCATTGGATATTGAACCGGTTATTGAACCAATCCGCGGCGGCACAGATGGCTCACAGCTGTCATATAAAGGACTGCCAACGCCGAATATCTTTACCGGCGGAGAAAACTTCCATGGTAAATTTGAATTTGCATCGATTGACGATATGGAAAAATCGACGAATACAATTGTTAAAATAATAGAACTGAACGCAAAATAAGAAAAAGTATATAAAAACTCAGCAGAAATTAATCTCTGCTGAGTTTTTTTGAATTCTCATTGATTGGACGTGCTTTGGCAATCGATTTACCAATCGTATCTCCCGCACTTGACTGTTTCAGGAAGAATGCAGCAACGAGAGCGAGTGCAAGGAAGCATGTACCGACAAGGAATGAGAGGTTAATACCTTCCAGTGTTGCCTGGTTAATCATTGCTTCTGTCGGATTATCCATCTTGCTCACAGTAATGTTTGTATATGTCTGCATTACTGTAATCAGAAGTGCAATACCGATTGATCCGCTGACCTGGTTAAGCATACTGTTCAGCGATGAACCATGCGGTGTCAGATGAGCAGGCAGTGAGTTCATGCCGTTTGTCATAACAGGTGTATTAACCATCGTCATACCAAGCGCACGAATCATATAAATTGTTAATAGATAAGTGAATGAAGTATCTACTTCAAGACGGCTCAGGAAAAATGTTGTGACAACAGCGAGAGTCAGTCCGGTAATTGCCATTACTTTCGGACCGTACATATCAAACAGCTTGCCTGATACGGGACTCATCAGACCCATAATCAGTGCACCGGGAAGCATTAAGAGCCCTGTATCCAGCGGACTTAAACCCTGGATGTCCTGCATGAATATAGGAATTAAAATCATTCCCGCGAACAATGCCATGTTTGCTGCACCGATAATCAGTGAAGCGATTGTGTACATCGAGTATCTGTATACTCTGAAATCGAGCATCGGGTGTTCCAGTTTGAACTGTCTCATTACATAAAGCGTAACAGCAGCGAGTCCTAACAGCAGCGGAATTAATACGCTTGAACTTGCGAGACCATATTCACCTGCAGAACTCAAGCCGTAAAGCACTCCGCCGAATCCGACAGTAGATAAAATAATAGAAACGATATCAATATGCGCTTCGCGATGCTGCTGTACTTCCGGCAGCTGCCAGAAACCGACAGCCAGTACAATAATCAGTACCGGAATCATCATATAGAACAGCATATGCCATGAATAGCTTTCAACAACGATACCGGACACTGTAGGCCCGATAGCAGGCGCGAAAAACATTACTAAACTGAAAAGGCCCATTGCTGTACCGCGTTTGTCAGGCGGGAAGCTGCTGATCATTATATTCATTAAGAGCGGCATCAGCATTGCCGACCCTGACGCCTGAATCATACGTCCTAAAATCAGTACGATAAAAGTCGGTGAGAAACCGGCAACAATCGTACCGAGAAGAAACAGCGACATAGCTGTTAAGAACAATGTTCTGGCGCTGAATTTCTGCATCAGATACGCAGTGGTTGGTATGATAATACCGGAAACCAGCATATACGATGTAGAAACCCATTGAACGGCTGAAGTGGAAATCCCGAAATCACTTTTGATAGCGGGAAGAGCGACGTTTAAAAAAGTGTTCGATAAGAACGAGATGAAAGCCCCGGATAACAATATAATAATTAATCTGTAATCCGGCTTTTTCTGAGTTATTTCAGACATTTATTTTCCCCTTTTACCTTAAAATCAATTTAGCTATTATACCCCATATTAAATAAAATTTCACTAAAAAGATTTATCCGATACGATTATCAATCTGAATATAAATAAAGAAACCTAGAGTAATTCCTAATAATAGCGAAATCGGTAATGCATAAGTGTCAGGTATTGAAGGTAAGAAAGTTTCAATAATCCAATGAATTCCCAGAAAACACAATGCCATAATAACGATGGATACTAAAGTCCGTGTCATAATTCCCCTCCTTCACAGAAAATTACTGTATCTTTAAATCTTATCAAACCTTAAGGTAGACATGTGAGTAAAATACCTTGATAATGTAAGGTAATCAGTATTAGTGGAGGGAAACTTATTATGAAGACAAATTTTCATAATTATGCCGAGGAGTATTTTAAACACAGAAATGATATTCCGAGTGTATTTTTTGAAGAACTGGCTAAAAGAGGTATCGAGTTATCAGGAAGTAAAGTTGCAGATATCGGAGCCGGTCCAGGCTTCGTCAGTAAAGCATTAAGCGCCCACGGTGCGATTGTCGATGCAGTGGAACCTTCGGAAGAGTTTATCGAAATAGGTAAAGACTATATCGGTAATGATGACCGAATCAGTTTCACTAAAGGTACTGCAGAAAAAACAGGCCTTCAGGACAGCACATATGATATCGTCATTGTGATGAGAGCATGGCATTGGTTTGACAGTGAGAAGGCAGCAAAAGAAGCAAAACGCATTCTGAAGCCTGATGGTGTTTTAATCGTCGCGGATATTGGATTTAAAGTATCTAATAAGATGATGAAAGAATCGATGAAGATTGTTAAGAAAAATTCAAAACATGAGGAATTGAAACCAGCCGGCTCAAAAGAAGATTCGATTCAGATGATTAACGGTTTCCCTGTTGAATGGTTCAGCGACTGGCGTC
Source organism: Jeotgalicoccus sp. (assembly GCA_036782755.1). GTDB lineage: Bacteria > Bacillota > Bacilli > Staphylococcales > Salinicoccaceae > Jeotgalicoccus. The sequence continues at coordinate 15,224 of DAIPYL010000024.1, read as the reverse complement.
ATGAAAAACTTGATCTTGAAGAGTTCTTCAAACATGAATACAAAGTTAAGTTCACAGATCAGGAATGGCTTGGCAGACTTGGAACATCATCATGGCTTGTCAGTTTTAAAAAGAAACAGATGGACAAAACGATGGAGAAAATCGCTAAACTTCTTGATTCAATGGATGATGAGAAAAAACATAAAGTACCTCACGTACTGAACGTAGCAATTTTAAGAAATAAAAAGAAATAGAAACATGAAAAAAAGAGCGATTATTTCGCTCTTTTTTATTTTTAGCATAAATCTATGAAAGCGTTTCAATACATAATTAATTAATGAAAACGATAACAATACATCGATTTATGCATAATGATGAATAAAATGTATTAAGTGTAACTATACATAAAACTTTACTGCATTACATAATAAATTAAATTGAATTAACTAAAAATTTACAATAGAATTACTTTGATAAAATCATCACATAATCTTTGAAAAGCCTTGATATATATAGTATTATTAAGATACATAAAAGAGGTACAGAAAAATACTCTAAGCTAAAAATTTCAAAAGGAGGAACAAAAATGATTATATCTGATAAACTTACAGCAGAGGTCCGTATGCAGGAATATAAAGAAGTTGCGTATAATAATTCAATTCTTGCAGAAAAGAAAAGCAATGAGAAAATCAAACGTCCATTTTTAAATAAATTAATCAGCGCACTGTCTCTCTAATAATAACTATATAAATAAAGATGCCATTCCTGAAGAGAGAGGAATGGCTTTTTTTGTTTAAATTAAATTTAATTGCCACGATACACCAAACTGATCCTGAATCCACGCATAGCGTTTACTCATATTATAGTCATCCAGCGGAATGTGGATAGCTCCATTTTTCTTCAGCTTTCTGTAAAGCAGTTCTATTTCATTCATATCCTCGCATTCAATATAAACAGACATGCTCGGTGTAAATGTGAATTCGGACGGCACGTCGGAATCGCCGAGCATCAGATGCATATCACCGATACGTATAATTGCCTGCTGTATTTTATTTGAGTCTGTATAATTCACCATCTGAATAATATCAAAATGGTGGAACACCTCTTTATAGTATTCAAGTGCTTCAAAAGCACGTCCTTCAAATGTCAGGAAGGGCATTGCCGCTCTCATTTTATTTTCCCCCTTTACAACTGATATAGTATTGTTTATCATTTTATGAGAACAGACTGATACAGTTTGAAACTGTTACATATCTAATCTGACTTTATTATAACAGTTTTACTGCATATTAATTTCTAAAGGGGGGCTTTAAATGATTGCGCTAGATGGTGTTGTTAAGCAGTATCAGGGCCAGAATGGACCATTCAGTGCCTTGAATAATATATCTGTTCACATAAAAGAAAGTGAAAAATTCGGCATTATCGGTGAGAGCGGATCAGGTAAATCGACGCTTCTCCGCATGATTAATGCTTTGGAAACACCGGATAATGGAACAGTTACAGTCGATGGTGAAAATGTCAGCCGCCTGTCTCCGAAACAGTTAAGACAATACCGTAAAAAAATCGGGATGATTTTCCAGCAGTTCAATCTGCTGAATAATAAGACAGTGCTGGAAAATATTACACTGCCGTTAAAGCTCCATAAATTTGAATCCGCTCTGGATGTCGATGAAGTACTTGCTTTTGTCGGGCTCAGCGATAAGAAAGACAGTTATCCGGGACAGCTGTCAGGCGGACAGAAACAGCGTGTCGGTATTGCACGGGCTTTAATCACCAATCCGAAAATTCTGCTATGTGATGAGCCGACGAGTGCACTCGATGAAAAAACTACTGATGAAATTGTCAGTGTACTGAGACGGGCTCACGAAGTTTACGGTATGACAATCGTTGTCGTGACGCATGAGCTGAATGTGATTAAACGTTTATGCGACCGGACTCTGGTTCTCGAAGCAGGCAGTATTATCGATACAATCGATATAAAACCATCGTCTCATGTGATGTCTGAAGCATCTTATTATGAACGTGTCGCAGAGGTGCTGAAAAATGATTGAGATAATATCGATTTATTTTGAACGCGTTGCAGAATACTGGCCGAATCTCCTGAAAAGTTTAAATGAAACAGGAATAATGATGGGCTTTGCAATGGTGGCAGCAATAGTGCTCGGACTGCCGCTGGGGACACTGCTTTACTTAACAGACGAAGACAAACCGTTACATAACAAATTTATATATCATACAGCAAACGTTGTTGTAAATATCGTCCGTTCATTTCCGTTTCTGCTGCTCGTTATCGCAATGCAGCCGCTGATCCGCGAAGTATACGGCCGCGCGACAGGTGATCCTGTCGCAGCATCATTCCCGCTGATGGTGATTGCCATTGCACTGTATGCGCGCTTTGTGCAGCAGTCGCTGCTCGATGTGCCAAAAGGTGTTGTTGAAACAGCACAGGCGATGGGAGCATCAATCCCTCAGCTGGTGTACCGCTTCTTATTCGTTGAAGCGAGAAGTTCTTTAATCATCGGCTTCTCCACAGCGTTTGTAAGCTTTATTTCGTATTCGACGATCATGGGAGTTGTCGGAGGCGGAGGTATCGGTGACTTTGCGATCCGGTACGGTTATCAGCGTTATGAAACAGACATTATGTACACCGCAATCGTAGTGATTATTGTCTTTGTGCAGATTGCACAGTGGTTCGGTCTGTGGCTGGCAAGAAAAATTGATAAAAGATAAAAGGAGATTAGTATTATGAGCAGAAAGTATTGGCTGGTAAGTATTTTAAGTGCTTTTGTATTAATGCTCGCTGCATGCGGCGGAGAAGAAGAAACTGCAGAAAAGGATACTGAGATTACAGTAGTCGCTCAAACGACGCCGATGACAGACGTTGTTGAAATTGCTGCTGAAGCAATCGAAGAACCCTACACGGTTAAGCTGGTTGAAGTAGCGGACAATATACAGTATAACGAAGCAGTCTTTAACGATGAGGCTGATGCGAGTTTCGCTCAGCACGAACCATTTATGGAGCAGTTTAATGCAGAAAGCGATGCAGATTTAGTTGCGATGTCGGAAATTTATAATGCAATCGTCGGTTTCTACTCACCGGTATATGACTCAATAGATGAACTTGAAGACGGTGCTGAAGTTGCAATTCCCAGCGACCCGACAAACGAAGCGCGTGCACTGATGATTCTTGATGATGCAGACATTATTACACTGGCTGACGGTGTAACTTTCGAAGCTTCTGTAGACGATATTGAAGAAAACCCTAAAGATCTTCAGTTTACACATGTTGATCTGCTGAATTTAAGTGCATCGTACGAAGATGGCATTCCATTGGTATTTAACTATCCGACTTACATTGAGCCGATTGGCTTAACACCGGAAGACGCAGTACTGCTCGAAGACGATGACGAAAACACATTTGCACTCCGTGTTGTCGCACGTGAAGGCAATGCAGATTCAGATAAAATTAAAGCGTTAAACAAAGCATTCACATCTCAGGAAGTTTACGATTTCCTCGATGGACTTGCAGAAAAAGGGCATCTTGAGCCTGCATTCGAACCGGGTGAAGAATAATGAAGAAACTTTTACCATTATTACTGTTGATGACATTGTTTCTTGCAGCATGCGGAAATGACGAAGAGAGTATATCGGCTGAGGACGATACGCATATCGTTATTGCATCTCAGTCGGAACCGCTGACATCGATGGTCGAAGTGGCAGCGGAAGTGATTGAAGAGCCGTATACGATGGAGCTGCTGCCGGTTAACGACAACATTCAGTATAATGAAGCAACATTTAATGATGAAGTCGACGGCAGTCTGGCACAGCACGAACTGTATATGGAAGGTTTTAATGAAGAAGCAGGGGCTGACCTTGTTGCCATACAGCCGGCTTATATTTCCAATGTTGGATTTTACTCGCCTGTCTATGATTCAATCGATGAAATAGAACAGGGAGCGGAAGTTGCTATTCCAAGTGATCCGCCGAATGAGGCACGTGCACTGTTAATTTTGGACAGTGCAGGTCTGATTACACTTGCTGAGGATACAGGAATCGATGCAGCAGTATCGGATATTGTGGAGAACCCGAAAGATCTTCAGTTTACACCGGTCGACCTGTTTAACTTAACGGCAGCATATGAAGATGGTGTTGAACTGGTATTTGAACACCCGAACTTAATTGCGAATATCGGACTTTATCCGAAAGATGCAATATTACTTGAAGATAAAGATGAGAAAAGATTTGCCTTCCAGCTGGTAACGCGTGAAGGCAAAGCAGATAGTGAAAAAATGCAGGCGGCAAAACGCGCGCTGGCATCTCAGGAAGTTTACGACCTGTTAATGGAAGAAGCTGAACACGAGATGTTTACACCGGCGTTTGAACCTGGTCAGCCTGCAGAATAATCTTGAATGAAAGTACCGAGTTTGACCTCCCTTACTCGGTGCTTTTTTATTTTGTTCAAATATTGCTATAATTAAGAAAACGCATACAAAACAAGGAGGATTTTTGAATGGCAGTCGCTGAAAAGCTTAGGCAGTTTAAAGAAGAAATAGGAAAAGTGATTATCGGACAGGACAAAGTAATCGAGCTGGTGTTTATCAGTCTGATTCAGGAAGGTCATATATTATTTGACAGCGTGCCGGGAACGGGGAAAACGGTATTGTCAAAAGCTGTGGCCGGAACGGTGGACGGGAAGTTTTCCCGCATTCAGTTCACACCGGATGTGCTGCCGGCGGATATTACCGGGATGAATATGTATAATCCGAAAACGCAGAGTTTTGATCTGAGAATTGGACCGGTCAAAACGAATATACTGCTGGCTGATGAAATTAACAGGGCGACACCGAGAACGCAGTCGGCGCTGCTTGAAGTGATGGAAGAACGCCAGGTGACGATAGACGGTGAAAGAGTGGAGCTCGATGATTTATTTATCGTATTGGCAACTCAGAACCCGATTGAATCAAGACAGGGAACTTTTGAACTGCCGGAAGCGCAGATGGACCGCTTTTTAATGAAGATAACGCTTGGCTATCCGAAACGGGAAGAAGAATTGAAAATGCTGGAAATGCACAAAGAGAAAAAGAGTATTGAAGTTAATCCGGTATTTACCCGTGAAGATATTACGGCGTTCAGAGAACAGGCGGCTGACATTCGTATTAATGATACGGTCAAGGAATACATAATCGATATTGTCCAAAAAACGAGGGAACATAAGCACGCCGCACTAGGTGTGTCGCCAAGGGGAGCTCTCGGATTAATGCGGGCGGCGATGGGGGCTGCACTGATTAATAATCGTGATTACGTCACGCCTGAAGATGTAAAATACATTGCACCGTATGTGCTGGCGCACCGCATCGTACTTAATATAGAAGGGATGACACTCACAACAGAACAGGCACTTATAGAAGACATTTTAAATGAGACGGCTGTGCCGGTTGAATTTGGAGTGAGCCGGGATGAGGTATAAATACGACTTCAGTGAAACGCAGACAGCCGCGCTGTTTATGGTAATCGCATCCGTACTGATTATTTTTGATATTTTTTATGCGGCAACATTAAATATTTATATCGTTTTTATACTTGGTATTGTGCTGGCAGGCATGCTGCTGAACAGATTGTATGAGCGCAATGTGATGAAACATCTGCACATCGATATTATCAACGATGAAGCCAGGCATTATAAAGGTGAATCCGGAACCTTGAAAATCCGTATTGCACAAAAAGGAATTATGCCGGTATTAAGTGCATCCATGACAATAACTGCGGGGAATGATATTAAATTCACTAATGATCAGGCGCTGAAAATCCGCCAGCAGACAGAAACAACAGCTGTATTTACAGTACTGCCGAAAAATGAAACTGTGATTGAAATACCGTATACCGCAGAAAGGCGCGGAATCAGCTACATCGTCGACAGCCGCATCAGTGTCCCGCGTATATTCGGTTTCGGTCATATGGATTTGAGGCAGATAGGACCCGCAAAGCATGAAATTATGATTTACCCGGATAAGTTCGCTGTTCATAATGAACCGATTAAATTCAAAATAGCGCAGGGCATGTTTAAAAATAATGAGTCGCTGTACAATGATCCTCTTTTAACACTCGGCAACAGGGAGTATATGGAGATGGACTCGTTCCGGGATATTAACTGGAAACAGTCGGCACGCATGGGGGGCCTGCAGTCTAAAATTTACGAGAAGACGACGTACACCGAGTGGCTGATACTTGTAAACCTGCGTTCGGAGTCAGTGTTTGCGCCGCCGGAAAATATTGAAAGAATATTTGAGAAGCTGAGTTTTTTAACGGGTGAAATTGCGAAGGAAGATATTACTTACAGCATGATTGCGAATATGAAAACTTTTGATGAAGGCAGCTACTTCAGAATCGATGAGCTGAACGGTCTCCGGAGCTATAGAACGGTCCTTGAAGCACTTGCGAAAATTAAAACAGTTACTTTTACAATAGCATTTGAACGGTTTTTAAATCACGTGAGGCTGTATGAGAAAGTGCCGTCCCATATTATCTTTACAGGGGAAACGGATTCGCTGATTGACAGAGAGCTTGAATACTTCCTGCACCGGGGAATTACAATTTACCAGCTTAATGACAACGGACTTGAAAGATACGGAAAAAGTTCAGTCTTAATTAAGGCGGTGGGCGAATGAATAAGATGAAGTACTATTCGATGTTTGTTTTTTACTTTATCGTGGAAATGTTTGTACCGGTGCTCATCGGTGTTCTGATTAATATTCATAATACCGCGTCGGGTGACAGTCACTTGCTGCCGCTCGTTATTGTTCTCGGGGCAATGCTTGTACTGAGTCATTTTATTGCAGGAAGATGGAGTTTATCTGCTGTATATATTCTCGTGCCGCTCGGAATAGTGATGTTGATGATGACAGAATCATACTGGCTGACTGCATTTTTAATTACAGGATTTGCCGTTTGGACGCTTGAGCAGCTGCACGATAATATTAACAATCATTACAACGACAAAATGCTGATGATTATGCTTGTCAGCCTCATTATTATAAATCTGATTAACTCACCGGCACTGCAGGCAAATAATCTGCTGATTCATTTAATTGCCGCCGGCATGTTTGTTTTTTACTTCCTCGGGAGAATAATCATGCTGATGGCAGGAAGCGGCTACGGAGTCATTCCGAGAGCAAGAATATTTGTATTGGCAACGCTGTTTCTGTTAGGTGCGGCTGCGTTATTTACCGTTCTTTATAAATATGCTGTATTCGCTGTTCAGACAGTATTTATTTTTCTGCTTAACGGATTCATAATACTGCTCAGACCATTTTTCTCCTTTTTAGAGACAGTGGAGTTTAAATTTCCTGAAATGGAACAGGAACAGATGGAAGTGAATGATGAAGGCGATGCAGTCGAAGAATCATTTGAAAGAACAGCTTCAATCAGCGAGGTGCCGGTAATGACAATTCTGATTACGCTTGCCGCTGCCGGAATTGCAGTATTCCTGATTATGTACTTTAAAAAGCGGAGCCGTCCGGAAAAAGAAGGTTCCGAGGCACAGACTTACAAAACAACGGTGACGGAAAGTCTGTCTGAAGATAACAGAAGAGAGAGCGAGTCACCTCCGGACAGCAGAGTCAGAAAGCAGTATTATATGTTCGAAAAATGGCTTGCTAAAAGGAATCTCGGACGTTATCACGGTGAAACTATTGATGAGTGGGCGAAGCGGCTTAATATCGGAAGTGAAGAAAATAAAGAGATGCTCAATCGCTATAAGAGTTACCGTTATGACAGCCGGGAACTGACGTCGGAAGAGTTTAATGAATTTAAGGAAATGATTAAAAACTTTAAGCGGACACTGGACAGTAAAAACGATTAATTCAGAAAATTCGGGCTATGGAAACGTAATCATATTTAAAAAATGTTTGAATTGTCGTATAATTCAAACATTACCTTAAAAGGGGGAAATAATATGATTGAACAACCAATAATTGCCACTGTCATGCTGTTCGCATTACTGGCACTTGGTGAAGTAATCTCAATCTATTCGAGAGCACGCATCCCGATGCTGATGACAGCAATGATCGGTTACTTATTATTAACATGGACAGGGGTTTTCCCTGAGAATATTTTAGAATTATCTACACTGCCTGCGCTTGGTGCATTATTAATCGGGCCGCTTATTATACATATGGGAACATTAATGCCTTTAAGTATATTGAAAAAACAATGGCGTGCAGTAGTTATTTCTCTCAGCGGATTAATCGGAGCACTTGCTTTAGTGCTGTTAATCGTTCCGCAGGTATTTGACTTTGAAACTGCAGCAAGCGGTGTCGGTCCTATTTCCGGCGGTGTTGTAGCACTGTTAATTACGACTGAGAAATTAACGGAAATTGGAATGACGGCATTAATTGTTGTGCCCGTATTAATTGCAGCATTTCAGACGCCGATCGGCATGCCGCTGATTTCATTCTTCTTAAAACGTTATGCCGGCCACTTTGTTACTACGACTGAACCGACAACAGAAGAAATAGATTCGCAGAATGAAGAGGAGAAACCGGTAAGATTTAATCTGTTAAAAAACAATGTTATCTTACTGTTTACAGTGTTCGTACTTGCAGCAATTGCTACAATATTAAGTGAATGGACAGGCATACACTTTACGCTGTTCTGTCTGCTGTTCGGTATCTTAATGCTGAATGGAAGATTGTTCCCGCAAGGTGTTTTAGAGAAATCTAACTCATTCAGCTTTATGATGGTTGCGTTAATCTTCGTTATCATCGGAACAATGGGAGGCATTACACCGCAGGATGTTGTAAACAATATTCCTGCAGTGCTGTTAATTTTAATATGCGGTATCGGAGGTCTTGCAATCGGCGGTTTAATCGCATCGAAAGCTGTCGGCTGGCATCCGTTTAAAGGTATGCCGATTGCTCTGACTGCACTGGTCGGTTTCCCGGGAGACTATATTATCTGTGAAGAAGTATCGCGCAGTACAACTGACAATCAGGTTGACCAGACACGTGTCTTTAATGAAATTGTGACGCCGATGCTGATTGGCGGATTCGTCACAGTGACAGTCGCATCTGTCGTTGTTGCATCGTTTGTTATGGGAATGCTATAAAAAAGGAGATGTTTTATAATGAGTAAACTAATCGTGGAAAATATAAATTTAATCGACGGCAGCGGTGCTGACGTTCAGGAAAATGTAACAGTGGTTATTGAGGACGGTAAGTTCACACATATCGGAAGTGCTGTTGATAAGGATGGTACAGAAGTCATCGACGGACAGGGGAAATACATGCTGCCGGGCATGATCGATACGCATGTTCACTTATCGACGGAATTTAAACCGCTGGCGGACCGTGTGGCGACTCCGTTTTCTTATCATTTTTATGAAGCAGTTCAGTACGCCGAAAGAACAATTAATGCAGGTGTCACAACAGTAAGAGATGCTCTCGGCAGTTCGCTCGGATTCAAGCAGGCAATCAACGACGGTATCATCAAAGGACCGCGCATGCAAGTGTCTATTAACGCACTGTCCATTACAGGCGGACATGGTGACGGCTACAACTATTCAGGTATCGACCTCGGCCTTGTGAGATCATATGAAGGTATGCCGGACGGTATTGCTGATGGAGTTGAAGAAGTACGCAAGAAGACACGTGAACTGCTCCGTGCCGGTGCTGATGTCATTAAAGTGATGGCGACAGGCGGCGTGTCAAGTCCGACTGACCATCCGCAGTTTACACAGTACTCTCTCGATGAATTGAAAGTCATCGTCGAAGAAGCACAGTTCAGAAACGGTGTAAAAGTTATGGCGCATGCACAGGGACTTGAAGGTATTAAAAACTGTGTTGAAGCGGGCATCCATTCAATTGAACACGGTATCTACTTAGACGATGAAGTGATTGAAAAGATGAAAGAAAAAGGCACATATCTTGTGCCGACACTTCTTGCACCGGTATCGGTAATTGAATTTGCTGATGAACTTGGTATTTCTGCAGTGGGGCTTGAAAAATCAAGAGAAGTCATGGAAGACCATAAAGCAAGTTTCAAAAAAGCATATGATTCAGGTGTGAAAATTGCGATGGGTACAGATGCGGGAGTATTTAAACACGGTACGAACCTGCGTGAACTTGAACTGATGGTGGAATCGGGAGCAACACCGATGGATGCAATCGTTATTTCAACAAAGAATGCAGCTGAATGCATGGAGATAGAAAACCTTGGTCTTGTTAAAAAAGATTATATAGCAGACTTTATTTTAACTGACAAGAACCCGCTGGAAGACATCGGAATACTGAAAAATAACGATGAAATAAAAGTCGTCGCAAAAGATGGGGAAATATTTAAAAATATTTTATAAAACTTAAGCTGTCCTTCGGGACGGCTTTTTTCATGCGTTGAAAGATGTGTTAAAGTAATATAACATAGAAAAAGTACAAGCATTCTAAGGGGGATATGCATGAAAATCAGAAAAGCTTTAAAGAATACCCGGTTCGAAAAGATAAAACTATCATTTAACTCAGAATTTACCGTGCAGACGTTAATTAACGTTCTGACCATCATCGTAGGATCGTTTCTCTTCGCTATCGGTGTTAACAGCTTTATGATTGCAGGAAACCTCGGTGAGGGGGGCTTCATTGGTCTCTCAATCATTCTATTTTATGCTTACGGTATACCGACAGCACTGTCGAACTTAATTATGAACTTCCTAATACTTATCGTCGGCTTTAAATTTTTAGGCAGACGGGCAATGCTGTATACAATATTTACGATTCCAATGACATCCCTGGCACTTTGGGTAACGGAATCCTGGCATATACAGACGGATGAAATTTTAATTAATACAGTATTCGGCGGGCTGTTTATCGGGATGGGTATCGGGTTAATTATCCGTATCGGTTCAACGACAGCCGGGACAACAATTTTAGCCAAAATGGCAAATAAATTTTTCGACGTCAACGTCTCGTATGCGCTATTGTTCTTTGACCTGATTGTTATTACAATCGGATTGACAGTAATGTCACTTGAACAGGTGCTGCTGACAGTTATTGCACTATACATCGCAACAAAAGTTATGGACTTTATTATAGAAGGTATGAACCCGAAAAAGGCAGTGACGATTATCTCCAGAGACCCGGACCTCCTGGCGAACTTAATCAATACGAAAATACATCGCGGTGTTACGATACTGGACGGACACGGCTACTATTCTAAAGAAGAAAAAGACATACTGTTTGTAGTAATTAACAAATCACAGCTTAACCGTCTGAAACGACTTATTAAAGCGAACGATGATCAGGCGTTTGTCGTGGTACACGATGTAAACAGTGTACTTGGAAATTACCTGATTTAATATATTTAAAAGCGCTGGACCAAAAATATTTCTAAAACTAATAATCCGTACGTTAGACTCCTTGGAGAATAACGTACGGATTTCGTCTATAACAAATATTTTTTATTTTCTCAGGGCTTTTGTCCCCGCCCTTTTTATCGTTTAACAGCACTTAAAAGTACAGCTTCTCCCTGGAATGATTCAATTTGATTATCCTGCTCCTCGATTCGGAATTTTCGTTTTACATCTTCATTAGCGTTCACCATAATATCAGTAAGGTTTTCAATCTCATCATTGGTTAGATGCATACGGGTACACCAGTCTTCAAACTCAAAGTGTTTCTCAAAACGGTGCATTTCGGAAATTTCAAAGTTTTCCAGCTCGAGCATTTGGAACCACTCCGATTTTTTCCACGCCCTGAAGTGACTATAGTCACGCAGCTTTTCGATTTTATTATAGAAATGGTCAAATTCATCTTTTTCAGGAGCGGCATTGTCATTCAAAAGAAAACGACCGCCAGGTTTAAGAACACGGGAGACTTCCTTTATGAATTCTGTAATATTTGGGAAGTGATGGGGCGCAATACGGCAAGTAACAATATCAAATGTCTCATCCTCAAAAGGCATGTTCTCAGCATCGCCTTCGACAAATTTTACATTGGTATGGCCGTTACCCGTAATGAATTTTTCGGCAGAAGCAAGCATTTCCGGTGTGAGATCGAGAGCAGTTACGCGCTTAACAAGCGGAGCGAGCGCATTCGCTGTATGTCCGCCGCCTGTCGCAGCATCGAGTGCAAGGTCCGACTTTTCAGTGTGTGCCATTTCTATTAATGTATTCAAATCACCGCCAAGACGGTGTATTTTACTGCTGACGTAAGAATCAGCACTCCTTGCGAACTGTTTTTTAACACCTTCTTTAATATCCATAAATACCATCCCCTTATCATTTTATGACTGAATAATTAGATATCTATTTCTATTTAATTTTATCACCATTATATAATAAGTAAAGATTATCAATATTATTAAAATATATAACTTTAGGCTATGTATATGAGGGGCTAAAGTTTAAATCGGACTGTGTATATTGAAGTAAATGATGTAAACAATCAGCCACACAACAAACCATATTATAATTTTCATACGCATAAAGAGTGTCTTAAAGACATAATGTGACAGAACATATGCGATGACAGATACAGATAGAAATCGCAGCAGCCTTGCTGGAATTGTAAATACGAGAAACAGTAAGATTCCTGTATGCTCCGGGGCAGCTGAAGCAAATAGTTTATATGGTACACCGAAGAGCGGGCCAGTGATCAGTGCGGTAAATGTGTTGTCTGACATAGAGCTATGGACATGTTCTATCATATAATCATGAACAGCAGGAATGCTGAGCATCATTGTTTCGACAGACTCAGAATGCAGACTGCTCCATATAAATATTATTATACCGCCGAGCATTGCCCCCGAGACGGCGACTATATTCGCATATACAACATATTTAAATCTTTTCGTACGAAGCGCATACAGCGACAAAATCACATCCGGAATGATAAAAAACCACGTTGCTTCAGCGAGTCCCCATATAAATATAATTATTATCATTACCATTCGCTAAATTGTCCTTCCTTCTGCAAGGCGTCCATACGTTCATTCATTTCAACCATAAAATCATTGCGGTTGTCGGTATAGAAAAATTTATCTCCGACAAAGATATCAACAAAGAACGGCACAAAAACAAATGAACCTTTCGGCAGTGCTTTACCAAGACCGTGAATAAACAGCGGAACTATTGGCACTTCCGGTTTTTCACGCATTAGATAATAAATACCGCTCTTATATTTACTCAGCTGTTCTGCTTCACCGCGGGATCCTTCAGGAAATAATATAATAATGCCGTCGTCGTCCAGGGCTTCAAGTACAGGCTTGAACATTCCTCTGAAGTCGCGTGTCATTTTCCGTTCTATCGGAATAATGTTCATGACTTTCGTCGAGAAGAAGGCGAGGAACTTATTCTTCATAAAATAATCACCCGCTGCAACTGGGCGGACCTTCGCAAAGCTTTTCCCTCTGAATAAAGACATCAGCACTAGTGTATCGAGATGACTGTTATGGTTTGCAATAATTACACAGGGTCCTTTATCCGGCAGCTTATGTTTTCTTCTAATATTTAAACCTAAGATAAATAATATGAATGGTCTTACTAACAGAGCAAACAGTATATTTTTCATAATCATCACCTAAAAGTAGAAGTATCTCGTAAAGTGGAAAAACAGCGGTGCTGTATATGTCAGTGAATCCACACGGTCCAGTATCCCGCCGTGCCCGGGAATGATTGCTGAAGTATCCTTAATATTTAAATCGCGTTTTAATGCAGAGATATTAACGTCGCCGATAAAACCAGTTAAGCCGATGTACAAGCCGGCGATGATGCTCGCAAGAAGAGAGAATGGTGTAATTAAGGGAGCTAAAATAACAGCGAGTACTGTTGTAGTCAGCACGCCGCCGATAAATCCGGCCCACGTTTTGTTCGGAGATACTTTTGGAATAATTTTCTTTTTGCCGAGTAATTTCCCCCATATAAACTGTGCAACATCGTTCGCCTGTGTAAGGACTACTAAAAACAGTACAAGACCCGCACCGGCGACGCTGTCCTCACGTCCTGGCAGAACGAGCAAAAAGGCCAGATGAGACAGTCCGAAAACCATAAGCATGACTCCCCATTGCACCGTTGCGATGGAACGGAGAAAGTTTTTAGTTTCCCCGACAATAATTGCCTGAATAGGAATAAGCAGAAACATATAGACAGGAATGAACACGATAAACATTCCGTACCAGCCTAGATATATTAAAGAAAACTGTACAGGAATCGTCATATACGCCCAGAACAGAACAAGCCGGTGTGCGCGGTTAAACGGAATGAGTGAAAAATATTCTTTTAAAGCGAGGAAACAAAGCAGTGCCATAAAGATGAGTGAAATTGTTGAATGAATAATCAGAGCGAATGTAAAAATGATGAACATTACCCACCATGAACGGATGCGCATCTCAACTTCTTTCAATCCGCTCGAGTTATTTTTCTGCTTCATTATTTTAGTAATAAGCGTAGAAATTATCAGCACAGCAACAATGCCAATTAAGACGTACAGGACTTCATCTGTCAGTAAGTTTATATTCATTGTGTTTCCTCCAGTCCGCCGACTGTGCGTTTATAAATATTAACTGCTATTAATATTGAGGCGATAATGAACACGATATGCAAGTATGGTTCGAGCGGTACATTGAAAAGGAGGAATACTGCAACAGCACCGATTAAAAATGCGCGGTCGCTTTTTCCCATCGGTCCATCATAACGCCGTTCACCTGAATGGACTTCCGACAGCACTCCTGCCATTTCACTAATAATTGATAGTGAGATAAAAATAATTACGCTCACCGGTAAGGTTTGAGTGAGGAGTAAAAAAGGAATGAATAATGCAGTATCACTGATGACATCTGTCAGTTCATTTAAAACTTTTCCGAGGCGGCTTTGTAAGCTGAATTTTTTAGCGAGAACACCGTCAATAGCGTTCATCGCCATACGGACAAACATGAATACCGGAATGACAGCATAGATCCATGATGATTCATAATTAAAATAAAAAAGCACACCTATAATTATTGATAATAGGCATGCTGATATTGTCACCTGATTCGGGGTGACATGATTTTTGTGAAGAAGATTTACGAGCGGCATAAGCATCTGCTGGAATTTTGGTTTTAATTCATAAATGCTGATCATTTAAAATCACTCCAATATTCTATAGCCAAAAGCTAATATTTAATTTCCCGATCGAGCAGATACAATATAATATTGTCGTTTTCTGCGATGAGTTTAAAGCCTTTGTACTGCAGCCATGTTCTCGAAAAAGAAGTGCGGTAAT
>DAIPYL010000023.1:0-24521 GCA_036782755.1 Jeotgalicoccus sp. | reverse complement strand
GTTGCAATTGTTGAACGCGTTAACGGCGACGGGTCAATCCTAGTGTCAGAAATGCAGTTCGGTGGCGGATTAGGCGACAAGAACACGAGAACTATCAGTGCTTCTCAAGTTTCAAGCCATAACTTCATCCACTAATATACATTAATATAATCAGCGGGAAGCAGATCTATTCTATATAGATTTGTTTTCCGCTATTTTTATATATCTGAATAATAATTTGAGAATAGGTTATTGATTATTATATAGAAGAAAAAATATTGCCACACTGTCCAACAAACTGATTTATCGGACAGCGTCAGTGGCTTACCTCATAAATTGTGAAAGGAGCATCATAAAATGAGAATCATTTCGCAGGATCACGACACAGCTGTGGCATTGACTTCTTTAATAATTCTCTGTTTCCTGAACCTGATAACGTTCAAACAGATTAAAAAACTCGATGATAAAGTGACTGAAATGCATGAACAGTGGATGAAGGACAGGCAGAGCGATAATCATAAATTATAGGCATAGTTTTATTTGTTATTCTTCACCTTTTCTTAACGTCCCGGGACGGTACTTTATCAGTCCGGTATGTTAAAATGATTAAAATGATATTAGAGGGAAAGTGGATTGGATGACGGGTAAAAAGCTTATTATTGCGGTTAGTTTTGTCGCATTCTTCCTGCTCATCGGCGTCAGTATCGGGGCGGTGATTAATATGTCCGATGATGAGATGAAGGAACGGAGTCTGAAGACACTTCAGGATTCCGAAGGGCGCGATAATCATCATGCTGTCGGTCTGAACTTATTGGATACAGAATCAGAGACTGTAATTAACAGCAATGAACCGCTGAATGAAATTATAAAAAATAATGAAGTGACTGTCGTTAACTTCTTCGCATCCTGGTGTGAACCGTGCAAGCGTGAAACGCCTGAGTTAAATGAATATGCGATGGATACGGCAGGGAGCGATGTTCAGGTTGTCGGGATTAATATCGATGACAGCGTTAAAAACCGCGATGCGTTTCTCCACACTTATGACGTGCAGTACCCGGTGTTCGAGTTAACAGATGAAGAGGGCATGACGAATGAGTTTAAAATCAGCTTAATGCCGACTACATTTTTCGTAGATTCGAATGGTGAAGTTGTACGTGCGTATATAGGGGAAATAGGACCGGAATTGATTACGAATTACATTAACTATGTAAAGGAGCGTCAATAAATGGGAGTACATCAGTATTTTAAAAGTTTAAATGATCTGGAGAAGCTTGTCAGATGTCCCGGCAAGTTTAAATATCAGGAGCACAACGTTGCAGCACATTCATTTAAAGTGACGAAGATTGCACAGTACTTAGGGACGGTTGAGGAGCACAAAGGAAATGAAATCAACTGGCGTTCTTTATATGAGAAGGCATTGAACCATGACTATCCGGAGATTTTTACAGGTGATATTAAAACACCGGTTAAGTATGCGTCTTTGGAACTCAACACACTGTTTATGGAAGTTGAAGAAACGATGACGACGAAGTTTATCGAAACTGAATTTCCGCCGGAGTATCAGCAGATATACAAAGAACGTCTGAAAGAAGGCAAGGACAGCACACTTGAAGGTCAGATTCTCTCTGTAGCCGATAAAATTGATCTGCTGTATGAATCATTCGGCGAAATACAGAAACGGAACCCCGAACCTCTGTTTTTTGAAATTTACGAAGAATCCCTCGCAACAATTAAACGCTTCGAGCATCTGGTATGCGTTCAGGACTTCCTTGAGAACATTTTGACAGAGATGCTGTCGGAACGTTTCATCCCGAAAGATGAACTGTTTGAAATAACAAACTCTATTCTGAACCGGGAGTAGCGCTATGGATTTGTACTGGTACATGATGGCCATGGTCGTTCCCGCAACGACCGTCGTAGTATTTACGAGGCTCACGCGTCATAAGTACGTTGCAGTGATGCTGACATTTATATTATTCGGAGCATCTATTTACAGAGGGTTTTACCCCAGCGAGTGGGTAATTTACATAGACTCGGCATCTATTTTTGTCGGTTATATTATAGTAGAAATTTTTGAGCTTGATAATTTTAATAATGAAGATGAAGAGTAGAGATGACCGAACAAATGTTTGTTATTTCTGCTCTATTTTTGTTAAAATAGTATAGATTAATAAGTGGAGGCGAAACAATGGCAGATTTTGAGTTAGTATCTAAATTTGAGCCGGCTGGTGACCAGCCTCAAGCAATTGAAGAATTAGTAGAACAAATCAGTTCCGGACAGCGGCACCAGACCCTTCTTGGTGCGACAGGTACCGGTAAAACATATACGATGAGCCAGGTAATTCAGAGAATTGGCAAGCCGACTCTGATTATTGCACATAACAAAACACTTGCAGGACAATTATACAGTGAGTTTAAAGAATTTTTTCCGAATAACCGGGTGGAATATTTCGTCAGCTACTATGACTATTTTCAGCCTGAAGCCTACGTGCCGAGCACGGATACGTTTATCGAAAAAGATGCGTCTATTAACGACGAAATCGATAAACTCCGCCACTCCGCAACAAGTTCGCTGTTCGAAGGCGATGACGTAATCGTTATTGCATCGGTCAGCTGTATATATGGTCTCGGTAATCCTGAAGAATACCGCGATCTTGTCGTGAGCATCCGTACAGGAATGGAACTCGACCGGAACCAGTTCCTGCGCAAGCTTGTGGATATTCAATATTCACGCAACGATATCGACTTTAAACGCGGGACGTTCAGAGTGCGCGGAGATATTGTCGAAGTATTCCCGGCATCACGTGATGAACAGTGTATCCGCGTGGAGTTTTTCGGAGATGAAATCGACCGTATCCGCGAAATAGATTATTTAACAGGTGAAGTGTATGCCGAACGCGAACACTTTGCTATTTTCCCGGCCTCCCACTTCGTTACGCGCGACGAAAAAATGAAAGTTGCGATTGAACGTATTGAAAAGGAGCTGGAAGAACAGCTGAAGAAATTCCGTGCAGAAGACAAACTGCTTGAAGCACAGCGTCTGGAACAGCGTACAAACTACGATTTAGAAATGATGCGCGAGATGGGCTTCTGTTCAGGAATCGAGAACTATTCAGTGCATTTAACATTGCGCGATCCCGGTTCAACACCCTACACGCTGATTGACTACTTTAAAGATTTTCTTATAATGATTGATGAATCCCATGTTACTGTTCCGCAGATCAGGGGAATGTATAACGGAGACAAAGCGCGTAAACAGGTGCTTGTCGATCACGGTTTCAGATTGCCGAGTGCACTCGACAACAGACCGCTGATGTTTTCAGAGTTCGAAGAAAAAGCAGAACAGCTGCTTTACGTGTCAGCAACGCCCGGTCCCTATGAAATTGAGCATACCGAGAAGATGGTCGAACAGATTATCCGTCCGACAGGTCTTCTTGACCCGACGATTGACGTCAGACCTTCCGAACATCAGATCGATGATTTAATGGAAGAAATACAGGCGAGAATCGAGAAAAACGAACGTGTCTTAATTACGACACTGACAAAGAAAATGTCAGAAGACTTAACGACGTACTTAAAAGAAGCAGGAATCAAAGTACAGTATCTGCATTCTGAAATTAAGACATTGGAACGTATAGAAATACTGCGCGAGCTCCGTGTCGGGACTTACGATGTGCTCGTCGGAATTAACCTGCTTCGTGAAGGACTGGATATTCCGGAAGTATCGCTCGTAGCGATTCTCGATGCGGATAAAGAAGGATTCCTCCGCTCGAACCGTGCACTCGTCCAGACTATCGGACGTGCGGCGAGAAACAGTAACGGCCACGTAATTATGTATGCCGATAAAATTACCGATTCGATGCAGTATGCACTCGATGAGACGGCACGGCGCCGTGAAACACAAATTGCATTTAATGAAAAACATAATATTACACCGACGACGATTAATAAAGAAATACGCGATGTTATCAGTGCACATATAGATATTAAAGAAGATGACAAAGTCAAAAAGAAATCTGCAACGAAGAAACTGACGAAATCAGAACGCGAAAAACTGCTTGAGAAACTTGAGCAGGAAATGAAAGAAGCTGCGAGAGATCTCGACTTCGAAACAGCTTCAGAATTAAGAGATGCAATATTTGAGATTCAGGCAGAAGGGTGAGTTACATGAAGAATCCATTCATCAGTATCAGAGGCGCAAGAGAAAATAATTTAAAAGGTGTCGATCTGGACATCCCGAGAGATCAGCTTGTCGTAATGACAGGCTTATCCGGTTCGGGTAAATCGTCGCTTGCTTTCGATACTATTTATGCTGAAGGCCAGCGCCGTTATGTTGAGTCACTCAGTTCGTATGCACGCCAGTTTTTAGGACAGATGTCCAAACCTGATGTCGATACGATTGAAGGGCTGTCACCGGCAATTTCAATTGACCAGAAAACGACGAGCAACAATCCGCGTTCGACAGTATCGACAATTACGGAAATATACGATTATCTGCGTCTGTTATATGCACGCGCAGGTACGCCTTACTGTCCGATTCACGGTATTGAGATTTCATCACAGACCGTTGAAGAAATGACGGATATTATAATGCAGCTGCCTGAACGCACGCGTATTCAGGTGTTCGCACCATTAGTACGCGGTAAAAAAGGCCAGCATAAAAAACTGATTACAGATTTAAGCAAAGAGGGTTACGCACGTGTCGTTGTCGATCAAGAAATGTTCGACATTGAAGAAGTGCCGGAACTCAGTAAAAATAAAAAACACGATATCGATGTCGTTATCGACAGACTTGCAGTCAGAGAAGGAATTGAATCCCGTCTTGCCGACTCATTGCAGGTGGCACTTGAGAAGACAGAAGGCAACGTCACGATTAACGTCATTGACGGCGAAGATCTCCATTTCTCAGAGAACTTCTCTTGTCCTGAGTGCGGATTCACAATTTCAGAACTTGAGCCGCGTCTGTTTTCATTTAATGCGCCGTACGGTGCATGTATTGAATGCGACGGACTCGGCATGAAGATGTCTGTTGATAAAACACTCGTTGTGCCGGACGGGGAAGTATCTCTTGATGAAGGTGCAATTGTTACATGGCAGCCAATCAGCTCGACATACTATACACAGCTCTTAACACAGGCAGCAGAGTATTACGGTATCGATATGACTGTGCCGTTTAAAAATTTAAGTAAAAAAGAACAGGATATTATCTTTAAAGGCGGCGATGATGAAATTAAATTCAAATTCGCGCAGGACAACGGTGTAGTGCGCGAACGCAAAATGGTGTTCGAAGGCGTGCTGAATAATATTGAAAGACGTTATAACGAAAGCCCTTCCGAATATACGAGAAATGTCATGGCCCAGTATATGCGTGAAAGTGAATGCAACCGCTGCGACGGCTACCGTTTAAACGATGAAGCACTCGCAGTTAAAGTGAACGATACGCATATCGGCCAGGTCGTTGAACGTTCTGTTAAAGACGGCATCGACTTTTTCAGCAATATCTCTTTATCAGCGCAGAACGAAGAAATTGCGGAGCCGATTTTAAAAGAAATCGACAGCAGGCTGACATTTTTACGCAACGTCGGTCTCGATTATTTAACGCTGAACCGTAAAAGCGGTACGTTATCGGGCGGGGAAGCACAGCGTATTCGTCTTGCAACACAGATTGGTTCACGGCTCAGCGGCGTGCTCTATATTCTGGATGAACCGTCAATCGGGCTGCACCAGCGCGATAACGAGCGCTTGATTAATACGCTGAAAGATATGAGAGAACTTGGGAATACGCTCATCGTCGTTGAACATGATGAGGACACGATGCTCGCGAGCGATTACTTGATCGATATCGGTCCGGGTGCCGGTGAGCACGGCGGGGAAGTCGTTTCCTACGGAACACCGAAAGAAGTAATGGCGGATGACAATTCTATAACCGGTCAGTATTTAAGCGGCAAGCGTGAAATCGCACTGCCGGAAAACTACCGCAAACCGGCTAAGAAAAAAGTATTTAAAATTAAAGGCGCGCGTGAAAATAATCTTAAAAATATCGACGTTAATATTCCGCTCGGTGTGCTGAACCTCGTTACAGGGGTGTCGGGTTCCGGCAAGAGTACACTGATTAATGAAATTTTATATAAGAGTCTGCATAAGCAGCTCTATAAAACGAAAGAAGTTCCTGGTGAACATGATAAAGTCGAAGGCATTGAGCATATCGATAAAATTATCGATATCGACCAGTCGCCAATCGGCCGTACGCCGCGCAGTAATCCGGCAACATACACAGGCGTCTTCGATGACATCAGAGATGTTTTCGCACAGACAAACGAAGCGAAAGTCCGAGGCTATCAGAAGGGACGCTTCAGCTTTAACGTTAAAGGCGGCCGCTGTGAAGCATGCCGCGGCGACGGCATACTCCGCATAGAGATGCATTTCCTGCCTGATGTTTTCGTACCGTGTGAAGTCTGTCACGGCAAACGCTACAACAGAGAGACACTTGAAGTGAAATATAAAGACAAAAGCATAGCAGATGTGTTAAAAATGACAGTAGAAGAAGCATATTATTTCTTTGAAAATCTGCCTAAAATTAAACGTAAAATTAAAACGCTTGTCGACGTCGGACTCGGCTATGTGCGTCTCGGCCAGCCGGCAACAACATTGTCAGGCGGGGAAGCGCAGCGTGTGAAGCTTGCGAGTGAGCTGCACAAACGCTCAAATGGCAAAACGCTTTATATTCTCGATGAGCCGACAACCGGCCTGCATTCCGAAGATATTAAAAACTTAATCGGCGTTATCCAGCGCCTCGTGGACCAGGGAGATACCGTCGTAATTATCGAGCATAACCTCGATGTTATTAAAGTGGCGGATCACATTATTGACCTTGGTCCTGAAGGCGGGGAAGGTGGCGGAAACATCGTCGTAAGTGGTACAGTAGAAGATGTAATTGCGAACGAAAACAGCCACACGGGACATCATCTTAAGAAGTGGTTAAACAGAAACCATTAGGAGGTAATATCAGTGGATAGTAAAGAACGCATTTTAAAAATGCTTGAAGAAGGCAAGATAACTTCTGAAGAAGCAATTGAACTGATGTCGGCACTTAACGCGAAATCAGAGCCGGACAAGAAAGAAACCGGCAGAAAAGCCGAAAGTGAAGAGTCATACAGCCGAGAATCAAGCAGTCTGTTCGGTGACTATGTCGGACAGTTCGTCGATGAATTCAATAAGTATGTAAATAAAGATAAAGTAAACGATACGTATACGAACGTTAAAGGTAAGTTCAGTAACGGCCGCCAGGCGAAGCAGATGTTTGACGGACTGGAGAAAGCATTTGATTCGGTCGGCTCATCATTCGACTCTGTATTTTCACAGGGCCCGAAAAACCGTTTAATCGAAACGGTTGATCAGCCGTTTAACAGTATTTCTGTCGATATCGCAAACGGTAACGTTGAGTTAAAACCAGCTGAACGCGGCGATGTTGTTAAATTTGAAGTGACACCGTTTTACCGTAAACTCGATACGAAGAAAAACTACTTCCAGGACATCATCTGCGATGTTAAAAACGATGAGCTTGTTATCGTGTCTGACGTCAAGTCTGCACGTGTCAACGTTGTTATAGAAGTGACTGAAGAAACGCTCAGACGTATTATTTTATCAACGTCAAACGGCAATGTTAAAATCTCTGACAAGTCATTCACCGACTTAACTGTAGACCTGTTAAACGGTGATATTGAGCTGAATCAGGTTGAAGCTAAAAATGCATTTATCCGTACTTCACGCGGCAGTATTAAAGTGTCTGAAGGACAGTACAAAGGCATCGAAATTGTATCTATGCTCGGAACGATCTTAACGGATAATCTCGATGCAAAAACAATTGATATTTCATCAAACGGTTCGGTTAATATCGCATTGAAGAAAGAAACCGAAGAAGCGACAATTAACTCGAACATGGGCAGCATTAATATCAGCGTGCCGAACGGCAGAGAGCTTGAAGGCCGTCTGTCGACAGTGCTCGGGCAGATTAACTATCCGCCTGAACTGGATGCACGCTATATGAAACAGCAGGATATCGGCTTTAAAGAGCTGATGCTTGTAAACAATACAGACGAACCGGGAATGTTCCTTGAAGTCGGCACTAAAGTCGGCAGTGTGACATTGCACCGCAGTTAAAAAGTATTAATAAGTACGGGCTGGCGATTGCCAGCCCATTTTTTGCTATAATATAAGAAACAGTAAACTTATTCGTTGAAGAACAGACGGAGGTGCAGCGATGTTATTGGTTAAAAATTTAGTCGAGGAATTCGACTTAAAAATATGGGGCGGAAACCCGGGTCTTGAGAACGCGATTCCAAGCTTTGATTTGTCGAGGCCGGGTCTTGAAATCGCAGGATATTTCTCCCACTATTCATCCGACCGGGTACAGATTCTCGGCATGAAGGAAATTTCGTTTTTTGAACGCGTTTTGTCAGACCGGGAACGTGAAGACCGTGCGAAACGGTTATGCAGAAAAGAAACACCGTGTATTATCGTTACAAGGAGTCAGCAGCCGCCGCTTGAATTAATCGAAGCGTGCAATCACACAAATACAGTACTGCTGATTACAGAAGATAATACAACGAACTTTACGAGCCGTATTACAACGTATCTGGAAAAAGAACTGGCACCGGAAACTAACATGCACGGTGTGCTTGTTGACGTTTACGGTATCGGTGTAATGATTACGGGGGAGAGCGGTATCGGTAAAAGTGAGACTGCGCTTGAACTCGTTAAAAACGGACACCGGCTGGTTGCAGACGATAACGTTGAAATTAAAGAAGTGAATAAGAATGTGCTGATGGGCTCGGCGCCCGAACTGATTCAGCATCTGCTTGAAATACGCGGGCTTGGCATTATTAATGTCATGACACTGTTCGGCGCGGGGTGTATTCTGTCGGAAAAACGTATTATGCTGAACGTTCATCTTGAGAACTGGACAGATAATAATACATACGACCGTCTCGGTCTTGAAGATAAGAAGATTAAAATTCTGAACTCGGAAGTCACGAAAAAAGTCATTCCGATTCGTCCGGGACGAAGTCTTGCAGGTATTATAGAGGTCGCTGCAATGAACCACCGTCTCAACCAGATGGGGCATAACGCAGCTCACGAATTTAACGACCGTTTAAATGAAAAGATTAAAAGCAACGGAGGCAGCTAATGATGATTATAAACGCCGCCATCGATCCGGTGGCAATATCGCTGGGACCGCTGTCCATTCACTGGTACGGCATTATTATTTTAACCGGAATGATACTCGGCTATTATTTAGCCAACAGGGAAACCATAAAAAAAGGACTGCCTGAAGATTTATTTATGGATTTAATGATGTATATCATTATCTTCTCGCTTCTCGGTGCACGTCTGTACTATGTCTTCTTCAATCTTGATTATTATTTCTTTAACCCGCTCGATATTATTAAAGTGTGGGAAGGCGGCATGGCGATTCATGGTGGTCTGATCGGCGGATTTCTTGCCGGTCTTATCTATACGAGAACTAAAGGCTACAGCTTTTTCCAGGTTGCGGATATTGCTGCACCGAGCATTCTGCTCGGGCAGGCAATCGGACGCTGGGGCAACTTTATTAACCAGGAAGCTCACGGCGGACCTGTCGCAAGAGAATTCCTTGAGAACTTAATGATTCCGGAATTTATTATTAACCATATGAATATTGATGGTACATACTACCATCCGACATTTTTATACGAATCAATATGGAGTATTACCGGCGTAATTATACTATTATTAATACGTCCGAAATTACCGCTCGGCCACACAGTATTCATTTATTTGATATACTATTCAGTCGGCAGGTTCTTTATCGAAGGCATGCGGACAGACAGCTTAATGATTGGAGATATGCTGAGAACAGCTCAGGTTATTTCGGTGGTTATAATTGTCGGCTCTCTTGTCATAATGATCTGCCGTCAGCAGAAATACAATTTGCCGAAATACGGTGACGTATACGGCAACTATGCAGCTAAAGATGAACGGAAAACTTTAAAAAAATCATCAGTAGTTAATAAGAAGAAAAAAAGGAAGAAGTAGCATGAGGAAATTAATCCGGCATACGGGCTTTAAAATTAATCCGCTGTGGCATTTGTACCGCACCGTTTCGCTCGTTAAAGTGGCTAAAAACTTTATAATTATCGAAGCGGGGCGTTTTATGCCATCGACTAAAATGAAACATAAGTTATACCGTGCCGGTCTTAAGATGAATCTCGGCCCGCACGTGTCATTTGCTTATAAAGCGATGCCTGATTTAATGTTTCCGGAATTAATTACAATCGGTGAAAACTCGATTATCGGCTATAATGCGACGATACTGACACATGAATATTTAACAGATGAATACAGAATCGGCAAAGTCGACATCGGTAAGAATACGATGATCGGCGCCAATGCAACAGTACTGCCGGGCGTCACAATAGGCAGCAGGGTGAAAGTCGGCGCAGGCACAGTCGTGTCGAAAGATATTCCCGATAATGCACTCGTCTACGGCAATCCGATGATAATAAGGGAGAGAGCGTAATGAATAACAACAAAGTAATCTCTCTCGATCAAAACGGAGAACATTACTACAGGCAGGGTATTAAAAAAAGACAGCAGAATCTTAAAAAAGAAGCACTCCAGCTCCTGAAAAAAGCACACGATAAAAACCCGGATAACATGGATTATTTATCGGAATACGTCTACGTTATGGCCGAGAACGGATTCGGCAACGAAGCGGAACATTTAATTATCGAAGCTTTCGTTAAAGATAACTACGACCCCGAGTACTTTTATATACTGAGTCAGATCAATATTATAAAACACGATGCGAACAAAGCATTTTTATACGGTGTTCAATACTCGAATCACAATCCCGATACGAATTACGGCGATACGCTTGAAGAAATGTTTGATGTTGAAATCGAAGATGAGAACGAACTTGAAAAAGAAGCTGAGCGTTTTATTGGCCAGCAGATTTTCCAGCATTTATTTATGAATGCGAAAGTAAACGAGTCGCTTGAATATCTGGATTCGCTTCCGGTGAATATTCAGGAAGAGCCTGAATTCAGAAACTTAAAAGCAATGGCGTATTTATTTTTAAATAAGTTTGAAGATGCAGAAGTGCTGCTTGAACAGCTGCTGGAAGACGACCAGACGGATATGCATGCACTCAGCCATATGACGCTGCTGCATTACCATACAGAGCAGTTTGATGAGTACGAAGCGTATTTAAAGAAGCTTGAAGTTGTGGAGCCGCTCGATGATGATGCACGGTTTAAAGTAGGACTTGTGCTGAACTTCCTGCAGAAATATGAACATTCATATAAACTGCTGTTCCCGCTTTATAAGAAGCAGAAGATTGTAAATTTCCAGCTGCTTCATGCACTCAGTTTTTCAAGCTACCATTTAGGCAAGCACGAGGAATCTAAAATTTACTGGACGCGCATGCAGAATTTCCATCCGGTCGATGAGAAATTCAGTCCGTGGAAAAAAGAAGAAGCGGCCGCGGAAATACTCAATCTGGAAAGTATGTACCTGCACGATGAGGATCAGCATAAACGTCTCCTGGCATTGTATTTAATCAGTAAAATAGAACCGCGTGAAGCGATTATCGGTTTATCGATATGGGATCATATTGAAACGCTCGATGACTATGAAAAACTGTACGTGACGTTTTTATTCCAGGGATTGAAGCTGGTCCGTCTCGGACGTATGCATATCGGACTTGAACTGCTGTATGATCAGTCGTTCAGGGATGAGGACACACTGCTGATGTGGATTAATGTGTTTCATGATCTCTATGAAAAGCATAAAGAGTTTGAAGATGTGGAGAGCCATACAGCAGCTGCATTATATTTGTATCCCGGGGGCCGCAGGCTGACGAAAAAAAGTGTGGCGGAGATGTTTAATACGACGGTTTACAGACTGAACAAAGCAATCGACAGAATAAAGCAGATATAATGATTTACAGACGGAAAGCCTATATAATTGTATGTAGCAATTTTTTTAAAGGAGAACGATTATGGAAGAGAAAACGATATATGACGTAGTAATAATCGGTGCGGGACCTGCCGGCATGACAGCTGCCGTCTATGCATCCCGTGCAGAACTGAAAACAGTAATGCTTGAACGCGGTGTACCGGGCGGACAGATGGCGAATACTGAAGAAGTTGAAAACTTCCCGGGCTTCAGCATGATTACAGGACCGGAACTGTCTTCTAAAATGTTCGAACACTCTCAGAAATTTGGTGCAGAGTATAAATACGGCGACATTAAAAGTGTTGAACTCGACGGCGACATTAAAATACTGAAAACCTCGTCTGAAGATATTTACACGAAAAGTGTAATCGTTGCAACAGGCGCAGAGTACAAAACAATCGGCGTACCAGGTGAAGATCTGCTTCGCGGACGTGGTGTAAGCTACTGTGCAGTATGTGACGGTGCATTCTTTAAAGAGCGTGAACTTGTCGTTATCGGCGGCGGAGACTCAGCTGTTGAAGAGGGTGTATTCCTGACGAAATACGCGAGCAAAGTGACAATTGTTCACCGCCGCGATGAGCTCCGTGCTCAGAAAATTTTACAGGACCGTGCATTTAAAAATGATAAAATCGACTTTATCTGGGATACGGAACTGCAGACAATTAACGGTGAAAACCGCGTAGAATCAGTGACGCTGAAAAACAAAAATACAGGCGAAACTTACGACTACAAGGCGGACGGCGTATTTATCTACATCGGTATGCTGCCGCTGACAGCACCGTTCCAGGATTTAGGTATTTTAAACGAAAACGGCTATATCGTCACGAACGAAGAAATGGAAACTGAAATCCCGGGCATCTTTGCCGCTGGTGACGTCAGAGAGAAATCACTTCGTCAGATTGTTACGGCAACAGGTGACGGCAGCCTTGCAGCGCAAAATGCGCAGCACTATTTAGAGCAGCTTGAAGACAACGAATAATTAATCGAAGCAAATCCCCCGAAAGGGGGTTTTTTCGTAAAGTTATCCGTTATAATATAAGTAAATGGCATTTTTTGAAAATAAGTAAATTTGAGGGTGTGCTTTATGAAAAATTTAATCATAATTACAGGTATGAGCGGTTCAGGTAAATCTGTTGCACTGGAAGCGATTGAAGATACAGGCTATTTCTGCATCGACAATCTGCCCCCGATTCTTATTCCGAAAGTCGTGGAGCTGATGGAATCGACTGACGGCAAGATGAACAAAGTCGCGCTCGGCATCGACCTTCGCGGCAAAGAATTTTTTGATGATTTAATTCAAAAACTGGAAACGGTACTGATCAACGAAGATATAATGCTCCGCATTGTATTTCTCGATACGGATGATGAAAGACTCGTCAGCCGCTATAAAGAAACGCGCCGTTCCCACCCGTTAAACGAAGGGGTTTCTGTACTTGAAGCGATTGAAAAAGAACGTGAAATACTCGATGATTTAAAAGGCCGTTCATCTGTTATTGTCGATACGACAGACCTGTCACCGAAAGAACTGAGAGACCGCATCTTCACTTTATACTCAGGCGGACGTGAACAATTCTTTGCTGTGAACGTCCTGAGTTTCGGTTTTAAACACGGTGTTCCAATCGATGCGGATTTAATGTTCGATGTTCGTTTTCTGCCGAATCCGTTTTATATTCCGGAGTACCGTCCGTTAACCGGTCTTAATCAGGAAGTATACGACTACGTCATGAAGTGGCAGGATACCGATACGTTTTACGATAAACTGTACGATATGATTAAATATTTAATTCCTCAATATATAAAAGAAGGCAAATCCCAGCTCACAATTGCGATAGGCTGTACAGGTGGCCAGCACCGTTCTGTTGCACTGACCCGCCGTCTTGCTAAAGATCTGGATGATAAATTCGCATTTTCGGTTAACACGACCCACCGTGATGCGAGAATTGAAGGCACAGTGAATGAAAAAGATTAAAATCGCAATTATCGGCGGCGGCACCGGGCTCGCTGTTTTATCGCGCGGATTAAAAAAATATCCTGTCGATATTTCTGCGATTGTATCAGTGGCGGATGATGGTGGGTCAACCGGAATTATCCGCGATCAGATTGATATGCCCGCACCCGGAGATATCCGGAACGTCATGTCGGCCTTAAGCGAAGTGGAGAGCAAACTTGAACATCTGTTTACTTACCGCTTTAAAAAAGATGAAATATCGGGGCATTCGCTCGGCAACTTAATGCTTGCTGCGATGTACGATATCAGCGGGGACTTTGCGACTGCAGTCAGTGAGCTGTCAAAAATACTGAACGTTAAAGGGACAGTGATTCCGTCGACGAACGTCAGTCCGAAGCTCGCTGCGAGAATGGCTGATGACTCGATTATTATCGGTGAAAGCTATATTCCAAAAGTGAAAAAAGAAATCCGGGAAATGTATTTAATTCCGACGAACATTGATGCGACACCGGCTGCGGTTGAAGCGATACTTGAAGCGGATATTATCGTCCTTGGACCTGGCTCGCTGTACACGAGCATCATTCCGAATCTGCTGCCGAAAGGCATTGCAGAAGCCGTAGCAGAGTCCGAGGGTATTAAAGTTTATGTATCGAACCTGCTTGAACAGCCGGGAGAAACGATAGGCATGTCTGCTTTTGATCATCTCTATGCAATAGAGAAACATTTGAAAGCACGTGTGATAGATTATGTGATTTTAAATGAACGCGACGTCTATGAAGAAATGGCGGATACTTATAAAAACAGAGGTGTCCAGATTATTAAAAGCGAGCGGGATAAACTTGAAGCGCACGGTGTTAAAGTAATTACCGACGAAAACCTGATTATCGTCGATGAAGAACGGGTTGTAC
Organism: Jeotgalicoccus sp.; assembly: GCA_036782755.1. GTDB lineage: Bacteria > Bacillota > Bacilli > Staphylococcales > Salinicoccaceae > Jeotgalicoccus. The sequence goes on along the minus strand of DAIPYL010000023.1, from coordinate 9,689 downwards.
GCCATAATAACGAGAAACTCGCTGAAATTATATACGACATTGTCATCGATGAATCGGAGACACTGAAGTATTAGGGAAGATTTTGAAAGGAACGTGGTAGCATGTCATTTGCTTCCGAAATGAAAAATGAATTAACGAGAATTGAAGTGGATGAATGCTGCATGAAGAGCGAACTCTCTGCGCTGATTAAAATGAACGGTGCAGTCAGTTATTTTGACGGACAGTGGGTCATTAATGTCCAGACAGAAAACGCTGCGATTGCGCGCCGGATTTTCTCGTTAATAAAAAATGTATATAGAATAGAAATTGATCTCCTTGTGAGAAAGAAAATGAAGCTGAAAAAGAACAACGTTTATATTTGCCGTATTAAAAAAGAATCAAAAGACGTGCTGGAAGACTTAAAAATATTTTCAGGCGGTGTGCTGACGAATACGATTACCGATGAAATTAATGATAAAGAATGCTGCAGAAGAAGCTATTTAAGAGGTGCATTCCTTGCAGGCGGTTCGGTGAACAATCCGGAGACATCGGCTTATCATCTGGAAATCGGTTCGCTGTACGAAGAACACGCACAGGCAATTACGAATCTGATGAACAGCTATGAGCTGAACGCTAAATATATCGACCGTAAACGCGGCTATATTATTTACTTGAAAGAAGCAGAGAAAATTGCGGAATTCCTTAGTCTGATCGGCGGCTACCAGGCGCTGTTGAAATTTGAAGATATACGTATTGTCAGAGATATGCGCAACTCGGTTAACCGATTGGTAAATTGTGAAACCGCAAACTTAAACAAAACAATCAACGCAGCGATGCGTCAGGTGGAAAACATTAAATTTATCGATGCGGAAATTGGTATCGATGAACTGCCTGAGCGCTTAAGAGAAGTTGCGCGCATCCGCGTTGAACATCAGGACATGACATTAAAAGAAATCGGGGAAGCTGTTTCAACAGGCACGATTTCAAAATCAGGAATCAACCACCGTCTGAGAAAACTCGACGAAATCGCAGATAAACTGCGCAGCGGGGAAGAACTGGTGTTTTAAAATAGAGAAGCGCATCCGAATTGAATTCGGATGCGCTTTTTGCTGTTTTTGAAGGTTTGATTTACAACGGCGTCTCTCTGTTGTGAATCGAACGCCCCCGGTTAACAACGGCGTCTCTCTGTTGTGAATCGAGCATGCCGCAGAACCGGTTAAGCATGCTATAAATCTCTACTCACTATAAATATTCTCCATTGCCTGCTCCAGCGTCGGATATAAATATTTAAAATCGTTATTCAATAACACCAGCGGGTGAACTTTCTGACCTTCGGTAACGAGTAATGCACGTTCTCCGAGTGCTTTATCGATTAAGAACTCCGGTGTTTTAAAGAAGTTCGGTTTACCTAGCACAGCGCTCAGCACTTTAGAAAATTCGCGCTGTCTGACCTGCACGGGTGCGGTAACGTTTACCGGTCCGCTGATTTCCTGGTTCACACCTGCAAAAAGCAGGGCGTTGACAACGTCATCGATGTGCACCCATGAGTACCATTGTTTGCCGCTCGCGATTTCACCCCCGACGTTTGCCTTATAGAGTTTTTCCATTACAGGCAGGGCGCCGTGGTCTTTATCGAGCACCAGTCCGAAGCGTGAGAAGACAACGCGGATGCCTAAATTTTCGATTTTGGCTGCTGCAGCTTCCCACTGGTTCACGACATCTGATAAAAAGTTCGTCGAAGATAATTTATCGTATTCGTCGAATTCGACAATTTCACTTGTCGGGTAGTAGCCGACCGCACTCGCGTTAATAAATGCGAGGGGCTTAATGCCCGACGTTTCCAGCCAGCGGCGGAGCATATTCGTCATGTCGAGTCTGCTTGAAAGAATCAGTTCTTTGTATTCCTCTGTCCATTTTTCATTCAGTGATGCGCCTGCAAAGTTGTAAATCAGATCGAAGTCCTCAGGCAGTCCTTCGGTCCAGTCCATATTTTTAAAATTGCTGTCATCGTATTTAACGTAATGTATATAAGGATGTTCGCTCGTCTGCTCCTGGCGCGTTAAAATGTAAACGTGATGGCGGTCTTTCCGGAATGCGTTTGTTAGTTTCGTACCGATAAAACCCGTGCCGCCGGTAATGAGAATATTCAAATCTGTGACCTCCCAATACATATGATTAACTTTATTTTAATTGAAAAAAGGGTTTAAGTCACGTATGTGACCTAAACCCTTATATTACTATGATTTATTTTTCCGGTTCCATGACATGGTCGATCAGGCCGTATTCTTTAGCCTGCTCTGCAGTCATGAAATTATCGCGGTCAGTGTCTTTTTCGATTTTCTCAAGCGGCTGACCAGTGCGGTCTGCTAAAATCTGGTTTAACTTCTCGCGTGTTTTTAAAATGTGCTTCGCTGCGATCTCAATTTCAGTTGCCTGACCCTGAGCGCCGCCAAGCGGCTGGTGAATCATAATTTCAGCGTTTGGAAGTGCGTAGCGTTTCCCTTTAGCACCTGCAGTTAACAGGAATGATCCCATTGATGCTGCAAGTCCCAGGCTGATTGTCTGAACATCCGGCTTAATGTGCTGGATAGTGTCATAGATTGCCATGCCGGCAGTAACGCTGCCGCCCGGTGAGTTAATATAAAGATAAATATCTTTTTCCGAGTCCTGAGCCTGCAGGAATAACAGCTGGCTGACTACCGAGTTTGCAACGTTATCATCGATTGCACTCCCGATCATAATAATTCTATCTTTTAAGAGTCTTGAATAAATATCGTAAGCACGTTCGCCACGATTTGTCTGTTCAATAACCGTAGGTATTAAATTCATAATATTGCCTCCTGTTTTGGTGAACTAAATTTATTTGATAATACATTTATAACACATTAGTCAAATAAGGTCAAAAGAAAGAACTTCTTATATTAGTCAGTTTATCATAATATTTTATTACGCATTTCGTCAATAATTAGTCTTTATTACTGACAGCTTCCTTGCTATAATGAAATATGCTTTACATATATTAATCTACCCCCGTGGTGTAATGGATAACACGTAAGATTCCGGTTCTTAAGATGGGAGTTCAATTCTTCTCGGGGGTGCTAGCAAAGAGGTGGGACAGTTGTCAGTCGAAGAGCTCGAAACAGTCGATAAACCCGATGACAGTTTAGACGAAGCCTTTGTCCGAAAGGTATTCTATGTCTGTTTAAACAGTGGTAAAATTTTACTGGAAAGCGGTGCGGAAACGTATCGTATCGAAGATACGATGATCCGCATGGCAAACAATTACGGTATCGATAATGTGCAGGTCTTTGTCACAACAACAGTAATCATTCTGTCGATGAATGATTACGCGCTGTCTCAAACGATTCGAATCGATGAACGTGCAAACAATTTACAGAAAGTCGTTAATATAAATGATCTATCAAGAAGCATTACAAAAGGTCTGCCGATTCGGGATGCAATTAATACGATAGAAAACATTCACGAAACAAAAATGTTCCCATTCTGGCTGATTGTCTTTACCGGCGGAGTGGTGGCAATTATGTTTCTGCTTCTGTTTAACGGCGTGCCGGGAGATATTCCAGTCGCCGCAGCAGGCGGTATGGCGGGTGTGCTGATTACGGAAAGTATTCAGCGCTATACTAAAATTAAATTTTTTAACGAATTCTTCGCAGCGTTCTTTATCGCTGTAATCTCAGTATTATATGTCGAATTCGGTCCGGGAATTGAACTCGAAACGATTATTATTGCAGCAGTGATGCCGCTCGTCCCGGGTGTGCTGATTACAAATGCGATACGTGAAATGATTCGCGGGCATCTGATGGCAGGTACGATGAAAGGCGCGGAAGCGTCGCTTACGGCGATTGCAATCGGAGCCGGTGTCGGGCTTGTATTCATGGCAGTCTAGGAGGGAAACAATGTTATATGCAGTTCAATTTATACTGAGTTTCTTTGCCTCTGCAGGATTCGGAATACTGTTTAATGCACCGAGAAGAACGATTTTTGCAGGCGGACTGAGCGGTGCATTCGGCTGGCTCGTATACTTTATCGCGACCCAGTTTGACGTGCAGGCAGTCATTGCCTCATTTTTTGGCGCAATTATGCTGACGGCGCTGTCGATTATCAGCTCCCGTTACTTAAGAGCACCGATTATTATATTTATTACATGCGGGATTATTCCTCTTGTACCCGGGGGTATGGCTTATAACGCAATGCGCAGCGTAGTGCTGCAGAATTACGATATGGCACTTGCCTACGGTTTTCAGGTGGCGCTTGTGTCGATGGCTATTGCCATGGGAATTATTTCAACCGAAATGATAGATTCACTATTCCAGACGCTGAAACGCGAAATTAAAAATATGCGGAAGAAAGAGGCTTAACCCATGCTTAATCTTACTTATTACACACGTGACAACTGTCAGCTGTGTAATGAAGGAAAACTCCAAATCAGACTGGCACTGTCTGAACTGCGGGATAACGTAGTGAAACTGACAGAAGTGAATATCGATAACGACGATGAACTGCAGGAAGAATATATGGTGCGCATCCCCGTTTTAAGCGATGGCGGCAACGTGATTCAGGAAGGCGTTCTCGATTTTGTAACTATATATGATTACGTAAAAGATAATTACAGGAAATAAATATTTTAATAGTATTGATAGAATCCGCACGTTAGACTCCTAGAGGAATAGTATCAGCGTAAGACTACAGGCTTACGCGATGCCTCTGGAAAGCTGACGTGCGGATTTTTATGTCTGCCGTTTTTTTGTGCAGTCAGGCCAAAATATTTTTATAGTTTTAATAATCGCCTGACATATGTATAATTAGAGTGAATATAAATTTGGAGGCGCATTCATGAAGAAGACTCTTGAAGATGTTGAATTAAAAGGCAAAAAGGTATTAATACGGGCAGATTTTAACGTGCCGATGAAGAATGGGCAGATTACGGATGATACACGTATTAAAGCTGCTGTAAAAACAATTTCTTATGTTTTGGCCAAGGGCGGAAAAGTTATTTTATTTTCACACCTCGGACGTATTAAAACTAAAGAGGACAAGCGTGAATACTCTCTCGCTCCGGTCGCAGACCGTCTAAGCGATATTATGGGGAAAGAAGTGCTGTTCAGCGATAAAACACGCGGCAAGGATCTTGAAGAAGGTATCGCGGAAATGAAGAACGGAGAAGTTCTTCTCGTTCAAAATACCCGCTACGAAGATCTGCACGGATCTAAAGAAAGTAAAAATGATGCTGTGCTGGGGAAATACTGGGCATCGCTCGGCGACGTTTTTGTTAACGACGCGTTCGGTACAGCACACCGTGAACATGCATCAAACGTCGGCATCAGCGACCACCTGCCGACAGTATCAGGTTTCTTAATGCAGAAAGAGATCGAGTTTATCGGCGGAGCAGTCGACAATCCGAAAGCACCGTTCGTGGCAATTCTTGGCGGAGCGAAAGTATCCGACAAAATTAACGTTATTGATAACCTGTTAAACAAAGCTGATAAAATTCTTATCGGCGGCGGAATGGCAAATACATTCTTAAAAGCACAGGGACATTCAATCGGTACATCATTAATCGAAGAAGACAACATTAAAATTGCTGAAAATCTGCTGAACAAAGCAGACGGTAAATTAGTGCTGCCTGTGGATGTAGTAGCTGCAGCTGAATTTTCAAATGAAGCGGACCACCGTATCGTCGCAGTCGATGAAATTCCGGACGATATGATGGCACTTGATATCGGTACTGAAACAGTAAAATTATATGAAGACACACTTAAAGGCGCGAAGACGGTAGTGTGGAACGGACCGATGGGTGTATTTGAAATGTCCAACTACGCACAGGGCACTGTCGGTGTCTGCCAGGCAATCGCGAATCTTGAAGATGCAGTTACGATTATCGGCGGCGGCGACTCTGCAAGTGCAGCACAAATATTAGGTTTTGCCGATAAATTCAGCCATATTTCAACTGGCGGCGGTGCATCTTTAGAATATTTAGAAGGTAAGGAATTGCCGGGACTGAAGGCAATCGATAACGCTGAGGAGGAGTAAGTCATATGCGCACACCATTAATTGCGGGTAACTGGAAAATGAATATGACAGTGTCGGAAGCGGGAGTATTTGCTGACGAACTGTTAAAGAATACATTAAATGAAAGTGTCGAAGCGGCGATTTGTGCGCCCTTTATCGACCTTCCTGTTCTTATTGAAAAATTAAAAGATACGAACATTAAAATCGGTGCACAAAATGTGTACTATGAAGAGAGCGGTGCGTTTACGGGAGAAATCTCTGCGCCCATGCTGAAAGACCTTGGGGTTCACTATGTAATCGCAGGCCATTCTGAGCGACGCGAACTGTTTGGCGAGTCCGACAGCGACGTTAACAAAAAAGTGCACGCAGTAATTGAAGCGGGCATGGTACCGATTATCTGTGTCGGTGAAACTGAAGCCGAGCGTGATCTCGGCGAGCATACAGCGAAAGTTGCAGGCCAGGTTAAAGCTGCACTTGAAGGTATTTCTCCAAAAGCGGCTAGTGAACTTGTCATTGCTTACGAGCCGATCTGGGCAATTGGAACAGGCAGGAGCGCAACGAGTGATGATGCGAATGCAATGTGTGCTTCAATCAGAACCGAAGTTGAGAAACTTTATGATAAAGGAATCGCAGACAGCGTGCGTATTTTATACGGCGGTTCGGTGAAACCTGCAACGATTGAAGACCTGATGTCGAAAAGCGATGTAGATGGTGCATTAGTCGGCGGGGCGTCACTGAAGAGCGATGATTACACAGCATTAATTTCAGGAGCAGCACGATGAAAAAGCCTGCTGCCCTAATTATTCTGGACGGTTTTGCCGAGCGTGAAGAAACGTTCGGCAACGCGATTGCGCATGCAGATATGCCGAACTTTAAAAAGTATAAGGATGAGTTTCCGCATGCGAGCTTAAGTGCCTCGGGACTCGATGTCGGTCTGCCTGAAGGACAGATGGGCAATTCCGAAGTCGGCCATTTAAATATCGGTGCAGGGCGTGTTGTGTATCAGAGTTTAACGCGCATTAATAAGTCAATTGAAGACGGTGAATTTCACGAAAATAAAGTGCTGCTGGGGGCGCTCAAGCATGTGAAAACTCATAACAGCAAACTGCATATTATGGGACTGTTAAGCGACGGCGGCGTGCACTCGCACTACAGCCACCTGTTTGAAGTATTAAAAATGGCAAAGATCAACGGTTTGGAAGATGTTTTCGTTCACGGATTTTTAGACGGGCGCGACGTATCTAAATCGTCGGCACTGACATACATAGAAGAAACAGAACGGCAGTTTGCCGGTATCGGTGTCGGGAAGTTCTCAACAATCAGCGGACGCTACTATGCGATGGACCGCGACAAACGCTGGGAACGGGAGAAACTTGCATACGATGCAATGGTTCACGGTAAAGGTACTGTGTTCCCGAGCGCTGCTGCCGGAGTTGAAGCAAGTTACGTTAATGAAGTGTTCGACGAATTTGTCGAGCCGTTTATCGTTAAAGAAGTGAATACGATTGATGATAACGACGCAGTTATTTTCATTAATTTCAGACCGGACCGTGCTGCTCAGCTGAGTGAGGCTTTCACTGCGCCTGAGTTTGACGGCTTTGACTGCGGCGGGTCGATTGAAAATCTAAAGTTCGTATCATTTACGAAGTACAGCGGGTCTGTTGCTGCGGATGTTGTCTTCGATAAAGTGGACCTCGTGAATACACTGGGTGAAGTCGTATCGGATGCAGGGAAAACCCAGCTCCGTATTGCAGAAACTGAAAAGTATCCGCACGTGACATACTTTATGAACGGCGGACGCCACGATGAGTTTGACGGTGAATCCCGAATTCTGGTGAACTCGCCAAAAGTTGCGACCTACGATCTGCAGCCTGAGATGAGTATTTACGAAGTGACGAATCAGCTTTTAGGCGCTTTGGATGGCGGGGACCTCGACATGGTGATTTTAAACTTTGCCAATCCGGACATGGTTGGCCACAGCGGAATGCTTGAACCGACGGTCAGAGCACTTGAAGCGGTTGACGAAAGTCTCGGTAAAGTAGTCGATAAAATTCTCGAACTTGACGGTACTGCGATTATTACAGCAGACCACGGCAACGCTGACGAAGTTGTAACCATAGCAGGGGAGCCGATGACGGCGCATACCGTTAACCCGGTGCCGGTTATTGTTACCGATAATGGGGTAATGCTGCGTGAAGGCGGACGTCTTGGGGACCTTGCACCGACAATGCTGGATATAATGAACATTAATCAGCCTGAAGATATGACAGGTAAGAGCCTTTTAATTAAAAATACGTTATAATAAATTCGAACTTAACTAATAAAGGAGTAGGATGACATGCCATTAATTACAGATGTATATGCACGTGAAGTTTTAGACTCTAGAGGAAACCCGACAATTGAGGTTGAAGTGTTAACAGAAAGCGGCGCTTTCGGCCGGGCACTGGTTCCTTCAGGCGCTTCTACAGGAGAACATGAAGCAGTAGAACTCCGCGATGGTGATTCATCACGCTTCTTAGGCAAAGGTGTGGAACAGGCAGTAGAAAATGTGAATGCCATTATCGCACCGGAATTAATCGATGGGGAATTCTCCGTATTAGAGCAGGTTTCAATCGATAAAATGCTTATTCAGTTAGACGGAACAAAAAACAAAGAAAAATTAGGCGCCAACGCTATTCTTGGTGTATCAATCGCCGTAGCGAAAGCAGCAGCCGATATTCTCGGACAGCCACTTTATAAATACTTAGGCGGATTCAATGCAGTTCAGCTGCCTGTGCCGATGATGAACATTATTAACGGCGGCGAGCACGCTGACAACAGCATCGATATTCAGGAATTCATGATCATGCCGGTAGGCGCACCTTCATTTAAAGAAGCGCTCCGCATGGGTACGGAAATCTTCCACCATCTTGCGAAAGTTTTATCAGCTAAAGGCTACAGCACTGCAGTCGGCGATGAAGGCGGATTCGCACCTAACCTGAAATCAAACGAAGAAGCGCTTGAAGTCATCGGCGAAGCAGTTGCTGCAGCAGGCTACGAGCTTGGCTCTGACATTGTACTTGCGATGGACGCAGCATCAAGCGAGTTCTTCAACAAAGAAACAGGCAACTACGAGCTTAAAGGTGAAGGTAAAACTTACTCATCAGAAGAACTCGTTGAGTGGTACGGCGAACTTGTTGCCAAATACCCGATTATTTCAATCGAAGACGGCCTTGATGAAAACGACTGGGCAGGAACAAAACTTCTTACTGACAAAATTGGCGATAAAGTCCAGCTTGTCGGAGACGATCTGTTCGTAACAAACACTGAGAAATTAGTTCAGGGTATCGAGCAGGGCGTAGGCAACTCGATTTTAGTTAAAGTAAACCAAATCGGTACTTTGACTGAGACATTCGAAGCAATCGAAGTTGCTCAGCGCGCTGGTTACACAGCAGTAATCTCACACCGCTCAGGTGAAACAGAAGATACAACAATCGCTGATATTGCAGTTGCAACAAACGCAGGTCAAATCAAAACAGGTGCACCTTCACGCACAGACCGCGTCGCTAAATACAATCAGCTTCTGCGCATCGAAGACGAATTATACGAAACAGGCACATACAAAGGTTTAGCTTCGTTCTATAACTTGAATAAATAATAGCGGAAACCCCTCTTACGAGGGGTTTTTGTTGTTTGTGGGG
>DAIPYL010000022.1:17525-24851 GCA_036782755.1 Jeotgalicoccus sp. | reverse complement strand
TCTTTGTGTAAAGCTTTGTGTTTGTTTTGTTAAGCTCTCGTTGACTGCTTAATTAGTATAGCATGCGGGGTTTTCAATTGCAAGCACTAATTTGTTTCTTTTTGTTAATTTCTTTGTTGCGTTTTGTTGTGTGCTTGTTTCGAACCCGACAAGAGATAACTATACAGGACAATTCCGGGTTGTGCAACCCCTTATTTGAATTTCTTTTGAAAAAGTTATAAGAGCCTTGCGGCTCTTATATTTCTGTTCTGTATTCAATGGCTTTCGAGAGTGTTACTTCATCCGCATACTCAAGATCGCCGCCGATCGGCAGGCCGTGCGCAAGCCTTGTAGTCTTAATCCCGATCGGTTTTATAAGACGCGTTAAATACATCGCAGTACTTTCTCCTTCTATATTAGGGTTTGTCGCCAGGATGAGTTCTTTTACTTCCTCATCTTTTAAACGTTCTAATAATGAAGGGATGTTTATATCTTCAGGGCCAATGCCGTCCATCGGACTGATCGCTCCCTGCAGCACATGATAGAGTCCGTTGTATTCGCGCATCTTCTCCATCGCGATTACGTCCTTCGTATCCTGCACAACACAGATTGTCGAGCGGTCCCGGTTTTTATCTTCACAGATATAACACGGGTCCACATCGGTAATGTGCCCGCATACGCTGCAGAATGTCAGCTCCCGCTTCACCTGTATTAAACTTTTCGAAAAGTCGACTACATCGTCTTCCTTCATATTAAGTACATAAAATGCCAGGCGCTGAGCTGTCTTCGGCCCAATACCTGGCAATTTCATGAAGCTGTCTATGAGCCTGGATATCGGTTCAGGGTAATGCATTTACATCATCCCTGGAATATTTAAGCCTTTAGTGTGCTTGCCTAAACGTTCGCTCGACAGTTCATCCGCTTTATTTAAAGCTTCATTAGTCGCAGCAACAATTAAGTCCTGCAGCATTTCGATGTCGTCAGGATCTGCAACTTCTTCCTTCACGATAACATCCAGTACTTCTTTGTGGCCGGATACTACCACTGTGACCATTCCGCCGCCAGCTGTACCTTCAACTTTTTCTTCTTTCAGTTTTTCCTGTTCTTCTTCCATCTTCTTTTGCATTTTCTGCATCTGTTTCATCATGCCTTGCATGTTATTCATACCACCGCGCATGTTTTCATCCTCCGATACATTATTTTATCACTTACATATTATATATGATTATACTCTATTTACAAACTATCAATCATTAACTTCGACAATGTCGCCAAACATTTTGCGGGCGATATCTGAAGATTTTTCTTCCTTCTCCTGTTTCTGCTGGAGATTATCCCGGTTGCTGTTGATGTATTCCTGGCGAACCTGCTGCCAGCTCGAATCCGGTACACCGACAACCTGCACTTTTTTACCTATAATAGTAGGAATCAGGTTTTCGAGCTCTTCTTTCTTGTCAGCATTCTGATTTATAAGCTCGGAATGCACATCGTTATCAAACTTAATCAGCACATGTGTGTCGCTTGCTGCGACAGGTTCCGAATCTTTAATCAGGGCTCGCAGAGACTGAAGACCTTTTTCTTCTATATATTGATAGACTCCCGGCCAGCCGTCTTTCAGCTTAACGAGGTCTTCCTTATTAGCCTTATCCAGCACGCGGGTAATACTTTCAAGAGAAAAACTCTGCCTGCCTCTCGATGGCGCCGGCCGTTTTGGTTTTGCCTGTGCAGCTGCACCTTCTGCAATCTGCTTCTCGAGATTTTTAAGCTGGGCTTTCAGTTCGGCAATTTCTTCCGATGATGCACCGCTGCCGATTGCTGCTGGAGCAGGTGCATCGAGCACACGAATCATTTTAACAATAACGATTTCCAGGTGAACACTCACGCTTACAGAGAACCGCATGCTGACCATCGCATCATTCAGCACATCGATCATCTTGTACAGAAGTTCATCTTCAACATGAACAAATGCAGTTTCTTCCGAAATCTCTCCTGAATGTTTCATCAGAATAACATCTCTTATGAAGTAAACCAATTCATGAACCAGACGTGTCGGATCTTTTCCTTCATCTATCATCTGATGGAACTTTCTAAACGCCGCTTCAGAATCTTTTTGTTCGATAAACTTCATCCACTGGTTTAACTCATCTCTTTCGATACCGCCCGTAATCATTACAGCATCCTGCATCGTAATTTCATCACTGCTGAATGCGATGACCTGATCCATTATTGATAATGCGTCACGCATACCCCCTTCTGCGATACGCGCAATGTATGACAATGCTTCTTTATCGTATGCAGTATTTTCCTGCTGGGCAACAAATTCAAGACGCTCTGTTATTTCCTCGATATCCAGCGACTTAAAGTCAAAGCGCTGTGTTCGGGAAATAATCGTTGCAGGTATTTTATGCGGCTCTGTTGTAGCCAGGATGAATATCGCATGAGCCGGCGGCTCTTCCAATGTTTTTAACAGCGCGTTAAATGCACCCGTCGTTAACATGTGGACTTCATCTATTATATATACTTTAAACTCCGCTTCTGACGGAGCATATTTTACTTTGTCTCTGATGTTGCGGATTTCATCCACACCGTTATTACTTGCAGCATCAATCTCAATCACATCATTGGCACTGCCATTTGTAATCGATATGCATAATTCACATTCATTACAAGGTTCCCCGTCCGTCTCAAACTGACAGTTCAATGCTTTGGCAAAGACTTTTGCAATACTCGTTTTTCCGGTACCGCGCGGGCCGCTGAATAAATAAGCATGGGATTCCTTATTGCGCACAATAGCATTCTGCAAAGTTTTTGTGACGTGATGCTGGCCAACTACATCGCTAAACTTTTGAGGCCGAAAAGCTCTGTATAACGCCTGATACTCCATTAGTATGGCACCTCAACTCTTCATAAATTCTAGCTATAATTATAACATACAGGCTTCTTTATATTCCTGTTTTAAGGCATAAAAAAAGACCTCATCCATATGAAGTCAAAAATTAAAAACCGTGCACCACTTTGTCGAGTATGATGAACAAGCGTTACTCGGGAGACCAGCTCAACCACGGCAACCCTACGGCACATAGAATGGGCCACTTAATGCTGCTTCCTTCCGGACCTGACATGATTCGTGACGTTCTATTGCATAGGACCGCAGTCTCAACACTGGTACTCCCGAGGCAGTCCTCACACTTCAAACCCTCAAAAGTGGAATTCAGCCTTGCTGGAGCGGATTGCAAGTACAGGGCACCGCTACCTCCCCGCTTAGCACGGTAAGTTTTATATTAACAAATTACTTCTCATGATGCAACAATTCTTTTATCTCGCTGATATTTTTCTGAACAAAGCAATACCGATTGCTGCGATAAGCAGTAACGTACCGCCTGAAATCAGTATCAGTTCAAATGTGGACATTCCGCCCGACGCATCGGATGATTGCTGATCTGTTTCTGTCTCTTCAACAGGCAGCTCTTCCTCCGGCTCTTCTGCAGATTTTGCATTTTCTTCCTCTGCCGGCTCCTCTTCAGGTTCCGCTTCAACTGGCGTTACCCCGATTTCGTAACCGAGTTTGTTGCGGTTCTCCACTGTAACTTCCACAGGCTCACCGGCCGCTTCATACATATCACTGTCAGCTGTACTCAATGTATAAGTACCGTTGGCAACATCCTTAAAAGTAAATTCCCCATTATCATCGGATACTGTTTCTATCGATTCTTCCCCCGCAGCTAATATAAGCGTGACTTCCGGTGCCGGGTTCTCCCCGTCAGTTACCGTACCGCTTACTGTGTAACCTTCGCCTTTAACAGTATTGATGGAAAGTCCTTCTTCCTCTGCCGGTTCTTCAAGCTCGGGTTCGGGTTCTGCTGCCGGCTCAGTATATGGTTCCGTGTAAACTTCGGGTTCTGTATACGGCTCCGTGTACGGCTCAGTATATGGTTCAATGTAAGGTTCTGTATAAGTTCCGTCATTAACAGCCGGCTCTTCGTACTGATTATTGTAGCCGTCATTATAAGTATTATCCTGTGTACCGTTCACACCATTATTCCAGGCACCTTCTTCTGTACCGTTGTTTTGGTAGCCATCGTTCTGGTAACCGTCGTTCTGATAGCTTCCATCATATCCCGGCTCTTCGTATGTATTATCATACGGCGTCTGTTCCTGTACCGGCTCTTCATAGTACGTATCTGCCCCGGTACCATCATCAAAAGTATTATCCTGCTCAACAGCATACGCACGGGCAGGAATGAATATTAATAAGACTGCAATTAATACCGCTATGTATTTCCTAATCATTATTACCCTCCACATCATCAATAACAAGCCATGGCCTTTCATTTTCAAAGTAAACCTTAACAGGGGTTTTATATGTTTCACTCAACATCTTACCGGTCAGCACTTCTTCTTTCGGTCCTGCAGCAACAATTCCTCCGTCTTTAATTAACAGTACGTGAGTAATTGCACTGGTCAGTTCCTCAATATGATGTGTAACGTAAAGCAGATGGCGTTCTTCCTCCGGAATTCTATTCACTATTTTCAGCACATCTTCACGTGCACGAATATCAAGCCCGCTGCACGGTTCGTCGAGTATTAACAGTTCCGGGTTGCTCATCAGTGCGCGCCCGATCAGTATTCTGCGCCGTTCGCCTTGCGAAAAAGTATTATACGTCCTGTCTGCCAGATGACTGAGGTTGAGGTCTTCCAATACAGTTTCCGCTGTCTCTTTTGAATCCTCATCAATGTCCTGATAAATACCGAATGATGAAAACTTGCCGCTCAATACAATATTCAATCCCGTTTCCCTGTTCAGTGTCTCATGGAATTTATCGAGGCTTGAACTGACATAGCCGATTCTTTTGCGCATATCGGGCAGGCTTGCCCTGCCGAATTCAGTCCCGATAACAGATGCACTGCCTGAAGTCGGATAGTTATAACCCATAATAATATCGAGCAGTGACGTTTTGCCCGCACCGTTCAGACCGAGAACAGCCCACTGTTCACCATAATTTACTTCAAATGATATATCGTCCAATATCGTGTCACCGTTACGGCGCCAGATAATATTACTTAATGAAAGAATTTTTTCCACAGCCGTCACTCCCAATAATATATTCTTTATCATTATAACCGTAAACCACCGGTTACAACATTAAAAATCCCGGGATAATTATCGATTCATAAGAACTGATAAATTGTCCCGGGAAAACCTTTACTCTTCAACTTCAGTGTAACCTTGATCCAGCAGCATTTCTGCAGAACGTTCCATGCTGATACCTTCAGACGGGTCCCCTTCAAAATCTATACCTTCCACGCCTTCAAGTTCTTCAGCATCGATTTCATCATAAACAATAGAAATGTTTTCCGTTGCTTCATCATCACCGAATTCAAAGCTGTGCTCAACTCCTGACAGACCTTCGTATTGATCCGAGTAGCCTTCAAAGATTTCTTCAGCCTGTGCTTTATCGATACCCAGTTCTTCATAATTAATGATGTTCTCAGTCGACTGGCTGATGACCTCATCGCCGCTGTGTGTGTAAACCAGCGTACTCTTTACCCCTTGTTCGCTTAATTCAAAAGTTCTCGTTTCTTCACTGCCGCATGCTGTTAACATAATCATTACGGCTGCAAATAAAAATAATGCCCATGCTTTTTTCATGATCTCTTCCCCTTTTCGTTCTTTATTATTATACATACCTTATAATATCCTCGATAAACTATCCCTTTATATTAATATTCTTCAGCAGATTTACCTTACTTCACACAGTTTTCAAGAAGAAAATATTTCATTTATGTTTTAGAAAAAAACAGCCGGGTAGATATATTACTGTAACCGCAAATAAAGATTAAAAAACTGAGAATAATAACTATCTCTTTGGAGGGGAATATTAATGAGTAGAATTGAAAATTTTGTTACAGAAAATGAAGCCTTAACACGCGTAGAACAATTAAGAGCAGAAGGTGTTGCAGATCGTGATATTACAGTATTATCGAAGCAGCCAATCGAGAATGATGCTTTTGCAGACAGCGAGGTAAATTTCCAGGATTCAGAAGGTTCTGCATGGGATAAGTTTGTTTCTTTCTTCTCGCCGGATAATCCTGAAGAGAAAGTCTTAAATGATTTAGGTTTGGGTGAGTCAGAGCAAACTGAATATCGTAATTCATTAAATGCAGGCGAAGTATTAGTCTATATTGAAGGCGGAGGCAGAGGTTCCGATAACGCTATGGATTATGGAGAAAAACGTGACAACTATAATTATGACAACAATGCTGACGTTACAGGTGCAGGACTTGCAGGCAGTGCAGCGGTGAATAATAACTACAACAATGATAATCTCGCAGATCCTGAACTGGATGCACGCGCGGTTGACCGCGAAGACGGCTTAACTGAAGAAGAGAAAATTCAGCTGCGTGAAGAACGCGTCAATGTCGACAAAGAAAATGTTCAGACTGGTGAAGTAACTGTTGATAAACATGTTGAAACTGACAAGCAGGAATTTGATATCCCTGTAGAACGTGAAGAAGTTGTGATTGAACGCAATCCTGTTGACGATGTGCCGGCTAAAGGCGGATTTAATGACAGAGATGATGTGGATGAAGTCCGTATCCCGGTTAATGAAGAGCGCGTCAACGTAGAAAAAGAAAACGTTGTAAACGAAGAAGTAACAGTTAGAAAAGAAACACATGAAGATGTGGAACATGTATCTGAAGAAGTCCGCCGTGAAGAATTAGATGTTAATGAGACCGACTATGCCAAAGATAATCTTGATAAAGACGGCCTTGGCAGAGATAAATTCGGAAAATAAAATAATTTAACACTTTACCCGGGAGGTTCCCCGGGTATTTTTATGTCATTTTTAGCTTTACTGATTATAATAGAATTAATAAAAAGCGGGAGGAATATATATGACTTTTGATGAGTATGCAGTAAATGTTGATGATAGATGGCAGGAAGCTTTTTTAAAAACTTGGGATACAATTGAAACACATCTCCCACCGGGATTTGAAATCAGTATTTTTCACGGAATGCCGGGATTCCAAGTCCCTCTCGAACGTTATCCTGAAGGCTATCACGTAAATAATGAGCCGTTGCCTTTTATCGGTATTGCTGCTCAGAAAAGGCATCTCGCTGTATATCATATGGGCATGTACCGCAAACCCGATATTCTGGATTGGTTTACCAATGAATATCCAAAGCATATGAAAACCAAGCTGAATATGGGCAAGAGCTGCATCAGATTTACAAACCCGAAAAATATTCCCTATGAACTGCTCGGTGAACTCGCTGAAAAAATGACTGTCGATGAATGGGTTGAGTTGTATAAAAGCCGTCCAACAGGCCCGAAAGCATAAAAA
>DAIPYL010000022.1:2269-17425 GCA_036782755.1 Jeotgalicoccus sp. | reverse complement strand
CGATGAATGGGTTGAGTTGTATAAAAGCCGTCCAACAGGCCCGAAAGCATAAAAATTGTATCAAAAATTATTTAAAATTCACGCAGTGAAAATGGCTAGTTGATTAATCGATTGTAACTGCAGTTTCGATCACGCTAAGCTATAAAATTATGCTGTTGTTTCATCCTGGAAAGAAAGGGTAAATATATATAAAAGAATTAACCAGGGGGGAATTAATTTGACTAGAATCGAAACATTTATTAACGAACAAGATTTAATTGAGCGTATTCATTCGCTTCGCATCAATGAAAACATTACAAATCGTCAGCTGATGGTTTTATCTAATGATAAATTTGAGAATACCGAGCTTAACGATGGCAGTATCCATGTTCAAAGCATAGATGGAACGCTGCGGGACAAAGCAGTAGCTTATCTGTCTATATTCATAGCTGATGATCCCGAAAACAGATTAATAGACGATCTCAATCTGACTAAAGAACAGGAAGAAGTTTACCGTTATGCAATTGAACATCACCAGTCTGTCTTGTATATCCATAGTCCGGATTTAACCGGAGTACACCAAGCCGATTTGCAGGATATGCCTTACGATGATGATACTGAAGTCGTTGACATGAATAAAGTGAATGACGACGGCACGAGACTATAATAATTCATCAGCAGGTCCCAATCAGGACCTGCTTATTTTTATGACTTTATAAGTTAATTATAATAATATGGAAATATATTTAAGGAGATGGTGCTGTGATACTTAATAAATCGATAGAACAGTGGCAAAAAGAATTTCCAAAGCTTAAAAGTATGATGGAGTACAATGAAATACTGTGGGTCAACGACAATCAGCTGCCGGCTGAAAATGTACTTTTGGAGTTAATGCTGAATGAAGATGACATTCTCGATGCGGAAGCCCGCCTGAAACGTTTTGCACCCTACATTGCACATGTTTTTCCAGAAGCGGCTGATCATGCGGGGATTATCGAATCACCGCTGACTGAGCTGACACAAATACAGGACAGCTTAAAAGATATAACGGGCAAAGAAATCAACGGTTCTTTTTATTTAAAAGAAGATAACAAGCTGCCGATTTCCGGTTCTGTCAAAGCTCGCGGGGGAATATACGAGGTACTGGCTTTTGCTGAAAAACTCGCTCTGGATGCCCGACTTATTACTGAAGATGATGGTGATTATAAAAAGTTTGCGGATGATGAATTTAAAACTCATTTCTCTAAATACTCCCTGGTCTGCGGTTCAACAGGAAACCTCGGCTTAAGCATCGGGATTATGGGAGCAGAACTCGGCTTTAACGTCGTTATTCATATGTCCGATGATGCAAGACAGTGGAAGAAAGATATGCTTCGTTCCAAAGGTGTGACTGTCGTTGAGCACAGCGATGATTATTCGAAAGCTGTTGCTCGGGGCCGCGAAGAGACTGCCGGAGATCCAAAGAGTTACTTTATCGATGATGAAAACTCAAAAACACTTTTCTTAGGTTACGCAGTCGCTGCGATCAGACTGAAAGCCCAGCTGCAGGCGGAGAATATTAATATAAATGCTGAACACCCGTTGAATGTATATCTGCCGTGCGGTGTCGGCGGAGGGCCCGGAGGTATCGCTTTTGGTCTTAAAGTGATTTTTGGCGATGCTGTTAACTGCTACTTTGCAGAACCGACACATTCACCGTGTATGACAATCGGTATGATGACCGGTTATCACGATAAAATTTCCGTTCAGGATTTCGGCATCGATAACATTACAGCTGCAGATGGCCTCGCTGTCGGCAGAGCGTCAGGTTTTGTCGGAGAACTGCTTGAAAATTTGATTAGCGGTTCTTATACAGTAAGTGATGAAAACTTATTTAAAATGCTGGCTGTAATGGATAATGAAGAAAACATTAAACTGGAGCCATCTGCACTGGCAGGCGTCATCGGCCCGGCTGTTGTAAATACAAACGGCGTGCATATTGCATGGAGTACCGGCGGAGACATGGTGCCGGAAGATGTGTATCAGGAATACTACTTTAAGGGAAAAGAGTTAATTTAAATAAAAAAACAGCAGTGAGTTTGCTGCTGTTTTCTTGTTTCTAATTATATTAATGTCCCAAATACTTCATTTAAAATTTCATGATCCGGTTTCGATCCTAAGTTCTTCGTTATTATGCCTTTGACATTATTCGGGCTCATATTTGATTCTATTTCAGCTACAGATTCCTTCGCACCGACAAGGTAAACACCTTCCAGCCCCCGGTTTTTAACTTCCTTCTCCAGCTGCACGGCTAAGCTCTTATACCAGCGGTGCTGATTTTCTTCAAAACGGTGCTGAAATTCATCTTTTCCGCCGCCGCGTGCTAAAGGCTGCGTCGCTTCGTCGTAGTCAATCCAGTTTTCACTGTCGACATCCCAGCTGTATTTTCTCGTATCTCTGATAATTCCAAGTGATGTTTCGATAAATGTCACGTCAGCCTGCTGAACTACCACCAATGCTGTTTCAGGGAATCGCTGTTCAAGTTCTTCAATCTGCTGTGTTTCAGCAGTTTCACCCCAATGGAATGATGTTGATACCGGAACCTGCAGGACTCTTGCTTTCCACAGTTCACCATCAGCAGATGCGACTAAAATAAAACCTTTACGCATTTCACGCTGATACGCTGCAATCTCTTTCTCCACTTTATCCTGCAGTTTTTTCAAAGCTTTCAGTTCTGACTGATTATCTTTTTCTTTCAATTCTTCTTTTAATTCTTTCAAACCGTTTTTCAAATGAATTTTCCACTCACCGTTTGAAAGATTTCCTGCGCTGGCGTCAGTATTCAAGTAAATTGTCAGTACCCCGGTATTATCACGTTTCTCTTTGATTTCCTCAATAGTTTTCGCTAATGACATTCTTATCTTACTCCCCTTTCAGAATTACATAATTCTAATACAATACCCTTATAAATTCCCTCAAAACAAAAATATCACCTGCCATATAAATGACAGGTGATATTTTTACGCTCTATGGTTTTGTGTAATTTGTTTATCGAATCGGCCGTGGAGAAAGTAATATACAATAATTCCCGCCAGCACAATGAAACCGAGTGTCAGATACATTCCGCTGTAGCCGAATGATGTTGCAATCGGTCCGAGCAGGAATGGACCAAAGCCAAGTCCTAAGTCCAGCGCAATAAAGTACGTTGTATTCGCAAGACCGAGACGTTCCGGCGGTGTAACTTTAATCGACAGCGCCTGTGTAATCGACTGCACGTTGCCGTAGCCGAAACCGATCAGCACTGCAGCAATCAGGAACATGATTGTCACTGATGCCTGACTGATCATAGCCAGTCCAAGTGCAAACATAATAATTGCAGGGTACATAACAACATTCGCCCCTTTACGGTCAAGAAGAGGTCCTGTAATCGGACGCGACAGCAATACCGTGATACCGTATACCGTGAAGTACAGACTTCCTGCCTGGATTAGGCTGATGCTTTCTGCATATGCTGTTACATAAGATAAAATCCCTGAATACGCGAATGCCATGACAAACATCACGATAGAAATTGGAATCGCTCGTTTCTCGAAGAAATCCATAAGATTAAATTTACCGTCGCCAGTCGATTTAACAGGTTTCATTGGCGGTGCATTAACTGTAAGTCCAATAACAAGACTGATTACAGCCATCGCAAATGAAAAGATAAAAATACTTGTAAATCCGTATGCTGCAATTAATGCAACACCGATAAGCGGTCCGACTGCTGTTGCCAGAACAACTGACATACTGAAATAGCCGATACCTTCGCCATTTCTGCTCGCCGGAATAATCTGGGCAATAATCGTCCCTGTTGCCGTCATTGCATAACCCATCGCCATCCCGTGTAAAATACGCAGTACAATCAGCGGATATACACCCATTGGGATTAAATACGATGCGGTCAGCACTACGATGAATGCCGAGCCAATCATCAGCATCTTTTTTCCGCCCATCGCTGTAATATGTTTCCCGCCGAATAATCTGCCGATCAGCGAGCCGATAATAAATGCACTGGATACGAGTCCGGCCATTGCAACTGAAGCACCGTATTCCTGTGTGGCGTACATCGCCATTGTCACAAGCAGCAGGTACTGTGACATCATCAGTGCAAAGTTAACTATTGATGTGTTGATAAAATCCTTCGTCCACAATTTGTCTTTATATACTACCGACAATATAATTGCACTTCCTTAATAATTTATTGAATCTCTCTATTTTCCATTAAATAACAGACCTTGTCTATAGCTGCTGCTTATAAAATCTATAATCTGCACATTACTCTCTGTTCGTATCGTAGAAATGATTGACCAGTTCTTCAGTTTTCGCCGACAGCATGCCGACACCTCTGATTAAATAGTCCGATCCTGCCGATAATGCACCCATTGTGTAGAAGTTGTTTAACGTACCGAATCTCGGACTGATAACTTCATGGTTTTTACTCAGCAGCACCCCGCCGAATTCATCCGCTTCGATTAATAATGCATCATACATATTCTGAATCAGTTCAGTATTGTCTTTTTCAATATTTTTAACCGGCCCCGTTGCATTAATCAATATATCGAAGTCTTCGGATTCACCATTTTCAAACACTGCCGTGAATTTGTCTTCCGTTGAAACAGATTCCATACCGTGTATAAAGACGAGTTTACCTTCATCTACCCAGCTCAATATCTGTTCAGCCCCATGCGGCGGCATCGGGGAATGATTGCTGTCGACATAAGGATGATAGTCCTGTAAGAACTTTCGCTTGTCACTGCGTGATAAATATTTAAACAGCGTTTTAAATGTATCTTCCAGACTAATAATTAAATATTGAAGCTTCCCCACACTGTCCAGATGCTCAAGGTCGTATTTTAAATCAATTTCGGGATGGTCTGTTTTACGTTCGAACAGCGACATAGCGAGTCCTTGCGCTGCCATTTCTTTCTTAAATAATTCGAGCAGTGTATCGAGTGGAATCAGTCCGTCTGTTTCATACTCAAGTGCAGCATCCAGCGTCAGGCATTCAGGTTTGATATCAAAGTGCGTGCCTCTAACAGCAGGCATTTCACCGCTTCTCGACAGTACATACACTCTGTCCTGACCGTTAATCAGCAAATACCTGAAGACGTCGATTGCAGAAAGGCCACTGCCGATAATGCCAATCTTACCCTCGAGATTATTTAAATTCTCTTCTATTGGATACGGATTATAAAAATAATTGCCGTATCCTTTCAGATTATACGGATCACTGTATGACAATTCACCAGTCATCAAAAAGACAGCATCGTAATCTTGTTCATTTTCACCGGCACAGAGAGTGTACGTGTTTTTATCTTCATTAAACATAATTTTGTCTGCATAGTTTTTTATAATATTTATATTGGAATGTTCAGCGACCAACGACATCAGAGAGTTATGCATATACTCACCATAAACCCTGCGGCTCGTAAAATTCGCAGCCTCATGCTCTGAATTCTCCAGCCACTTTTTAAAATCATCGGGATCAGAAGTCAGGGACATCTCTTCTACCGGCAAATTAATAATTAGATTTTCATTATCATGCCGGTAAGCATAACCCCGCCCCAGTGTTTCAGGCGCATCATATATATCGATACTCAAATTTTCATTGAATCTTTTATCATTTACAAAAAACTTAACGATTGAAATACCGGCAACCCCGGCACCTGCAATTGCTATTCTTTTAGTCTTCATCGTGTCATCACTGTCCTCAAAGATTTGTACTGATTTAAGTATATTAATAAAATGGCTATACTGCCAATGCTTAAGCTGCCGTTCCCTGATATATATGATAAAATTCATTTAACAAGCTGATACCGGGGTGTACATATGAATATTAATGAGGTTTTAAAAAATACAGAGATTATGACAGGACCGTTTCCTGAGCTGGATAAAACATTGCACGACAGTCCGTTAGACCGTTTTGCCGAGTGGTACGTGCATGCTTTAGAGAATGGCACAAAAGAACCCAACAGCATGGTTCTTGGAACTATTGATGAAGATGGTGCTGCTGATTCGCGTGTAGTGCTCTTAAAAGCGATGGATGATGACGGTTTTTATTTTGAAACCGGTAAATACCGTGAAAAAGTTAAACAGCTGGCAAATAACGGCAGTGTTGCTTTGAATATTTACTGGCGTGAACAGGGCAGACAGGTCCGTATTAAAGGTACCGCTCAAGCGGCAGCGGATTTTTCACATGTCGCTGATAATTTAGATGCATCAGTACGGGATTTAAATGCCTATAAAACTATTCCTTTAGAAATCGAGTTTTATCAGGCATTGAATGAAGGCGGCTATGCTCGTCTGCTTTATACATTTAAAGATGATACATGGAAGTGCGACTGGCTCTAGCCGTCGCACTTTTTTCTTCTTATTTAATATGCCGGCTGTGATTAACTCACCAGTTTCGTGTATAGTAGGGAAATAAATAATACAGAGGTGATTGGATGACCCCGCATATAGTACAGTGCACTGTAAATGATGCTGAGACGTTGTTAAGATTAAGTTATGATACTTTTTATGAAGCGTTCGCAGCTCAAAATACAGCTGAAAATATGAAAGCTTATTCGGATTCCGCTTTTACGACCCGGAAAATCAAAGAAGAGCTGAACCATCCCGATTCGCGGTTTTATTTGATTTACAGTAATGATACACCTGCAGGATATTTAAAATTGAATGTTAATTCTGCCCAGTCGGAACCTATGGGACCGGACAGCCTTGAGGTTGAAAGGATTTATATCCTCGCCAAATATCACAAGCAGGGACTCGGCAAAGCATTGCTGAATCACGCACATGATATTGCCCGTAAATTAAATAAAAATAAAATCTGGCTCGGTGTATGGGAGAAAAACGACAATGCGATCGGCTTTTATAAAAAACAGGGCTTTAAAAAAACAGGTTCTCATTCCTTCTTTATGGGAGATGATGAACAGACGGATATTATAGCTGAGAAAATTTTACCGTCAAAATAATGGAGGAGACAATTATTGAATAACCGGATAGATCAATCTTTCCTAAACAGTAAAAATTTAAGGTGGCTGCTTATTATAGGCGTAATTTTAGTCGGTGCAAACCTGAGAGTGCCGCTTACTTCTGCAGGAGCTCTCGTCTCATTTATAAGAGATGACTTCGGCATCAGCAACGCACTTGCAGGTTCAATCACGACACTGCCGTTAATTGCATTCGCACTGCTGTCGCCGTTCGCACCGAAACTTGCAAACAAAATCGGTATGGAACGGACAATCGCAATTTCACTGATACTGCTGATTACGGGTATTTTAATCCGTTCAGCGAGCGGCATCAGTTTACTCTTCACCGGCACACTGATGGTCGGGCTCGCCATCGCAGTCGGCAACGTGCTGATACCGGGAATTATTAAGATGAACTTCCCGTATAAAATCGGACTGATGACCGGACTCTATGCGATTGTTATGAACGTCTTCGGAGCATTGGGGTCAGGCTTAAGTATCCCAATCGCAACGTCAGGTGATTTAGGATGGCGCGGGTCACTGATTATCTGGGCTCTGTTAGCGTTTATCACGCTGCTCATCTGGCTGCCGCAGCTCATGAAGAAACATACTGGCAAAAAGAAGCTTAACAATCAGAAAATCGGCGGAATGCTGCGCTCCCCTCTCGCATGGAAAATCACCTTGTTTATGGGTGCGCAGTCGCTGATATTCTATACGCTGATTACATGGCTGCCGACAATTTTAACTGCCAGCGGCTATGATATTCAGCTCGCAGGCTGGGGTGTATTTATATTCCAGTTCGCAAGTATTCCATTTACATTTATAATACCTGTGATTGCAGACAAGATGAAAAATCAGGTGCTTATTGCGATTGTCAGCAGCGGCATGATTTTCATCGGTGTTGCGGGACTGCTCGCAGGATTTTCCGACCTGTCGCTTCTCTGGATTATTATGCTTGGTGTCGGAAACGGCAGCGCGTTCTCACTATCCATGATGTTCTTCACACTGAGAACAAGAGATGGGTACGAAGCTGCTGAACTGTCAGGAATGGCTCAGTCATTCGGCTATCTTCTTGCAGCAGTCGGACCGGTTATGGTCGGCGGACTGCAGGATTTAACAGGGAGCTGGACACTGCCGCTCACGATGCTCGCTGTATTCTCAGCAGTGATGCTTGTTACAGGGATGGCAGCAGGTAAAAACAAACAGGTTTCAAATAACATATAACCAGATTAAATATGTAAAAACCGTACATCATTCTCTCACGAGCCTGGCGTACGGTTTAATTTTTATTGATTTTCTTTATTTTTCGCCTGTTCTTCTTTAAGCTTTTCAGGTGTTACATCGTTGCCGAGCGGGTCGACTACAGTCAGCCCCTGGAAAGAATCCAGCACCTGTCCTCTAATCTGACGGAGGTAATCTTCCCGCAATTCTTTCTGTTCCTGTTTTTCCGCTTCGCTCAATCCAACTGTTTTTTGTATTTTTGCCAATTCATTAATTCTGTCTAATCCTGAGATCATATTTGACCCTTCTTTCTTTATTGATTAAAAAATGTAAATTTCTGTTCCCTGTGCACAGGAAATTTTGGAACAACAAATTCGCCAAGTTCCTGGATAACTTCGGCTGCCGGACGGCTGCTGCCTTTAAGCGCAATTGTCATATGGTTAACGCCCGCTTCCTGGTATGCGTTTAAATAGTCTATTAAGAAGTTGCGCCCTGCTCTAAAGCCAATGTCCAGTGTTTTCGGCGCTTCGTTTGCACGTTCCGATAAATCGATCATAAGCGGCTGGGTGAATGGCTTAAATTCTTCCGTTAAACCGCGCCATTTATTAATCAGCGCTTTTTGTTCCTGTAATCCCTGCGGATAAAACATCCAGCCGTCTGTATGTTCCGCGAGCCATTCTATTGTCTGGCTGCCGTATCCTGTCCCGAATACGGGGATGCTCCCCATTGCCGGTTTCGGGACGACATCACCCTCAGTCAGATGTGCCCGTTCCGTCTGAATGATTGGGAACTCTTCCTGCCACAGCTGCTTCATTACAGCTATGGATTCTCTAAAGAGCTCGCCCTTATTATCACGGTCTGTTTTGAACGCTGGAAATTCTATCTGACGGTCGCCTGCAGCAGCCCCCATTATAAACCTCTGCCCTGATATACTGTCGAGTGTCGCTGCCGACTTCGCTGTATGAAACGGGTGTCTCAGCGTCGTAACGATGCTCCCGGTCGTTAACGCAATGCTTTTCGTATGTGCTGCCGCATATGTTAAAAACATAAACGGATCGTACAATCCGCCCACATCACCGAAGTTCGGATCATACAGCGGCGCATCCCTGACCGTCAAAGCCGCAAAGCCGTAATCTTCGGCCTCTTTTGCAAGTGTCATCTGTTCATTTAAATCCATTCTCGGAAAACTGCCTTCGTAAGCTTCAAGCGGAAAACCGAGTCCGAGTGTCAGCTTATCTTCTTTAAACATCCGCTTAAAACCTTTGTGTTCCTGAAATTGTGCCACGTATAATCACCTCCCTTTCGTTTTGCGTCTGCAGCACACAGACAAATGTAAATGCATTATATTACCATAATCTGTAACTGGCAAGATATGTGCCTGCCGCACGTTTGGAACACCTGCTGTTAAGGGAATATAAATATAAAGCTTTTATCTGAAGGAGTGATTAATATGAGTTTAATTCGAGGGATGAATCATATTGGAATGACTGTTCCGGATATAGAATCAGCCACCGAGTTTTTCAAAAAAGGGCTCGGCGCAAAAATTGCCTATGATTCACAGACACTTCAGGATCGCCCAAGAGGCGGACCGATGGTTGAAAAACTGCTTGGTATTCCTGAAGAGTCATATATAGTGAAAAAAAGAATGCTGACTATCGGCAACGGCCCGAATATCGAAATGTTCCAATTTTACAATGTCCATTCCAGAAAACCGTTAAGTCTGGAAGACTACGGCTATACACATCTTTCTTTTTATACGGATGATATTAAGAGATCATATGAACAGATGAAAGCAGCCGGCGGCCAGCCGCTGTCTAATATTCATGCAAATACCCGTTTTGAAGATACCGGGGGCAACGGTACAGTATACTTTAAAACGCCATGGGGCAGTTTAATCGAGCTGCAGACATTGCCTGAAGGTTATTACTATCCCGAATACAGTGAATCAGAAGTATTTATTCCAAATGAAAAGCAGTCTCCTGAAGATTAATCAGAGAGACTGCTTTTTACTTTAGCCAGCCTTTATCGAGTGCTTTCGAAATGGCTTCTATTCTGTTGCTTACACCCAGTTTATCCAGCACGATTGAGACGTAATTTCTAATTGTTCCATTCGATAAATGCAGTTCTTCCGCGATGGATTTCGTCGTCTTCCCGTCAGCGAGCAGCTGGACAATTTCTATTTCTCTTGATGTCAGAGGATTGCCTGTTTCAAAAGCAATATCGATCAGTTCGGGTGAATAAATCCGCTTCCCGTTCATAATCTGCCTGATTGATTCCGCCAGCGTTTCGCTCGGTGTATCTTTCAGCAGATATCCTCTGACCTGCGCCTTTTTAGCACGTTCAAAATATCCCGGCCGCGCATATGTTGTCAGGATAATCACTTTGCAATCTGTCCCGCTCAGTTCTTCCGCAGCATCCAGTCCTGTCATCAGCGGCATTTCAATATCCATTAAACAAATATCAGGCTGCTTTTCCTCCACGAGTCTAAGTGCTTCTTTACCGTTGTCCGCCATACCTACTACTGTAATATCCTCTTCCAGATTTAACAGTGAGCTGAGCGCGCTCAACAGCAGATTTTGATCTTCAGCCAGTACAATTCTAATCATCTTACCCCTCCTCTATTTGTCTCAGTACTTTCGGCACTGTAATGTTCACTTCAAAGCCGCTCTCCGAACTGTGGAAATGCGATTCTCCATTGACGAATTGAAGGCGTTCTTTCATGCCCTGCAGTCCATTGCCGTAATTAAAACCAGGGGTCCCTGTTCCATTATCCGAAATTTTTAAGAATATATCTTTATGCGACTCCGTCAGAATTATCATACACTCCGTTGCACTGCTATGTTTTACAATGTTTGTTACCGACTCTTTTAAACACATGCTGAGTACATTTTCTATGAGTATCGGAATGCTCTCAAAGTCAACTTCTATCGTTGCTGCATGTTTAATTTCTGCAGTATCCAAAATCAATTTCGAATGATTCAGCTCTTCCTCAAAATTAACACGCTTCATATCACTGATCATTTCACGGACTTCTTTTAATGCATGACGTGCAGTATCCTGTATATCCTGCAGTTCAGCTTTCGCGTCTTCAGGACGGCTGTCGATCAATTTTTTTGACAAGTCACTTTTCAGACCGATCATCGACAATCTCTGTCCAAGCGTATCGTGCAGATCTCTTGCAATACGGTGACGTTCTTCCTTAATAGCAAGTTCCGCAATACGCTGATTGGCATCTTCCAGCTGGGATTCCAGTTCTTCCTGCTTCAGACGGCTGCGCTTATTCAACGGAATTAAAATAACCCCAAGAATTGTCATAATTAAAAAAGGCAGATGCGTCAGTAAAATCATGTAATTAAAAAATGAGGCAAATACTATCGCCAATACTGTCGTTACAATCAGCAGCACATACATCGTAACGAAGCCGGCTCTGCTTCTAATATTGCCGATAAAAATCGCGATAAATAATGCGAAATAAACATAACTGAATAATATCGTCATGATAATATTAATAATAATCTCAATGCTGATACCGATATAAACCAGTGCACCTTTTGATTTAAATGTCAGCCAGTATACCGCGAAGAATATTAATGTTGTCACGATACCGGTAATTATTTCACTGAGCGATGTCGCACGGAAAATGAAGTAAAATGGCAGCACACAAAAAATAATCCAGATATAAAGACTCAACCCCGTATTTGATGGGAAAATATGGTACCAATCCTTCATTTTCATTCGTCCTTTCGCTCTCCTGTTCAGCTTATTATATCAAATTCTCTTATATAGAGATAAAACATCCTCCTATTTTTACATAGGAGGATGCTGTGAATGCTTATTGTGCAGTCTGGTTATCTGCAACCTTGCCTGCAAGACGTTCCTTCATCTTTTTAAACGTAATGAACGTATTGTTTTCTTCGTCGTATAGACGGAACTTTATAGATTCCAAACTTGTTTTTAATGTAATTGTCGTCGCTTTATGCAGCGGCGGTGTATTTTCATGCGCTTCTTCAAGATGATAGTTTGGTACACGCGGTGCTAAATGATGCACGTGGTGATAACCGATGCTGCCTGTCATCCACTCAAGCCAAGCCGGAAGTTTGTAGTAAGAACTGCCATCTACCGCGGCTTTTACGAAGTCCCATTCGGATTCGTTCTCAAAGTATGAATCTTCAAACTGATGTTGTACATAGAATAACCATATGCCCGCCATACCTGCGATGTAAGCAATTGGCAGCTGTACCATCAGTAATACGTGCCAGCCTAAAGTAAAGCCGATCAGTAAGTAAATTCCAACAATGATTAATGTAAGAACATGCGTGTTAATACGTTCCTGACGTTTCGCAGCTTTACGGTTCACACGGTTGGCAATTAAGAATAAGTAAAGCGGACCGAATCCGAACAAAACAATCGGGTTACGGTATAAACGATATTTAAATCTTTCCCATTTATCTGCATCTTCATATTCCTGAACAGTCATTACCCAAATGTCCCCGACTCCCCGCTTATCAAGGTTACCGCTTGTTGCGTGGTGAATCGCGTGTTCTTTTTTCCATTTCTCATATGCGAAATGTGTAATGACTCCGGTTACGTTACCGAAGAAGTTGTTTAATTTTTTGTTTTTAAAGAATGACCCGTGCGTACAGTCGTGGAAAATAATAAATGAACGAATCATAAATCCTGCTGCGAGTATTGAAAACGGCAGACTTAACCAGAATGAAACACTGAGTGACTGATACGCTAAAAACCATAATATAAAAAATGGCAGTATCGTATTCAGCAGCTGTATGACACTCGTTCTAGTTTGTGATTTTGCGTAAGGCATTACACTTTTTCTCAGTGCCGCCTGTTTTTCTTTAGTCATATGCTTACCTCTCTCCCATATCTATTCGTATTTAATTATGAATGATAAAGAGATTGGCATATAGACTAAACTGTCAGTAAATTCACATGACATTTGTCATGTTATCAGCCGATTTTAACGTTTTCAGCCAGTCTTTCAAGTGTTGCATACACGCTCAGCGCTGCAAGTGAACTCGTTTTCGGGTTTTCCGGCAGCGGATTGCTGCTGATTGTGAGCTCTGCATCGCCGAAACCGCCTGAAATATTAATCGTATGTTTATTTAATTCCGCTTTCGGATCTGCGATCAGTACAACGTTTGTCTTATCAATACCGACTCCTGCAAGCGATAAAATAATCGAGATATTCATGTTTTTCGGGAATTTATCGATGGCATCTTTGGCTTTTCCTTCAAATACTACTGTTTCGCCATCGACCGGCTCATCAATTAATGATGCTGCAGGTTTGCGCGTCGTTAACGTTACTGTGTCCAGATTGCCGAGCGCTCTCGCATTCTGCACCAGATCAAGTCCGCCGATTCCGCCCGACGGCAGGTGAAGTGTTTTGCTGTCTTCAGCCGATACTGTTTTAAGCAGTTCTTCATCTGCCAAAGCGCCGATACTGATCATCATCGTATCCTTAACTTTAATAATGTCAGGCAGCAATTCTTTGCTGGTCTCGACGTTCGCCGCTTCTACGATAATATCTGTGTCTGCTTTGAGAAACTTATTTAAATCTGTGAAGAGTTCTACATTATATTGTTCCTCGAGGTGTTTGTACTTATCGTAATTTCGCACAAATACGCTCGTTACATTTAAGTCACCATTGCTGCCGCCGTTAATGTTCTTTAATAAATACTGACCGATTGCTCCTGAACCAACTAATCCAATATTCATAAATATTTCTCTCCCTCAAATTTTATGTATTTCTATTCATCTTAGTCATGCCCGCGGATGAAAGCAATTTAATGATAATGACCCCGTCACCGGGGCCATTAAAAATTTATTTATCCGAAAAACGCTGTGACTGCATCAATCATACTGTAAATCCCTAAGAATGAAACGACCGCAACAACTAAAAATCCGACAACGTTTAAAATAGGACCGTTTTTATGTTTGCCCATAAGTCCTTTTTTATTAACGATAATGTAAATCAGAATTGCAATCAGCGGCAGAATAACACCATTCAATGCCTGAGCAAGAAGAATGACTTCAAGCGGCTCAAAGCCGATTGCCGATGTAACTACACCAATCAGAATAACCAGTCCGAAAATCATTTTGAATTTTTTGTTCTTCATGCCGCCTTCCCATTTAAAGAAAGAGCTGACGGTTGCTGCAGCACCCATCGGTGATGCCAGTGCAGATGAGAAACCTGCAGCAAACAAACCAACACTGATAAATATTGGCGCCCATACATCACCTAGTACCGGTACAAGCGGTCCTGCAAGTGCGACAACATTGTCAACTTCCTGACCGTAAATTAACGTCCCTGCTGAAATTAAAATCGCACCTGAAATTATACCCCCGATTGTAATCGAAATAATTGTATCCCAGCGCGCCAGTTTTAAATCTCTCAAGCCGCCAAAACGTTCATGCACGGCGGTTGCGTGAAGGAAAAAGTTATACGGTACAACCGTCGTACCAATCAGAGCAATTACCATAATAAGCGAACCGTCCGGAATCGATGGAATGAATGCACCGCCGAATACTTCACTCCAGTCCGGTTTAACAAGGAACATTGTCGTAATAAATGTCGCTCCCATAATCACCATTAGACCGAGCATAATTTTTTCAATAACTTTATAGCTTCCAAGTAAGCCAATCGATAATATTATGATACCGACGATTGGTGCGAGTATATTTGTCGGTATACCAAGCAGATAGCCAAGTCCAAGTGATGTTCCGAGCAGATCACCGCTCATGTATGCCGCACAGCCGATGGCAACTGCCAGCATAGAAATCCACACGACAAGAAATTTTCCAAGTGTGTTGTTAAATAAATCGTAAATCGCTTCCCCAAGGCCGCGTCTAGTGACTAAAGCCAGACGGATAATCATTTCCTGGAGTACGATTGTTGCAATCACTGAAAATATAACCGCCCATAATATACTGTAACCGAAACCGGCACCGG
>DAIPYL010000022.1:0-2169 GCA_036782755.1 Jeotgalicoccus sp. | reverse complement strand
GCAATCACTGAAAATATAACCGCCCATAATATACTGTAACCGAAACCGGCACCGGCACGCGTCATTGTGGTTACTGTACCTGGACCGATGAATGAAGCTGTAATGACCATACCTGGTCCAAGTGCTTTCAGTATTTCCTTAAATCTGTTCATCGAGATCCCATCCCCTATTTAATCAGATTTTTCCTAAATGTTTTAAGTGCCCGGCGAGTACATAAAGCACTGCGTAACTGACAAAGTGCGCTGAATGCTGGTTTCTGTCCATCATTGGATACACTTCGACATAATCCATACCTACGAGTCCATGTTTCCCGAATTCGTGTATTAATGTAAGCAGTTCATATGAAGTTAAGCCGTTACCATCTACAGGTCCGCCTGGATTATATGCAAAATCCAGCACATCACTGCAGATTGATAAGTAAACCACATCGACATCTTTTGCCGCCAAATCATAAATTTCTTTCGCATAAGCACGTAAATCTTTCGATTCTCTGATGTCATTTATCGTAATAGTGACAGCACCGTTTTCCTGTGCATAGCGTCCTGTGTCGGGTTTGTTGCGCGGTCCGTGAATTCCCGTATGAATAATCGATTCATTGCGGACCCCTTCTGTTTCGTATAAGCGCATAAATGGTGTGTTGCGGGCATAAATTTCGCCTTCATAATCCGGCATGTTATCGTAATGCGCATCGAGATGTATAATACCGACTTTCTTGCCGCTGTCAGCAAGTGATTTCAGAATCGGATACGTCACACCGTGCTCGCCGCCGAAACCGACGAGAAACTTGCCTGTTTTCCATAACTCAGCAGAAAAATCTTCGATGTTCTGGTACGACTGTGCATTATCATGTGCCACAAACGGCACATCCCCTGCATCTCCGAACGTCAGGTGTTCCGTCACATCAACGTGATCGAGCTCAGGCAAATAACCGCTGTAGCGTGCGGATGAGGAACGAATCTGTTTCGGTCCAAGTTCCACACCTGTATAATCCCCCCATGTACTTTCCCCTTCAAACGGCGCACCGTAAAAAATAACATCTGTATCGTAAGAACCTTTTTTAACCAGGTTTTCAGCACCCAGAAAGCATGGTACGTTTCCATAAATATTTTCCTTCATAAATATTACTCCCCTTTTTATTTATTCAAGATACAACTGCATTATATATGCAGTGAATGATGTACTTCAATTCATTTTTTAAAATAGTCCAATAATTCTAACTTATTACTTTTTGGAAAGAAGCACTCAAAGCACTAATGACTTTTGACGCTGTGACCGTTTCAATCGCTTCACCCTGCTCAATTAAATAATCAGCAGCATAGCCGTGCAGATACACTGCGTTTGAAACAGCCGGCTGAATATCTGTCCGCTGAGCGATAAATGCGAGAATCATCCCTGTCAGCACATCTCCCGTGCCGCCTTTTGCAAGTCCCGGGTTACCCGTATGATTCACCCATAACCCGCCGTTCGGTTCTGCAACTATCGTTTCCGGCCCTTTCAGCACCACGTATATACCATAATCCGCTGCGAGTTTCGCTGACACCTCGCAGCGGTTATTATTCACGTACTCAATATCTTCATTAATAATACGCGCCATTTCCCCGACGTGAGGTGTAATGATTAACGGCGCTGTCCGTTTCCTGATTATGACCTCGTGACTGCTGAGCTTGTACAAACCGTCTGCGTCAATCACCAGAGGTCCTTCAAAATTAGTAATTAAATCTTCGATAATATCATCCGATAAACGGCCGAGCCCCGGACCGGCTGCGACTGCATCCCTGTCTTCCAGAAAACCATTTAAATCATCGTCTCTGTGATAAAACGTCGCTTCCGGCACATGTGATGCAACAATCGGAA
Source organism: Jeotgalicoccus sp. (assembly GCA_036782755.1). Taxonomy (GTDB): domain Bacteria; phylum Bacillota; class Bacilli; order Staphylococcales; family Salinicoccaceae; genus Jeotgalicoccus. The sequence continues at coordinate 315 of DAIPYL010000022.1, read as the reverse complement.
TGACTGACCTCAATGTATTGACTGTCGTTAGACCTGCACCGCTTTCGACCGCTGCAGCAGCACAAAGCGCTGCTGCTCCGGGCATCGTTTCACTGCCTGCAATAATACCGACCTTGCCGTAGCTGCCTTTATGGGAATCAGGCTCGCGCTTTGGCCAGTGCCCTGCCACAAGATTTTTGGACCAGCTGTTTACGTTCATTCACCATACCTCCAAAATTTATATTCTCAGGTTCTATACCCTGTTTTTAAAGGAGGATCAGCAGTTTCTGCATTTAATAAAAAAAGCCGCGAGATACCCTCTCACGGCTTCAGCTG
>DAIPYL010000021.1:0-24893 GCA_036782755.1 Jeotgalicoccus sp. | reverse complement strand
CTTCACCATGGCCTGTATGTGGTGCAAGACTGTAATAACAATATAAAATTCGAAAGGCCGGGACAATCGTCCCGGTCTTTTTTTGCGTTTGAAAGAACCGGCTGAAAATAAATATGTTAAAATTGAGGTGATATCAGGGAGGGGGCATAAAATGCTGGAACTGAAAAATGTCTCAAAATATTTTGGGAAAGTGCGTGCTGCAGAAAATCTATCCTTCGCTTTGAACAAAGGAGAAGTGTTTGGTTTTATCGGCCCGAACGGCGCGGGGAAATCAACGACGATACGAATGATTATCGGTGCGTTAAAACCGACGCACGGGGAAATAATGTATGCAGGTAAAAAGATAAAAAAAGATAAGAAGTATATTGAAAATATCGCTTATGTTCCCGGAGATGTAAACCTGTGGGGAAATCTGACCGGTGAAGAAGTAATTAATTTTATGATGAAGACCCGCGGGTTTAAAAATACGGATGAAAAACTGCGCCTTATTGAAAAATTTAAATTGGACGGCAGTAAAAAATGTAAAACCTACTCTAAAGGTAACAGACAGAAAGTGGCGCTGATCAGTGCATTCCTGAGCGATGCAGAGCTGTTAATCTTTGATGAGCCGACGACGGGACTGGACCCGCTGATGGAACGTGTATTTCATGAAGAAGTACAGAAAGCAAAAGAGACAGGGAAAACAATTCTGCTGTCGAGCCATATTCTGTCGGAAGTTGAAAAACTGGCTGACCGGATTGCCATTATCCGTGACGGTAAAATTATAGAGTCCGGCAGCTTAAAAGAACTGCGTCATATTACCCGGATGGAATATATTATCGAGACGGATGATGATATTACCGCCTTAAAACATCGTGACTTCGTGCATGAATTTACCGAATCGGATGACGGTTATCATCTGTTTGTTGATAATGACAGAGTGCCGGAATTTCTAAAGTATTTAAAACTGTATAACCTGAAAAATTTAACAACCGCACCGCCGCGGCTGGAAGATATTTTTATGCGCTATTACGAGGATGCTGAATGATGTATTTTAAAATGCTGATGAAAAATCTGAGGCTGAAATCAGCGCTTTGGATAATTGGACTGTGCGGTCTGTCACTGGCTGTGCCGGCGGTGTTTGACGGACTCTACAGTACGGCCGCAGAGCGGGAAGGCATGAAAATGACAGTCGATAATGCTGCAATGACTGCAATGATTGGTCCTGTACCGGGCGGAGATTATACAACTGCTGTTATGTTCGGTCATCAGATGCTGATGTTTATGGCGCTGTTTCACGGTCTCTTTAGTATTTTAATCGCTAACGGCATCGCCCGGAAAGCTGAAGATACGGGACTCACTGAATATGTACTCAGCGCAGGCATCGGCAAAAAGACGATTGTGTCCTCTCAGCTGATGATCGGTGCAGTGATTAATCTGCTGGTCTTTATTATATTATTCGGCGGTTTAAGTTTATATAATATCGACGGGCTGTCGCTGATTGGCAACTTATACTATGCGCTTGGACTTGCGATGTTCGGACTTCTGTTTTTCGTTATGACAATGGTTCTCGGTAATTTATTCGACAGCGGAGATATGACATTCGGTGTTTCGCTTTCGCTGCTGCTCGTATTTTATTTATACCGTGCAGTGACTGACGTTGCAGATACAGCTTATTCTGCAGCATCACCGTATCACTGGCTGTCGCGGATTGAAGTGTACGGAGCGAATAACGGATTATGGCTGCTGCCGTTCATAGTTATTTTACTGCTTGCCGTACTCAGCTATATGCTGTTTATCAAACGTGATCTTGGAGACAGTTATATAAAAACAGGTAAAGAAAAACGTTTGAGAAATATTAACAGCTATCCTAAGCTCGCATTCATTAATATGAGAGTGCTGATAATCAGCTGGCTGATTGGTTTGTTTATTGCCGGCTTGTCTTACGGATCCGTATTCGGCGACCTTGAGAGTCTGATTGGGGAAAATGATATGCTCCGTGAAGCGCTCGGCAGCAATAACGCAGCTGAGTTCTTTATCAGCATGCTGTTTGTTATTTCGGCATTGATATCTGCAGCGCCTGCTCTGATGATTAACGGACGTATGCTTGCTGAAGAAAAAACGGGACGGCTGGAAGTAATGAATTCAGGAACACTTAACAGGAAACTGTCTCGCGGAACAGTGTTTGCGACTCATTATATGTACGGGCTTGCAGCAGCGGTATCCGCATTTGTGCTGACAGTACTCGGCATGTATCTGGCAAGTATGAATGTCGATGATTTGAGTATTACTGTTAACGACTACCTGCTGTCGGCTGTAAATTACAGTGCGGGTATTGTCTTTACGGTTGGAGTATCGGCGCTGTTTGCAGGTATTTCGAAGAAACTTCATATTACTGCATGGCTGTATGTTACCTATGTGTTTTTTGCGAACTACTTCGGTGTGCTATTAAATATCGATGATATTTATTTAATGCTCAGTCCGTTTCATTATTTAAGCGAGATGCCGCATGAAAGTATGGACATTCCGGCAGTGCTTATTATTACGGTACTCGGCTTTGTTATGGCAATAATTGGTGCAGCAGTATTTAAGCGCCGCAATCTGCTTTGACAGCAGAATGAAATGTGATAGGCTTATGTTATTAAAAAGAATAAGAAATCCACTGGGGGCGCCGATAAGGCTGAGATAGCGCATGCTTGTCCCTTTTCACCTGATCCAGGTTATGCTGGCGTAGGGAAGTGAAGATGATGACAGGTATTTTTCTGAAACCATTCTGCCCACTTCGCCGGAAGTGGGTTTTTTAATTACAGGGGGACATATTAATGGCTGGATTACCAATTGGTTTAACTGTTGCGGGAACTGACCCGACAGGAGGTGCGGGTGTATTTGCGGATTTGAAAACGATGCAATCACGCGGCGTTTACGGTATGGCTGCGGTTACTTCACTGACGGCGCAGAACACTTTAGGAGTTCAGGATGTTTACAATGTGCCGGCGGATTTTATCGATAAAGAACTGAACAGTATTTTTTCAGATGAAGTCCCGCATGCGATGAAGACGGGCATGATTGCTGAAGCGGATATGATGACGGTGATTGCTGAATACGTCCGAAAGTACAATATTCCGTACGTGATGGATCCGGTAATGATTGCCACGAGCGGAGACCGTCTGATGACGGATAATTCGATGTCGACGCTGATTGAAACGCTGATTCCGCTGGCGCAGATTGTCACGCCGAATCTGCATGAAGCGGAAGATATTACAAACATGACTATCCGGACAGAAGAGGACATTCATAAAGCGCTGAGAATATTTGTTGATGATATGGGCGCAAACAGTGTGATTATAAAAGGCGGACATCTGGAAGGCGATGCAACGGATTATTTATATGACGGCAGCAATATTTCAACGCTGACGGCAAAGCGCATTGAGACGGACCAGACGCACGGCACAGGCTGTACATTCTCAGCAGTACTGACTGCGGAACTGGCAAAAGGGTGCACGATAGAAGAAGCGTTCAAAACAGGCAAGGCATATATTACGAATGCGATTCAGAACTCTCCCGGTATCGGCAGGGGCAGCGGTCCGGTAAACCATTTCAGTTATAAAGGAGATTGATTCAGATGATCGAACAGTTAAGAAAAGAACGTCCGCTTGTCGTGTGCATTACGAATGACGTTGTTAAGCCGTTTACTGCAAACAGCCTGCTGGCACTTGGAGCATCGCCGATTATGAGCGGGGAGAAAAATGAAGCGGCTGATATTTTAAAACATGCAGGCGCACTGCTGTTAAATATCGGAACTTGTACTGAGGAGAAGATTCCGCTGTATGAAGAAATGGCACGTTGTGCCAATGAGTACAATATTCCAGTTGTGCTGGATCCTGTGGGCTGCGGGGCGTCCCTGTTTCGTAAAAATTTAACAGATAAACTGCTCCGTAAATACGATATTGCACTGGTTAAAGGCAACGCAGGGGAAATACATGCTTTAAGCGGCCGGGAAGCAGCTTCTAAAGGCGTTGACTCCATCGTAGAAGGAAATACACTTGATATTGCAAAAGCCGCACACGGCGTGTTAAACGTGCCTGTACTGGCGACCGGTGAAACAGATGCATATGCTGACGGTACACAGAAAATTACGCTGCATAACGGTCATGAGTATCTGGAGGATATTACAGGTTCCGGCTGCGTGCTCGGTGCAATATCTGCTGCATTTTTAGCAATGAAAAATAATGCGGACAGTATTGCTGATGCCGTAAGTCTCTATAATATTGCAGCTGAAAAAGCAGCGCGTACTGCTGAAGGACCGGGAACATTTGCTGTAAAACTCATCGATGAAATTTATAACTTTAAAACAGATGACTATAAAACCAAGAGAGTGGATGTTCATGAATAAAGATATATTAAGACTTTATCTGATTGCGGGTTCAAGCAGTTTTAAAAATCCGCTGCAGGATTTGGAGATGGCATTTAAAGCGGGTGTAACTTGTTTTCAGCTCCGTGAAAAGGGTGCTGATATTAAAAGGGGGCAGGCACTGACGGACTTTGCACTGGAAATAAAAGCACTGTGCAACCAGTATAATGTAACGTTCATTATTAACGATGATGTGAAACTGGCAGAAGAAGTTGAAGCGGACGGCATTCATATCGGACAGGACGACATAAATCCGGATATGCTGCCGGAATACTTTAACGATAAAATTATCGGTCTGTCTGTCGGTAATTTAACAGAACTTAAATCAAGCAGGCTGGACCGGGTATCGTATCTTGGTATCGGTCCGGTGTTCAGTACTTTATCGAAATCAGATGCAGGTGAGGCAATCGGTACTGAAGGGTTGCGGGAAATAATCAAGCATACTGAGCTGCCAGCCGCTGCAATCGGCGGAATTACAGAAAAAAACTGCAATTTGTGTCTCGACAGCGGAGCAGACGGGATTTGTGTTATTTCGGCAATTACCGGTTCCGACAATATTGAACAAACCGTGACAGCTTTGTTGCAGTAACTTTGTGAAATATTAACCATATGCTATGAAATTGGTTTTTATACACTTCTATTTATGGTACAATCTTTTTTATGTGAGATATTACTTAGAGGTGAAGAAATGATTAAAAAGTGGCTATTACCAGCGTCTATGGTACTGGTACTATTCTTGGCGGGGTGTGACTATTCACAGCCTGAGAATAGAGACGGCTTCTTCTATAACACTCTCGTCCAGCCAATGGATACATTATTGCACTGGCTTGGAGATAATCTGGACAACAACTACGGTCTGGCTATTATCGTCATCACGCTGATTGTGAGACTGGCAATTTTCCCATTCATGATGCGTACATACAAAAATCAGATGATGATGAGAGAAAAAATGAAGATTGTCAAACCAGAAATGGAAGCAATCCAGCAGCGCGTTAAAGTTGCAACAACGCAGGAAGAAAAAATGGCAGCCCAGCAGGAAATGATGGGTCTTTATAAGAAACACGATATTAACCCGCTTAACATGGGTTGTTTACCTATTCTTATTCAGATGCCGGTTGTTATGGCATTATACTTTGCATTACGATTCCCTTCCGATGGCGGAATAACAGCTCATCCTGATTTCTTATGGATGGACTTAACACAAACAGACTACTTCATGGTTGCAATTGCAGGTATTGTATACGCAATTCAGGCATGGGTATCGACTAGATATGTAGCTGAAGAACAGCGTAAGCAAATGCAGTTATTCATGTACATTTCTCCAATAATGATTATTTGGATTTCAGCGATTTCACCATCAGCACTCCCATTATACTGGGCAGTCGGCGGTATCTTCCTGATTTTCCAAACTTGGGCAGGTAACACATTCTACCGCAAGAAAGTTAATGAAGAAATGGCACCGATTATTGCAGCGCACGAACGCGAACAGGCTGAAAAAGAAGCGCGCGTTAAAAACGCTAAAGTTAAACCTAAGAAAAAACGTAAAAAATAAAGCAGCAGTGAATTTTTAAGAGCAGGATCCTAATGAGGATTCTGCTTTTTTGCTTTCGATGAATATCGATTGCGACGGTTAAAGTATGACGGTGAGACGGTGTCGTACTCCACACCATTCAACATCAATAAAAAATCCCCCGCAGCTTATATAAGCTGCAGGGGACGTATCCGATATTACAATATTACAATATCGGCGATATTAAATTAGCGAGGCCTTCTTTCATCTTAATCCACAGACCGCGGCTTTCGTATTTTTCTTCTGTGAGTATTTCACAATTTTTAATATCTGATTCAAATATTTTGCGGTGTTTAGTCGCTTCTGTTTCATCGTACATAAATGCATTCACTTCAAAGTTTAAAACGAAGCTGCGGTTATCGACGTTAGTCGTTCCGACCGATACGACTTCATCATCTATAATAAATACTTTCTGATGCAGGAAGCCCGGCTGGTACATGTAAATTTCCGCGCCCATTCTCATCAGGGAGCCGACATTTGAATATGTAGCCCAGTAAACGAACGGATGATCCGGAAAACTTGGGATCATAATTTTAACTCTGACTCCAGACAGTATCGCAATACGTATTGCTTCCATCATTGACTGATCTGGAATGAAATAGGGCGACTGAATGTGAATGGTGTTCTTCGCTTTGTAAATCATTTTCAGATATCCGTATTTTATCTGTTGATAATCTTCGTCCGGACCGCTCGACGCAATCTGCATCGTTGTCTGGCCGACTGACAAAATTTCAGGAAAATAATGATCTTCATGCTTCATATTGTTGCGTGTATCGTGCGAGTTCCAGTCCAGCATAAAGCGGAGCTGGAGTGATTTTACAGCATTACCCGCAATGCGGAGGTGAGTGTCGCGCCAGTCACCCATTTTCGGATCGCGTCCGAGATACTCATCGCCGACGTTGGCACCGCCGATATATCCGATTTTACCGTCGATAACGACAATTTTACGGTGGTTGCGGTTATTAATACGAGGGTTGATTAACGGGAGTTTACTCGGGAAAAATGCCTCAACGAGCCCGCCGGCATTCCTGATATCGCTGAAGTTTCTAAGCGATAAAGACCGGGAGCCGATGTCATCGTACAGAATGCGTACTGAGACGCCTTCTTTTTGTTTCTTTAAGAGCGCCTTGTACAGCTCGGCGCCGATATTATCCATTTTGAAAATATAGTACTGAAAATGAATATGGTCTTCAGCTGCTTCTATATCTTTCAGCATCTGTGCAAATTTATTATTCATATCTGTAAAAGTAGTCACGTCATTATTGCTGGTGACGAATGACTGGTTATTATAAAGCAGCATATGAATTTGTTTTTTATGCTTCTCTGCGATTGGATTGGCGAATGTCAGCCGGTTATGTGTAATCTCTTCCAGCTGTTCGCTGACGAGATGTTCGAGTCCGACTTTATCATCCTCATCCAGTTTAAAAAGCTCCTGCCGGTAAATGGTGCGGCCGAAGAGCATGTAAAGTATAAAACCGCCAATAGGAATAAAAAATAATACTAAAACCCATGCCCAAACGCTCTGAGCGCTGCGTCTTTCAAGAAATATGAGACCGGCGGCGAGCAGGAAGTTTACTATAAATAATACAACAGTAACGATTGAAAATACTGTGGCATCTGTAATGTAAATGTTCCAAATCGGTATAGTCATAGATGTCCACCTTCTTTGAAATTTTAAAAAGTTTGTCAGTCTGTAATAATTAATATCTGAAAAGTATAGATAATTATAGCATAAACAAGTACAATTAAGTTAGCTGGAAAAAAGGAGTGTCAATATGCGCAAAAACGACAAAAGCAAAGTAAAAGAAGTCGTCCAGATGCTGCATGAACTCGGTGTTAAAGTGACGGTTTCCAAATCAAGGTTTGAAATTATGAATCGCATAGCAAATAAAGATCAGCTCAGACTGAAAGAAAATAATATTTAAAATAAAAACTGCTGAGGAGGGGATATCCCTTTTCAGCAGTTTTTATATGTTTTTGGCACCTTTACTGAGGTGATAGAAATACATGCTGAGCATGATGCCGACGGCAAGCATGTTAGCCCACAGTCCGCTTCCCCCGTAACTTATAAACGGCAGCGGCAGCCCCGTAATCGGCAGCAGTTGAATCGTCATGCCGATATTCTGGATGATGTGGAACACAAGCAGTGCAAGATAGCCGATAATGAAATAAGCAGCAAAGCTGTCCGTAGCCATAAAGGCCATACGGATTAAATGCATCACCAGCATGAAGAGTACGATAATAACAATTGTTGAACCGATAAAACCGAATTCCTCGCCGATTATCGTAAAGATAAAGTCGGTATGGTTTTCTGGAATATAAATAATACCTTCGGTGTAGCCTTTGCCCGTAATACCTCCGGAACCGATGGCAATCAGCGAGTTCGTCAGCTGAAATCCGCTGTCGGACTGGAAGTCTTCAGGGTTTATCCATGAATAGATACGTTCGAACTGGTAAGGGTGGATACCTAAATAGCGTTCGAGTAAATCCGGGCGGTATAAAATACCGAGAATTAATGCAAGACCGGTCGATGCTGCTACAGAAAGCGTTGGAATAATCAGCCACCAGCTGATGCCTGAAACGATGACAAGTCCGAGAAAGATCGCAATCATTACGAGCACAGTTCCAAGGTCATTCTGCAGCAATATGAAAAGCATCGGCATAATGGAAACCAAAATCAGCTTCAGCAGCAGCCTTAAATCCATCGATAACGTGTTCGTTAATTTATATTTGTTATGCTGGCTGATAACGTAAGCCATCGTTAAAATATAAATGATTTTTACGAACTCCGACGGCTGGATACTGAAGAAACCGAATTGGTACCAGCTTTTTGCACCGTTAATAATCGGGGTTACAGACGACACGGGTGCAATATATAAAATAACAAGACTCAGTACACCCAATATGTACAGTGCCCACGTATAGCTTTTAATCAGTTTAAACGGCACCATCATTAAGCCGAACGCAAGCAGGAAACCCAAACCGTAAAATGCCATCTGCCGGGTGCTGAAGTCTGTGCCGTACTGGCCGCTGGTCATCGCCGAACTGATTGACATTACACTGATTGCAGCAAGCAGCAGGATTAAAATAATAAGAATCCAGTCGATGCGTGCAAAGAAGTTCGAATTTTGACGTGTATATTTATTATTACTCAAGAAAGTCACCTAATTCATATAGAAATCATGACATTTAGTATACAACTAATTTATAATTATAAACAGTAAATACAAAAATTTAGGATGAAAAAATTATGATAAAAGCAACGATAGAACAAATAGCGAAATTCGCCGGCGGCACGATGAACAGCCGTGCAGCGGATATGCAGACCAGCATAATTAAAGGTGTATCAATCGATACACGTACTATAGAAGAAGATAATGTGTTTGTACCTTTTAAAGGCGAACACGCCGACGGGCACAGATTTATAGATACAGCATTTTCAAAAGGCGCAGGCGTTACGCTCAGCGAGCAGCCGGTTGAAGAAGCGGATTATCCGGTGATTCACGTTGCTGACGGGCTGAAAGCACTTCAGAACATTGCGGAAGAATATTTAAAACTCGTCAACCCGAAGGTAATTGCTGTTACAGGCTCAAACGGCAAGACAACGACAAAAGATATGCTTGAATGCGTGCTCAGTGCGAAATACAAAGTGCAGAAAACACCAGGAAACTTCAATAATGAAATCGGCATGCCGCTGACTATTTTGCAATTGGATGAAGATACGGAAGTATCTATTCTGGAAATGGGTATGGATAGAGTGGGGGACATAAATTTCCTGAGCAGAATGGCAAAGCCGGATGTTGCTGTTATTACGAGCGTCGGCGAATCCCATATTGAAATGCTGGGATCGAGAGAAAATATTGCCAAAGCAAAATACGAAATCGTCGATTATTTAAAAGACGACGGCACGTTTATCTATTCCAAAGATTACCCGCTGCTCGATGCGATTGTCGAGAAAGATACAGCATATGAGATTCAGACAGCTGGCCTTCTTGAAGCAAATGAGAATACAATCGGCAAGGTAACAGAAAACGATAGCGGTACGCACTTTACTTTTAAAGACGCGCAGTTCGATATTCCACAGCTTGGTATTCACAACGCACTGAATGCATCGCTTGCAGTTCTTGCAGGAGAAACTCTGGGGGTAACGCTGGAGGAAGCCAAAGAGAACCTTGCGAACCTCAAAGTGACAAGTATGAGAATGGAACGCATTGCTCATCCGGACGGCGCATTAATCGTTAACGATGCGTACAACGCTTCGAAATCGAGCATGATCAGCGCAGTTGATACGGTTGGCCGCATGACGCACACAGATAAAATCCTTGTGCTGGCTGATATTCTGGAGCTCGGAGATTACAAACAGGAACTGCATGAAGACGTTGCACACTTTATTAATGAAGGAAAGTATCATTTTACGAAGATTTATACGTTCGGTGACGGTGCAAAATATATTCATGATACTTTAACGATGGAAGACAAAGAGCATACGACATCGATTGAAGACCTGAAAAGTAAAGTACAAGCCCATTTTAATGAAGATACAGTGATTCTTTTGAAAGGATCACGCGGTATGGCGGTTGAGAGGGTGATTGACGATATCTAAAATCGGAGTGCTTTTTTTACACGGCTATACAGGCGGAAGGTATGAACTGGAGCCGGCATTTCAATATTTGAAAAAACGCTATGACTTTGAATATGAGTTTCCCCAGTATCCGGGTCATGGAACGACGCTGGATTTATCTTCTGTCACAGGCGATGACTGGTACGGAGAAGCGGAGCAGGCATATTTTAATTTAGCATCGCGCACCGATAAAATATACGTCATCGGCTTTTCAATGGGCGGTGTATTTGCGAGTTTTATCGCTCAGAATTATCAGGTTGAAAAGCTGGTCTTAATTGCACCGGCATTCGACCATACGAAATTAAGCAGACTGAACAGGCTTAAACTGTCACCGTCTGAAGTAAACAATCATTTAAAATTGAATCTGATGTCAAAAATCAGACCGCGTCTGAAAAATATTCCCATCAGGGCGATGAAAGAATTCATTAAAATTGTCGACTCGAAAATCGGTGACCTTGAAAGTATTAAATGTGACACGCTGCTTATACACGGAAAGATTGATCTGCTTGTCCCGTACGCGACAAGCATAGAAGCAGAGAAGAAAATCCCGCATTCAAAACTGGTTCTCATGGAGCACACCCCCCATCTGATAATGTTCACTGAAGACAAGCAGCTGGAGCTGAATATTCTGGTCGAGAGGTTTTTATTTCTTGATATACGATTAAAACATCTTGTGGATTAAAGCGTTAAGTGTTACTATAGAGAAGTTGTACATGCGAGAAATGAAATAGTCAAAGGAGACTAAAGTTTGAAAATTTTTAAAGAGTTAGGTATTAGTGACGATACAATTCAGTCACTATCTGATATGGGGTTCACAGAACCTACCCCAATCCAAGTGGAAAGTATTCCCTTAGCATTAGAGCGTAAAGATATCATTGGTCAGGCTCAGACGGGGACTGGTAAAACCGGTGCATTCGGTATCCCAATTGTAGAAAACACAACTAAAGGTGCAGGCACTCAAGTTGTAGTGTTAACACCGACTAGAGAATTAGCAGTTCAGGTCAGCGAACAAATTAAAGCATTTGCTAAAAGAAAGAAATTAGCTACTGCAGTTATTTTCGGCGGTATGAGCATAGACCGTCAGATTAAAGATCTTAAAAGACAACCCGAAATCATTGTTGGTACACCAGGTCGTATGATTGACCACATCAACCGCCGTACGCTTAAATTACAAGATGTTCACACACTTGTTTTAGACGAAGCGGATGAAATGATGAACATGGGCTTCATCGATGATGTTAAATTCATCATGAGCAAAGTACCTGAAGACAATCGTCACACACTTCTATTCTCAGCGACAATGCCCCGGGCAATCCAGGATTTAGTAACGCGTTTCATGAACAAACCTCACATCGTTAAAACGATGAACCAAAACAATTCCGATCCATTAATCGATGAATTCTACACAATTGTTAAAGAGCTGGAGAAATTATCTGTATTTACATCATTCCTTGATGTTCATCAGCCAAGCCTTGCAATCGTATTCGGCCGTACAAAACGCCGTGTAGATGAATTGACAAGTGCATTAATTGCTAAAGGTTACCGTGCAGAAGGTTTACATGGCGATATTACTCAATCTAAACGTCTTGAAGTATTAAAGAAATTCAAAAATAATTCATTAGACATTTTAGTAGCTACTGATGTAGCAGCAAGAGGCTTGGATATTACGGATGTATCACATGTGTACAACTTCGATATTCCACAGGATTCCGAGTCTTACACACACCGTATTGGACGTACCGGCCGTGCCGGTAAAGAAGGAATGGCGTTAACATTCGTTAACCCTGTAGAGATGGACTTCCTGCGTCAGATTGAAAAAGACAAGAAGAAACCAATCGTTACACTTCGTCCACCAAGTAAAAAAGAAGTAGAAAAAGCTCGTGAAAACGAAGTCTTTGAAAAAATCGGTGCATGGTTAGCGGACAATAAAAATCAGCACACTTTCGAAGTGGCTGACGGGTTAATGAAAACTCATGAGTCACGCGAAGTTATTGCAGCGTTAGTAAATGAACTTCTGTATGCCAAAGAAGATGACAATATTCAATTGTCATTTGAAAAACCACTTTCTCGCAAGGGTCACGGCGGACGCAGAGGTAAATCAAACTATAGTAAAGGCGGTCAAAGAAGCGGCGGCGGCAACAGACGCGGTCGTGACGGCGGCAGACCTTCAAGAAACAGCGGCGGCGGCGCTAAACGTCAAGGTGGTAAACCATCATCAGGCGGACGCACAAGCAAACAAGGCCGTGTATTCAAAGATCACCAGAAATAATAATGAATTACTGAAGCATTCACTTTTTAAGTGAATGCTTTTTTATGTTTTCTGAGTGTTGTATCATAGAGATAAACTAACAGTTGGAAGGGTTGCTTATGATAGAGTTGAACGAACGCGTCAGACCGTATATGACGGTCAAAGCATTATTAATATGGGTAACCAGTATTCTTATATTTACAGCTGCCGGTGTGGCAGTCCATTTCTTTTCATGGCCGGTCTGGCTGTATTATGTATTTATCGGTCTGCTCGTGCTGGAACTCGCGGGATTTGTGTTCTTAAGACCGTGGATTTATACGAAAGTGACATCTTATGAACTGCTCGAGGACAGAATTATCGTCAGACAGGGGTTCTTTACGGTGAAGACCCAGATGATTCCGCTAAAAAGAGCACAGGGTGTTGAATTTAAAACAGGACCTTTGTCGAGAAAATATAATCTGGCTGCGGTCCGTATTAAAACTGCAGGTATCGGCATCGATATGCCGCCGCTTCAAATTGATGAAGCCAGAATTTTAAAATCGGATATCATCGATATCGTTAAGGGGGAAAATACAGATGTATAATCCTCAGAAACTTCATAAAATTGCATATGCTGGAAGTGTCGTTAAAGGAACTAAGACGATGTTTTTCCCGGCAATTATTATTTTCTTTAATATGAGAGAAGAATTATTTTCAGGATCAGTCAGCCCGTGGATGCTGTTCAGCGGCATCGGCATACTGGCACTTGTTTTTATCGTCTTTACAGGATTCGATATGCTTAATATATACCGCACAAGGTTCTGGATCGAGAACAATAAATTTATTTATAAAGACGGAATACTTACGCGGAACGAAAAGGAACTGGATATTAAACGGATTCAGTCCATCGACTTTAATGAACCGTTCTTCCACCGTATTTTCGGTGCGGTCCAGCTCGATATTTTAACGCCCGGCGACGGTATCAAAATAGATACGATTAAAAAGTCTCAGGGGCAGGAAATTCAAAAAATGATTTATGAGGAACAGCAGGATATCGAGAACGAGGATATTACTGTTAACCAGGGGGATTCAAGCCCGTGGCCGAGAGAAACAGAGACGGAAGCTGTACCTAAAGCGGCTGCCCGTGAATTCGTTACGCTGAAGAAAATGAAAACAAAAGAACTTGTGCTAATGGCGATGACAAGCGGCGGACTTGGGGTCTTTGCCGCAATATTCTTCGGTATTCTGAATGTAGTCGGCGGAGAAATTCTTATTGAAAACTATTTTGAATACGTCAGCGGACTCGTCAGAAGTATAGTGTTCGGCATTGTTATTTCTTCGCTTGTGTTTGTAATCATCGGTTACATTATCGGTACAATCATCATCATGGTTAGAAACTACGATTACACATTAAAACAGAGCGGTGAAGATCTGACTGTGGAGTACGGCTTATTCTCCAAAAAGAATAAGAGTGTCAATATAAACAGAGTGCAGAACGTCATTATATCCGACAGTATTTTACGCCGCTTAATCGGTTACTATGCGTTATCGGTGTCGATTACGAGCGACTCGCTTGAATCAGATCAAATCGACGGCAAGGTTCAGCTGCTGCCGTTCATTAAAAAGAAAGAACTGTACAGCATTATCGGTGATATTTTCCCGAACTACTATCTGGAACTGCCGAAACGTGTCGTGCCGTTCCGTGCAATACGCCGCTATTTCCAAATTACGTTACTGTTTTTTATCGCGGGTATCAGTGTGATGGCATACTTTTTCCACGGTGAAACATTTATGTTTTACTTTTATATCGGTGCGGCGGTTATTCTGCTGCTTTTAATTGCGAGCGGGATTTACAGTGCAAAAAATGTCGGCTATGCAATTTATAAGGATGAAATTAATCTGATGACAGCGTCATTCTTTACACGCCGCCATTATGCCATCAAACGCGATAAAATTATCGATACGACTTACCGCCGCAATCCATTTTTACACCGGGCGGATCTCGGTCATATCGAAGTGTCGACTCCGGGCGGTATTGCCAGCTCGTCGGCAGAAATTAAATTTATTGAAAAACATGATATTGAAACAATCTGGACGTTTATAGAGAGGGGGCATGACGATGAAACGCATTTCACCGAAAGCGATCAGGCTGTGGAGAATAAGGGAGTACATTAACGCAGGTGTCTGGCTGCTGATTGCAGCCGCAATCGGCATCGCCCAAATATTTTTGGATTTTATTCCGTGGTGGATATTCCTTATTCCTCTGGCTGTTGCGATTTATATAATTATCGTGCATGCATGGATTATTCCTAAACTCCGTTATAAGTACTTCAGATATAAAGTGCTTGAGGATGAAATACGCATCCACAGCGGCATCTGGTTTAAATCTGAAGTAGCAGTACCGCTGTACCGCGTTCAGAACATTGATACAACTGTCGGTCCTATTATGAAGCGGATGAATTTAAAAGGTATTTCGCTGCAGACATCTGCTGAAAAACTGTATATTCCTGAACTGGAAACAGATAAAGCAGATCAGCTGCGTCACGATATCCGTGAACTGATCAATAAAAACATGAATATACAGCGGGGGGAGGGAACGTTATGATTACAGGACTCGGAACGGATATTATAGAAATTTCGCGAATTCATAAAGTGAATAAAGACGACCGTCTGGCAAAAAGAATTCTGACGCCCGATGAAATGAGTCATTACAGCAGCATTGCGGGCGAAGAACGTAAAATCACATACCTTGCAGGACGTTTTGCAGTGAAAGAAGCATACAGTAAAGCACTTGGAACGGGAATTGGCAGTACAGTCAGCTTCAATGATATTAATTGCATAAATGATGAGCGCGGTAAACCGTCTCTCGCAAATGCGCCGAACGCGCATGTATCCATCTCCCATTCAAAAGATTATGCAGTCGCAACAGTTATTATAGAGGAGGCTACTGAATGAGCGATAAGTATTACAGAAATACAGTGCTCGACGTAAATCTTCGGGCCATAGAAAAAAACTACAGAGCAGTGCAGGGAATCAATCCTGAAAAGACACTGATTGCAGTTGTTAAGGCAAACGCATACGGACTTGGAGCAAAAGAAGTGAGCGAACACCTTGCAGAAGCCGGAGCAGCGTTTTTTGCGGTTGCAACATTAGATGAAGCAATTGATCTCCGCATGCACGGCATTAAACAAAAAATACTCGTGCTCGGCACGATCAGTCCGGAACATATAAATAAAGCAATTCAGCATCGTATTGCAGTAACTGCGCCGAATCTTGAATGGGTTAAAGAAGCAAAAAATGAAGTGAATGATACGTATGATAAAGAAGTCTGGATTCATATTAAAGTGAATACAGGGATGAACCGCTACGGCACTTCGGATATTGATGAAATAAAAGAGATGATTGAAGAAATTAATTCATTCAGCCGTTTTATCTACGAAGGAATTTACAGCCATTTCACTTCAAGCGATGAAGATAATGAGGTGACTGATGAACAGTTTGGCCTGTTTAAAAATATTGTCAGCGAAGTTGAACGTCCTGAATATGTTCATATTTCAAATTCCGGCGGAGCATTGACTCTAAAAGAAGATTTTACGAATGCAATCCGTACCGGTATTGCATTATACGGCTACTATCCAAGCATCTGGACAGCATCTGTCACTTCTGTCGGGCTGACACCGTCAGTTAAATTATCGACTGAAATTTCAGCTGTTCATCAGCTGGAACAAGGAGAAAGTGTCAGCTACGGCAGAAAATATACTGCTGCATCGAAAGAAACTGTCGCGACATTGCCGATCGGTTACGCGGATGGGTTATTAAGGCGGCATACTGGGTATAAAGTACAATTAGAAGGTGGTACTGAATGTGAAATAATCGGAACCATCTGCATGGATGCACTGATGATAAGAGTTCCGGAACACACTGATGCCGGAGAAAATGTTATTATAATTGATGATTTACAGGAGTCGGGGCAATCGATGGAAAGTTACAGTGAATACACGGGAACTATTTCATATGAATCGCTCTGTGCTTTTGGGCGCCGGATTCCCCGCCGCTATACGGGGAAGAATATTGAACTGATTTATAACGAAGTAATTAATTAAGCGGACATTCGATTAATAGCAACAGAATGCCTCAAATGTTATAATTAAGTCAATAACTGATTTATATGGAGCTGACTATTTTGTCTGATTCATCTGCAAATAATGAGTTCGAAAAAGCATTGGTAAATGGCTACATTGAAATGGCGGAGATTAATTTATTAATCGCGCGGGAAGGCTTTTACGCTGAAAGTGAGGCATACCGTAACGTCATTTCTGTCACGGAACGTAAATGTGCTGCATGTAACGACAGTAAAGATGGTGAATAGATGAAAAGAGGAGAAGTTTATCTGGCCGATCTTTCGCCTGTGCAGGGTTCAGAACAGGGGGGCAAACGCCCCGTTGTTATTATCCAAAATAATGTTGGTAACCGTCATAGTCCGACTGTGATAGTTGCAGCCATTACTGGGAAAATAAACAAAGCGAAGATACCTACACATGTTGAAATATCAAAGGAAGCTTACAAACTGGATATGGACTCGGTAATACTGCTTGAGCAAATTCGAACGGTTGATAAGACCAGGTTACAGGAAAAACTTACATATCTGGATGAGGACAAAATGCGCGAAGTTAACGATGCATTAAAAGTCAGTCTGGAATTAGAACCGAAAAAGAAAAGAAAAAAGAATAAGGCGAACAGAAAATAGATTTTTGTATGCAAAAGTCTATCTTGGAGATGGAGGTGTTTTCAGTATGACGTATATTGATGATCTGGTTGGAGAGTACAAAGAGCTGATTAATGATTACATTAGAACGGGCAATGAAGACGAGCTTGCAGGCACGGCTCACGAGTTCAGTGAAAAGGCGATTGATCTCGATATTTCACCTGATGAAATGGTAGCTCTGCATATTGAACTGGTCACAGCAATTCCGCTGACAAATTATGAAGATGTAAAAGCTTCTCTTGATGTGCTTCAGGAAATCATGATTCGATTTGGATTTACATATAAGGACTACAAAGCGATGCTGAATAAAATGGAACGTCATGACCAGGAGATGGATGTCGCTGCAAGTCTTCAGGAAACGATGTTAAAAACTGCGATTCCGGTCATTGAAAATGTCGAGCTTGGTGCAATCAGTGTACCGGCAAGTAAAGTGAGTGGAGACTACTTTAACATTATTGAACACAGTGGCGGCAAGCTGACTTTCGCAGTTGCTGATGTTATCGGTAAAGGTATACCAGCTGCAATTGCCATGTCGATGCTGAAATTCGGTATGGACCTCACCTCAGCATCCGACTCGCCGTCGAAATCTTTAAAACGTCTGAATGAACTCGTAGAGAAAAATGTCAACAAAAATATGTTTGTGACGATGTTTTACGGTCTTTACGATTTCAATAATCAATCGCTATGTTTTTCAAGTGCGGGACATGAACCGGCATTCCTTTATCATTATGAAGATGATGAATTCGAAGAGCTGGACGGCAAAGGACTTGTGCTCGGCGTAATGAAAAATACTGAATATGAAGAAGTATCATCGAAGCTTGAAAAGAATGATATGCTGTTTATATTTACTGATGGTGTGTCGGAGCTCCGAAAACATGATGGAACATTCATTAATATGGATGACATTAAAGAGATGATCCGCGAAGCGCGGGATCAGCATCCGCAGGATATTGTGCAGTATATTTATGAAGCGCTGACCCGGATTCGCAATCAGAGTTATAAAGACGATTTAACAATGTTTATCATTAAAAATAAAAGTGCTAATTAAAAGTTTTAAAAACGTGAATGCAGGGTAGAAGTATTCAGGGCAGAAATATTAAAGTATAAAATTTATGAATTAAGTGATTGGAGTGCATACATAGTTATGAATATAAAAATAGACGCTACGGAAAACGGCGGGGAATATTTAGTGAGTGTCGGCGGTGAGCTGGATGTATATACTGCACCGGAATTAAAGAAAATATTCGAACCGGTCTCGGCAGCAGGCGAGCATGACTTGATTGTCGATTTAAGCGAACTGAGTTATATGGATTCCACGGGACTGGGTATTTTCGTAGGAACTCTTAAAGATCTTAATAAACATGACAAAGAACTGCATGTACTTGGAGTTAACGATAGAATTTTAAAACTTTTTGAGATCACAGGATTACGTGACTTAATGTATGTTAATAAGAAGTCGGAGGTCGACTGAAGAATGATGCCACAATATGATTTTATTGAAATGAAGTTTCCAGCAAGTGCAGAATACGTAGGTCTTATCCGTTTAACGCTGTCGGGTGTTTTATCGAGAGCAGGAGCGACTTATGACGATATTGAAGATTCTAAAATTGCAGTGTCGGAAGCAGTAACAAATGCAGTTAAACATGCTTATAAAGATAACGAACAAGGTGAAATTTTTGTAGGGTTTGCTGTTTACAGCGATAAAGTGGAAGTTATTGTTTCGGATAACGGTCAGAGTTTTGATTATGAAAAAATTAAAGAAGAACTCGGCCCTTACAATGAAGACGATAATATCGACTACCTCAGAGAAGGAGGGCTTGGCCTGTTCCTTATTGAGACGTTAATGGACAAAGTTTCCTTCAGAAAAGAACCTGGTGTTACAATCAGCATGACGAAGTATATTAACGAAAGTCAGGTGCACCCGAATGGAGAAACGATCTCGCAATAAGAATTACGGACTGCCGCCTGAGGAAGTAAACGCGCTGATTAAAAGATATCAGGAAGATGAAGATGATATCGCACAAAGCGAACTCGTGGAAAACTATACGAAGCTTGTGGAATCGCTCGCTTACAGGTACTCGCGCGGCCAGTCGCATCATGAGGATTTGGTACAGGTCGGGATGCTGGGATTATTAGGTGCTATCAGACGTTTTGATACATCGTTTGACCGCAGGTTTGAAGTTTTTTTAGTGCCGACAGTTGTTGGTGAAATTAAACGCTATCTGCGTGATAAAACTTGGAGTGTTCATGTGCCGAGACGTATTAAAGAACTCGGACCGAGAATTAAAAACACGACGGACGCACTGACAAATGAACTCGAAAGATCACCAACAATCCAGGAACTGGCAATGAGACTTGAAGTGACTGAAGAAGAAGTGCTTGAAGCTATGGAAATGGGTCAGAGTTATAATGCACTCAGCGTTGATCATTCAATTGAAGCGGATAAGGATGGTTCGACAGTAACATTGCTCGATGTTATGGGACAGCAGGATGACAATTATGACCTGGCAGAAAAACGCATGATTTTAGAAAAAGTACTGCCTATCTTAAGTGACAGGGAACAGAAAATTATAAAATCGACATTCATTGACGGTCTGAGTCAGAAAGAAACCGGTGAAAAAATCGGTTTAAGCCAGATGCACGTTTCAAGACTGCAGCGTTCTGCAATTAAGAAACTGAGAGAAGCTGTTAAAGAAGCTGAATAAATTTATAAATGAGCCCGGTCTACTTTAGATTGGGCTCTTATTAATAGAGGAGTACGTATTATGACGCATGAACTGGTAAAAGAAATATCGACTGAAATGAAAATTAATAAGGGGCATATAGAAAAAGTCCTTGAACTGCTTGCAGAAAAGAATACAGTTCCTTTTATTGCACGTTACCGTAAAGAACAGACAGGCGGGCTGGATGAAGTTGCAATTAAGGAAATTGAAACGAAATATCTGTATTTGGAAAATCTTAACAAAAGAAAAGAAGAAGTTATCCGTCTGATAGATGAGCAGGACATGCTGACTGATGAGCTGCGTAAAGATATTTTAAAACAGACGAAGCAGAGCCGGGTGGAAGATCTATACCGTCCGTTTAAACAGAAGAAGAAAACACGGGCGACTGAGGCGAAGCGTCTTGGACTTGAACCACTGGCTAAAATTATTTTAGCAGGTAAACACCGTGATATAGAAAGTGCAGCAGCGGAGTATTTAACTGAAGAAGTATCATCAGCAGAGATGGCAATCAAAGGTGCGAAAGATATTATCGCAGAAATTGTTTCGGACAACCCGCAGTACCGCCTGTACATTCTCAAAATAATTAAAGACACTTCGGAAATCGTCTCGACAGTTAAAAAGAATGCAGACGATGAGCAGAGCGTATTTGAAATGTATTACGATTATGCGGAGAGAATTAAAAACATCGTACCTCACAGAGTGCTTGCTTTAAACCGCGGAGAAGCATTAAAAGTTTTAACGGTTAAACTTACGCATGATACTGAAAGAATAGCAAACTACTTAAAGAAAGAAGTTATTGACGAACACGCGAAGACAAAAGAGCTGCTGACAGAAGCAATTGAAGACAGCATGAAACGTCTGATTTTGCCTTCACTTGAAAGAGAAGTGCGTGCTGACTTAACAGAAACAAGTGAAAAGCATGCTGTAATGGTCTTTGAAGAAAACTTAAAGCGTCTGCTTCTGCAGCCGCCATTAAAAGGCAGAGTTATTCTCGGTCTGGATCCTGCATATCGTACGGGATGTAAACTTGCTGTTATTAATGACACAGGTTCATATCTTGCGAAGGATGTTATTTTCCCGCATAAGCCTGTAAATAAAAAAGATGCAGCGAAGTCAGTAATCTTAAAACTGATTAAAAAACACGGTGTTTCATTGATTGCTATAGGGAACGGTACAGCTTCGAGAGAGTCAGAGGAATTTATCGGGGAACTGATTAAAGAAGAAAGTCTCGATATTCCTTATATTATCGTTAACGAAGCGGGTGCCAGTGTCTATTCGGCATCGGAAATCGCAAGAGAAGAGTTCCCTGACTTTAACGTTGAGGAAAGAAGCGCGGTATCAATCGCGAGACGTGTTCATGATCCGCTGAGCGAACTGGTTAAAATTGATCCTAAATCTATTGGTGTAGGACAATATCAGCACGATATTAATCAGAAGTTCTTAACCGAATCATTAAATTTCGTCGTAGAAACTGCTGTAAACCAAGTAGGAGTGAATTTAAATACGGCATCGACAACATTGCTGCAGCACGTAGCGGGACTGTCACCGGTAATAAGTAAAAATATCGTAGAGTTCAGAGAAGAGAACGGCGGCTTTAAAAAGAGAAGTGAATTGAAGAAAGTTGCACGTTTAGGTGATAAAACGTATGAGCAGTGTGTCGGGTTCCTCCGTATCTTCAACGGTAAAGAACCGCTTGATGTTACACCGATTCACCCGGAACAGTATAAAAATACTTATAAGCTAATTGAGACAATCGGGTTAACAATTGATAATCTCGGTGAAGATGTTATGAGTGAAAAGCTCAGCGCATTAAATATTAAAGAAACTGCAGAGATGCTGAATATTGGTGTGCCGACACTTGAAGATATTATTTCGAGTCTGAAAGCACCGATGAGAGATATTCGTGATAAGTACGATACACCGTTATTAAAATCAGATGTACTTGGCATAGAGGATTTAAAAACAGGCATGACATTATCAGGAACTGTAAGAAATGTGACTGACTTTGGAGCATTTGTGGATGTCGGAGTAAAGCAGGATGGACTGGTTCACGTATCACAGATTTCAAACCGCTTTGTGAAACATCCGCTGGAAGCAGTAAATACAGGGGATATTGTTGAAGTTAAAGTAATGGATGTTGATGTGCAGAAGAACAGAATATCACTAACGATGAAAAATATATAAAATCAAAAAAACGGAAACGACTGAGTCGTTTCCGTTTTTTTGATGAATATTAAGGATTACATGTTGTGGAAGTAATCAGGAGTTTCAAGATCAACATCGTTGATATCGATTCCTAATGCTGCTGCAACACCTTTACCGTAATCCGGATCTGCCTGATAGCAGTTAAAGATATGACGGTGTTTAGTACGTGTAGTTGTACCAGTCATTTCGTTAGCTGTATTGTAGAATAGACGCTGTTTGTCTTCGTCAGACTGCAATCTGAATAATTTACCAGGCTGCTCGAAGTAGTTATCGTCATCATCACGGAAGTTGTGTTCATAAATTGAGCTGTACTCAAGATCAAGTGCAGGTTGTTTAGTTTCCGGCTGTGAATTGTGAGCACCGTAGCTGTTCGGGTAATAGTTTAATGATGAACCTTCATTACCATCAACTCTCATCGCGCCGTCACGGCTGAATGGACAAACATTTTTTGCACCTTTAGGAGAGTTAACCGGAATCTGGTGGTGGTTAACACCTAAGCGGTATCTCTGAGTATCTCCGTATGAGAATAAACGGCCCTGAAGCATTTTATCTGGTGAGAAACCAATACCAGGTACGATGTTAGTAGGAGCAAATGCTGCCTGCTCAACTTCTGCAAAGTAGTTTTCCGGGTTTTTGTTCAGTTCGAATTCTCCAACCGGAATTAGAGGATAATCACCTTTGTACCATACTTTAGTTAAATCGAATGGATTGTCAGGGTGGTTTTTCGCCTGTTCTTCAGTCATAACCTGAATATATACTTTCCATTTAGGGAAGTCGCCTTCTTCGATAGAGTTGAATAGATCTCTTTGTGAAGATTCGCGATCCTGACCAACCAATTCAGCAGCTTCTTCTGCAGAATAGTTTTCAATTCCCTGCTGAGTGCGGAAGTGGAATTTAACCCATACGCGCTCATCGTTTTCATTAATCATGCTGTATGTGTGTGAACCGAATCCGTGCATGTTTCTGAAACCTTTAGGAATTCCGCGTTCAGTCATAATGATTGTTACCTGGTGAAGTGCTTCAGGTAAGTTAGTCCAGAAGTCCCAGTTACTTTCAGCATTGTGCATGTTAGTTTTAGGGTCGCGTTTTACAACGTGGTTTAAACTTGGGAATAATTTAGGGTCACGGAAGAAGAATACAGGAGTGTTGTTACCTACTAAGTCCCAGTTACCTTCTTCAGTATAGAATTTTAAAGCGAATCCGCGAATATCGCGTTCAGCATCAGCTGCTCCGCGTTCACCGGCTACAGTTGAGAAACGTGCGAACATTTCAGTCTGTTTGCCGACTTCACTGAAGATGCTTGCTTTTGTATATTGAGAAATATCATTTGTTACTGTGAATGTACCGTAAGCACCGGAACCTTTAGCGTGCATGCGGCGTTCAGGAATAACTTCACGGTCGAAATGAGCCATCATATCGAGGAAGTACGGATCTTGCATAACGAGCGGACCGCGAGGGCCGGCTGTCATTGTGTTTTCGCGGTCGCCCACAGGGTTACCGAAAAGAGTCGTAAGTCTATTGTCTTTGTTAGTCATCAATAACTGCCTCCATTAATTAGAATGATTATAAATAAACTATAACAAGCTACAAGCTCAAAAGCAAGCTTCGAAACCGCAATAAGATTATTATTTTACAAAGTTTATACAAGGGTATATCTTTAATATATATTTAATAAGGGCAGGGGAAGTACTGCTAAATGAGAAATTAGCCTATAATAATTACAACAATCGATATTTCCCTTTATATAGAAGGAACTAGAAAAAACGAAAAAGATTAAATTAATTTAATCGAAAGTATTGACATTAAATCCAGAACCCGGTATATTAATAAACGTTGTTACAAAACAGATGGCCCGTTGGTCAAGCGGTTAAGACACCGCCCTTTCACGGCGGTAACACGGGTTCGAGTCCCGTACGGGTCACCATTTAAAATATTTAAAACAAAGTATTGACTTCACAAATACAGTGAAGTATAATTAAAAATCTAACCAGTTGAAAGAACAAGTCAGCAGGTGAGACAGAAAAATAAATAAAACAAACAGTTGACATTAACTGATGAACACGATATACTAGTTCTTGTCGCTTAAAACATATTAATGAAAAATTAATACATATAATAAGCTTTGCGGTTGTGGCGGAATCGGCAGACGCGCTAGGTTGAGGGCCTAGTGGGAGTTAAATCCCGTGGAGGTTCAAGTCCTCTCAGCCGCACCATTAAAAACTTATTATAACATATATACCATGCGGGTATAGTTAAATGGTATAACCTCAGCCTTCCAAGCTGATGTTGTCGGTTCGATCCCGTCTACCCGCTCCATTAGATTTATTACCTAAAAAGAGAACATTGAAAACTGAATGACAATATGTCAACGTTTAATTCCGAATAAACAAGT
>DAIPYL010000020.1:14766-25627 GCA_036782755.1 Jeotgalicoccus sp. | reverse complement strand
TTGTTATTTTTCATATCAGTGCCTGACCTTTCGTTTTTGTTTTGTAACTTACTTTTTTATTATAAGTGCTAATCACTGTATTAAGTGTAACAAATTTCTTACAATTTATTAAAAGAGGTGTCAATTGTGAAAAGTAAACTGCAGCTGTTAAAAGATATCGCAGAGTTTTTAAATACGGAGACACACCGTCAGTCGATGATTGACGGGGCTTTAAAAATGCTCATTGATCATTCCAGCTTTAAAACCGGCTGGATTTTCTTTATTAATGAGGACGGTAAACATGAACTGAGTGCGCATTACCAATTGCCGCCGACACTGCAGCGTGACAGTAATACTTATCTTTGCAATGATAAATGCTGGTGCGTAAATAAATTTAATAAAGGTGAGCTGTCAAACGCGACAAATATTGTCGCCTGTTCAAGGCTTGAAAAAGCTGCACGGGAAATGCCGGATGAGAACGATAATATTACGCATCATGCCACAGTGCCGCTGATTTCCGGTGATGAATCTTTCGGCTTATTAAATGTAGCCACTCCATACAGCACCAAATTTCAAAAAGATGAATTGGATCTGCTCGAATCCGTTGCATTTCAGCTCGGTTCTACATTAAAGAGACTGGATTTAACAACGCGTGAAAAAGAAAATATGATTATTAAAGAACGCCAGCGGCTTGCACGGGAACTGCACGATTCTGTTAATCAGATGTTATTTTCCATCGGTATTACTTCACATGCGGCGAAAGCTTTAAAAGACAGCGAACAGGCCCGTCTGGCTTTTGAAAGAATAGAAAATACATCGAAATATGCAATGAAGGAAATGAAGGCATTGATATGGCAGTTGAAACCAATTGGTCTCGAAAACGGTATTATTGAAGCGGTTAAACATTATGCTAAGATTCTTGATTTGAATATAGAAATTACCGTCAATGGATTTTATAATATAGCGGATGACATGGAAATAGAGCTGTACCGCATCATGCAAGAAGGCCTTAATAATATTAGGAAGCATGCAGGAACAAAAGATGCACAAGTACTGCTGGAAATTACAGATGAGGAGCTCATGCTCGTTATCAGTGATAAAGGTCAAGGATTTATTCCGGCTGAAAAAATTGGCCTGAGCCACGGTTTAACAAATATGCACGAACGTGTTCATAAGATGAACGGCGCACTCGAAATTAAATCAGCTAAAGGGCAGGGCACCATATTAATTACACGTTTAAAACTCGGAGGGAATTAAATGTACAATATAATTTTAACTGATGATCATCAGGTGGTAAGAGAAGGCATGAAGTTTTTATTATCGACGACATCGGATATTAATGTAGTAAAGGACTTTGACAACGGTGCTGAAACACTTAAATATCTTGAAAATAATCACGACAATATTAATCTTGTATTAACAGATCTCGTTATGCCGGAAATGGACGGCATTGAACTGACTAAATTATTAAAAGAAAAATATAAGCATATTAAGGTGCTTGTACTGTCGAGTTATACGAGCGAAGAATATATCCGGCCTGTGTTTCGTGCAGGTGCAGACGGCTATATTATTAAGGAGATGGAAGTTGATGAACTCGTTCAGTCGATAAAAAATGTTATAGAAGGAGACAGAGTTGTTCATCCTGATATTTTAAAAGTTATCGATGAAAAAGGAAATCTGCCGCACGAACGAAATGTTCTGTCGAGAAGAGAAACTGAAGTTCTAAAAGAAATTGTTAAAGGGCAGTCGAATAAAGAAATCAGCGAGGCACTTTTTGTCAGTGAAAAGACTGTAAAAACTCATGTCAGTCATATACTGAATAAACTGGAAGTTTCAGATCGGACTCAGGCCGTCATTTATGCAATAAAATTCAATATTATCGATTTTTAGAGCAAAGTGAGAAAAAAAGTTTAACTCATGAAAACGCTTAACCATGCGGTTTTAAGGGGTTTAACAATAATTTTACATTAAATTTTATGGACAAATCTCCGATGCTCAAAGTATACTTGAATACATGTTCAATGAATTATTAGCTTAGGGGGATACATATGAAAATAGGAAATAAACTCACAATCTATATTGTAATCGCTTTAATTGCGGGTATTGCAGTAGGTTCAATATTTAATACAATGGCGGATGCGGCGTGGGTCCAGTGGATTGATCAATACATATTTAACGTGTTAGGACAAATATTCTTAAATCTTATCTTTATGGTTGTTGTTCCAGTCGTATTCATTTCTATCGTACTGGGTGTTGTCAGCGTTGGGGATCCGAAAACACTTGGCGTTATCGGTATTAAAACGATGATGTTCTATCTGGCAACAACAGCAATTGCGATTTCACTGGCAATTGGAGTTGCACTTATACTGCAGCCGGGTGAAGGACAGGCAGACTTACTGAATAGTGAAGAAGTATCGGAGTACCGTTCAACAGAACTTGAAGGCGGAGATACTGAGCTCGCTATGCAGACAACATTTGATCAGACTTTAATTAACATTATTCCGGACAATCTGTTCATGGCGATGGCTGAGCAGAATATGCTTCAGATTATTGCTTTTGCAATCTTCATCGGTGTCGGCTTAATCGCTGTTAAAGAAAAAGCATCAGGCATTGTTAAACTTTTTGAACAGGCCAATGAAGTGATTATGTGGATTGTTCTGGCAATCATGAAATACTTCGCTGCACTTGGTGCATTTGGTTTAGTTGCTACTGCATTTACACAGGCGGGATTCGGTGCGATCCAGCAGCTTGGAATGTATTTTATCTGTGTACTGTTAGCATTGTTCATTCACTTTGCTGTAGTTTACGGCTCTGTAGTACAGTTCCTTGGGAAGAAAAGTTTCGTGTGGTTCATTAAAATGTTTGCGCCTGCAATGTCAGTGGCATTCAGTACATCATCATCAAGTGCTGTATTACCGGTATCACTGGAAACAGCACAGAATAAACTGGGAATACGCAAGAGTATCTCAAGTTTCGTACAGCCTTTAGGTGCGACTGTCAACATGGATGGTACTGCAATCATGCAGGGTGTTGCGACAGTATTTATCGCACAGCTGTCAGGTGTTGATTTAACAATTGGCCAGATGGCTACTGTGGTAATTATCGCAACAATCGCAAGTATCGGGACAGCAGGTGTGCCGGGTGTCGGTCTTGTAATGCTCGCAATGGTATTAACGGCAGTAGGACTTGATCCTGCAGCAATTGGTATTATTATCGGTATCGACAGACTTCTTGATATGACCCGTACTGCGGTCAACATTACAGGTGATGCATCTATCGCACTTGTTATCGATCATCAGCAGAATGTTAAAGAAGGCAAGTTCATTAAAGGCACAAGCAAATACGTAGACGGTAAAATCGTCAACAAATAATTGAAACTGTAAAAAGTATGAAAGACAGTGAACAGCTGTCTTCTCATACTTTTTTTAATTTCTTTAAGTATAATGAAAGGAAAATGTTCAATAGTGAATAATTAGTGAATTTTTTCATAATCTCTTTAATTTGTAATCATTATCATTTACAATGTATTACAGGTAAATTGATATACAAGCATGATTGATTAAGTTTTAATCGCGGTGCTGTGAAGGGACGATTTTAATGGATAAGCAGGAATTTACAGAGATTCTACAGTCTAAGTTCAAGATAGTTCGAACGGAGGCTGGATATACTCAGGATGCTATGAGTCACACCATTGGATTATCCAAAAAAACGCTGGTACAAATAGAAAAAGAGCGAATATTACCCAACTGGACAACATGTGTCTCGCTTTGTGCACTGTTTAGAGATAGTGAAGTACTGACGAACATTTTTGGTGGAGATCCACTGGAGCTTACACAGGTTTTATCACGAGGCTCAGCAATATATCCCAATTATGAAAAAGAGAATATTTATTGGGAAACACTGGAATCAAACAATGGTTATAAATTGGAATTCAATAAAACGAATTCAATTTACAGAGTATTAAATGCAGATAACCAGCCGGTTCATGCATCATATATTGAAAGAGAAATAAAAACTTACTTCGAGCGCAAAAGCAATCGATAAATCAAAGCATCCGTGAGGGTGCTTTTTCTTTTATTTCTGTAAAAAGTAATATATAGTTATTAAGTTGAACAAGGGGTGAAATAAGAATGAATCCAATAATTCAAGTTCTCATGATGGCGCTGATTGGTGCCTTAATCGGGGGAATGACCAATACAATCGCAATCAAAATGCTCTTCAGACCTTACGAAGCAAAATACTTACTCGGGAAACGGCTGCCGTTCACACCGGGTGTTATACCGCTGAGGCGCGACGAAGCATCGACGAAGCTCGGTGATATTATTACAGGCCACCTGTTAACACCGGAAGTATTCGAAGAAAAATTAAAAAGCCCGGAAACTGACAGGCTGATTATGCTTTTTATTGACAGACAGATAGAAACTATCGAAACAGAACGTCTGCCCCCGTCTTATTTTCTCGAAAGGCTGTCCGCCGGACTGACAGATAAAATCGTACATTCGTTTAATGAAGAGATACGTTTAAAAGTAACAGAAGAAGGACAGAAGCTGTACGTCAGAACGATTGATGATATTATGCCTGATGACGCTCTGAATGCGGTAGACAATAAAGTCTCGCATCTAGCTTACGATATAAACGAAAAAATCATCCAGTATATTTCTTCTGATAAAGGATACCGGGATATTTATACGATGGTCGACGAGTTCACTGAAAACAGAGGACGTATTGCACGCAGCATAAAATATGTCATGACAAAGGAATCACTCACTGAACGCGTTCAGTCGGAGCTGCTGAAGCTTATTCAGCAGGAGAAGATGATCGATATTGAAACACGCGTAATCGAAGATGAGTACGGCAAGCTGAAACAGAGCGGATTGTCAGAACTGGTTACCGGTTCCGATCTTGATAATATTTTAAACAGTATTATAGAAGTTATGCAGCAGAAAATTGATATCAGACAAATACTGAATACACCGATTACTGATTTCAACAGAGAGATGTTTGACCGTTTTAAAGAAAAAGGCAAATTTAAGCTTAAAGATAACTTTATCGAGTACTCAGGCAAAAACATGAGCAAGATAATGAATAAGCTGCAGCTCGCTGAAGTGATTAAAAAACAGATTGACAGTTTTGAATTAAAAAAACTGGAAGATCTCGTTATGGATGTCGCGAATAAAGAATTCAAAATGATTATGATGCTCGGCTATGTACTCGGCGGAATCGTCGGTGTTGCACAAGGAATATTAGTATTATTTTTCTAAATAGTTAATTTGTGTTAATGTAACACTATCAAACTAAAAGGAGTTTTATATTAATGACTAACGTACAAGATCAGGCGAATGCTCTAGAAGCAGCATTACGCGAATCAGAAGAATTTCAGCAAATGAAGGAACTTTACAGCAAGGTAAACAACAACGCTGAATCAAAACAATTGTTTGATGAATTTAGAGATATTCAAATGACATTACAGCAAAAACAAATGCAGGGTGAAGAACTTTTAGAAGAAGAAATTCAAAAAGCTCAAAACTCGGCTCAGGAAATTGAAAATGATGAAAACATTAGAGGTTTAATGGAAGCTGAACAGAAAATGAGTGAGCTTATCCAGAACTTAAACCGTGTAATCATGAAGCCTATCGAAGAGCTTTATGAAATTAACAATCAATAATTAAAAATATCAGTTGAGAGGCCGTGCCGGCCTCTCTTTTTTGTTATAATGTTGAGGAATAGAGTTTTTGAGAAGGAATGGTGAACCCAATGGTTAAATTTATCCATGCGGCAGACTTGCACCTGGACAGTCCATTTAAATCCCGGTCCAAAATGCCAAACAATATACTCGATATATTAATGACAAGTACATATAAAAGCGTCACGCGAATGGTCGATTTTGCCATTAAAGAGAATGTGGACTTTCTGCTTATCTCAGGCGATGTTTTCGACCAGGCAAACCGTTCTTTAAAATCTGAAATTTTTCTGAAGAAAGAATTTAACAGATTAAAAGAGAAGGGGATTTTCGTCTATATGATTCACGGAAACCACGATCCGATTTCTTCCGGATTTAAAACGACGTGGCCGGATAATGTTTCAGTGTTTAAAGAGAATGTTGAGACATATGAAATGCTGAGCTCAAAAGGTGAACGTATTTACCTGCACGGCTTCAGTTATCTCCTTGATGAATCATACGAGAACAAACTGGATGAGTACCCGACGAACACAGATAACCGCGGAATTCATATCGGTATGCTCCATGGGACGTATGCGAAAACAAAATACGATGCGAAGCGCTATACGGAATTTAACCTTGAAGCACTGAACAACAAACTGTATCACTACTGGGCACTTGGACATATTCACGTGCGTTCACAGCTGTCCGATATGCCGCAGGTTCACTATTCCGGAAATATCCAGGGACGTCATAAAAACGAAACCGGAGAAAAAGGATTTCTGCTCGTCGAAGGAGACGACGTTTCTTTATCGGCAAACTTTGTGCCTGTTCAGGAAGTCATCTTTGAAAATCTGGAGCTGGATACTGACTCATTGCGTAAAGAGTTGCTGTACCAGCAAATCGTCGAGTTTAAACAGAGCCTTCGTGAACAAAGTAAATACATCGTTAACCTTCAGCTGAATTATGATGGTGAAGATGAAA
This sequence comes from Jeotgalicoccus sp., assembly GCA_036782755.1. Taxonomy (GTDB): domain Bacteria; phylum Bacillota; class Bacilli; order Staphylococcales; family Salinicoccaceae; genus Jeotgalicoccus. The sequence goes on along the minus strand of DAIPYL010000020.1, from coordinate 19,005 downwards.
TTTCAAAAGGCGATTATGCTGAACTGATTGAGCTGCTGCAGGAAGATGAAGTGAATATTTCACAATTCGTCTGGATTGATAATATTAAGGTTTCTTATAATAATGAAGAGCAGATAGCATTGCTTAAAGATATTAAAACGAGTTACTCAGATAATGAAGAGTTATTCAGAAACGCGGTTAATACGATGTACATGGATCCGAATATTAACCGCTATCTGCCGCCGATTAATGAAGTATCGCCGGGCGACCTTCTGCAGATGGGTGAAGATCGTCTGAAAATGTTGATGAGGAAGTAGTGAAATTATGAAAATCCTATCAGTAAATATATACGGCTACGGTAAAATTATTAAACAGGAATTTAATACGAATCAGGACTTTGTGCAGATTTTCGGCGAAAACGAAGCCGGCAAGTCGACGATGATGTCCTTTATCCATTCCGTGCTGTTCGGGTTTCCGACTAAAAAAGAAGCGGAACCAAGGCGCGAACCGCGTATGCATAATTTATACGGAGGCAAGCTGACAGTTCAATTTAAAGATGAACCGGAACCGGTTGAAATCGAAAGACTCAAAGGTAAAGTCCAGGGTGATGTAAAAATCTACTTTAAAGACGGTACAACTAAAGGTGAGGAATGGCTCACTAAGAAAATGAACTATATCGACAAGCGTACATACCGTTCAATATTTTCATTTGATGTACTCGGACTGCAGGACATTCATAAAAACATGACTGAAGACAAACTGCAGGAATATCTCCTCCGCGCAGGTGCGCTCGGTTCCCACGAATACGATGAGATGCTCAGTGCCATCGATAAGGAACTTAAAACGCTCTATAAGAGAAACGGTATTAATCCCGTGATCAACACAGAGCTGCAGGATTTAAATGACTTAAGCGATAAAATCCGGGATTTCGAAAAGCATGAAGACGATTATAAAACTCTGATTAACGACCAGGTGAAAACGCTCGAAAGTCTGAATGCTAAAAAGCATGCACTGCACCAGATGGAAATGATTCGCAAGCAGAAGATGAAGGAAGTTATGTACCATAAAGATATTAAGGACTGGAAACAGCTTGAGAGCAAACTTAATATCGAACCGGTAAACTTCCCAGAACGGGGTATTGAACGTTATGAGTCGCTTTATAACCACGTTAAACAGTCTGCGAGAGATATCGGTCTCCGTCAGGAAAAGCTTAAGTCGCTGATTGCAGAAATTCAGCACGTGAGACTGCCTGATAAAACGATGGTCAGTTATCTTGAAGCACTGCAGAAAGAAGAGCCTGAAATTAAACAGCAGAACATGGAAGCAGTGCGTTTAATGAACTCCACAGCGAATCTTGAAAATGAGATTATGAATCTGCAGAAAGATATCGGCTGGCAGGAAGAACATCCTGACGTGGATGATTCGAATATCGTCCGTGAATCTGTACAGTCACTGCTGTCGAAATACGATGAGATTATGCTGGAAGAACAGTATTTAATTCGTGAAATCGACCATCTGAGAGCTGATATTAAACAGCTTGATGCGGAAATCGAAGAGTCAGAGAAAAATCAGATTGACGACACGAGAATGAAGAAGAAACGCGAAGTGCTGGACCGCGAGTTTGAACTCGTTGAGAAGAAACGCATGTATCAGCTGATCGAAAAAGATTACGAACGCGAAAAACGCGAACGTGACAGAGTCAAAAACTGGCAGGCGGCACTGATTATTACAATCAGTGTGATTGCGATTGCCATCGGAGTTATGTTTATTATTAACAGCAGCTATCTGTACGGCGGACTTGGACTTGCTGTCGGTGCGGCGGCGCTTTTTATCCTTGTTATTACCAACAACAGGGAACAGGATACACTGAAAACCGATTACCAGCAGGAAGTTGATACGCTGCAGGATGATATTAATACGCTTAAAGAAGAGTACAATATCGATTTTGATATTGACGATGCCAAAGATCTGCGCCAGGAGCTGAAAAGTCTGCGCGCGAAACGCAACTCGTTTTCTGTTAAGCTGGATGACCTGAAGGAAACGCTGTCGGTTAACGAGGCGAATCAGGATCATTTAAACATTCAGCTTGCTGAAGTGAAACAGAAGTTAAAAGTAAATCCTGATTTAGATGATAAATATATCGTCGATGCGATTTATACAATCCGCCAGATTAAACAGAAACGCCATCAGATTAACCGCGAACAGCAGGAGCTGGATAACATTACACAGCGTCTGAATGACTTTGATGCACGCGTCAGCGAAGAAGTAAGTGCATTCGGCATACATTACAATAAGACATCAATTTTCCATGAAGCGGGACAGCTTGCAGCCAAATTGCAAAAAGACGAGTCGATGTACTATCGTCTGCGCGAACAGGCCGACCTGCTGGAAAATGAAATTACCGTCCTTGAAGAACGCAACGCATCATCCCAGCGCGAATTAAATCAGCTCCTCGACTATGTCGATGCGGATGACGAAGAAGAATACTATTACTATGCTCGAAAACACAGTGAATATATTGAAAACGTCAACAGTTTTAAAGAACTGAGTGATAAATTGGACGAAGAACATTTTGATTATGACCTCAGAAATGAATTGTCCGGCCGCCTGTTAGCTGATTTGAAAGCTGATGAGGACAATATCAGTGATCAGCTGGATAACCTGAACGAACAGATTCAGCTGGAACAGCAGTCGCTGGTTGAAATCAATAATGAAATCAAACTGCTTGAAAGCGACGGCAAGCTGAGTGAGCTGAATCATCTTTACGGTATGCGTAAAGGTGTCGTGCAGAGTCTGGCAGAAGAATATATGTCATTAACATATATCCGAATCTTAATTGAGACGCATATTAAGGCGATCAAAGATGAACGGCTGCCGATAGTAATAGAAGAAGCGAGAGAAACATTTGAATTCGTTACGAAAGGCCGTTATATTAATGTTATCTACAGTGACGAAGGCATTTTCGTTAAACACAAAAATGGACAGGTATTCCATCCTCTGGAACTGTCACAGTCGACGAAAGAAATGCTGTACATCAGCTTGCGCCTAAGCCTTATCAGAGCATTAAAAGGCTACTACCAGCTGCCGATTATTATCGACGATGCATTCGTCCATTTCGACAGTGAGCGTACGAGAACGATACTTGATTACTTTAGAAGTAAATCAGACGATCAGGTGCTGTACTTCACATGTAATTTAAATACGAGTATTCCATCTGCTCAAACAATCAAACTAAAAGAAAAAACGAAGTAGGAGGGTTAAGTAATGAATAATATTTCATCATTACAGCCTGGAGATTCAGTAGATACATTTTTCTTAATTAAACGCAGCCAGCAAGGCGTGACAACGCAGGGCAAGCCGTACATGACAATTGTACTGCAGGACAGAACAGGTGAAGTCGAAGCGAAGCACTGGAATGTGTCACCGAAAGACATCGATGTACTCGTGCCGGAAGCACTTGTAAAAGTTAAGGGCGATATTATCGATTATCGCGGAAAAAAACAGATGAAGATTGCAAACTTCCGTCTGGCAACACCGGAAGACGGACTTGCAGCAAAAGATTTCGTAGAAAAAGCACCGATTGACGGTGACGAACTATACGATAAAATATTGGACTACTGTCTGAAAATCGAGAACGGCAGCCTGCAGCGCATAACACGTCAGCTGCTCACTAAGTTCCGCAAAGAGTTTTCATACTATCCGGCAGCAATGACGAACCACCACGACTTCGTGTCCGGACTTGCGTACCATGTCTATTACATGCTCCGCGTGGCAGACTCATTATGCGATATTTATCCGACGTTAAACAGAAGTCTTCTGTTCAGCGGAATTATTCTGCACGACATCGGTAAAGTAAAAGAACTGAGCGGACCGATTGGTACGACGTATACAAATGAAGGAAATCTAATCGGACATATCGTAATCGCAACAGAAGAAATTACGAAAGTCGCAGATCAGCTGAACATCGAAGGCGAAGAAGTAATGTTATTAAAACACTTAATTCTGAGCCACCACGGCAAACTGGAATACGGTTCACCGAAAGTGCCGATGATTAAAGAAGCAGAAATCCTGCACTTTATCGATAACATCGATGCGCGTATTATGATGATGGATAAACACATTGATAAAGCGAATAAAGGTTCATTCACAGAAAGAATCTTCCCGCTTGAATCACGTAACTTCTATCGTCCGGAAAGTTTTTAATATGAATTGAGTTGAAATCCCCGCAGAAATGCGGGGACTTTTTTGTTGGATATGCTT
>DAIPYL010000020.1:0-14666 GCA_036782755.1 Jeotgalicoccus sp. | reverse complement strand
TGAATTGAGTTGAAATCCCCGCAGAAATGCGGGGACTTTTTTGTTGGATATGCTTTCGGTTCACAACGGAAAAACGCCGTTGTTAACCGGAAGCATTGGATTCACAACGCGGAAAATGATGTTATAAATCCAACACATAAAAAAACGCAAAGTCCTGCAAGGCTTTGCGTTAACTCATATAAATTCAATTATTACTCAGCGTTTTCTTCGGTATCTGCTGATTCTTCTTCTGTTCCTTCAGCAGCGCCTTCTTCTTCAGCATTCTCTTCAGTTGGAGCACCTTCTGAGTCTTCTTCAGCTGCTGCGTCTTCCTGTTCCTGCTGTGCTTTTTCTAATGCTTCGTCAGCGCTCAGGAATGTATCTTCAATGTACGTCTGAATTTCTTCGTTCTCGAATGATACGTTATATTCTTCTAACAGATCACGGTAACCCTGTAATGCCTGGCTCGGATCTTCTTTGATTTTCTCGTTTACAAGTGTTGTTTTGATTGTGTTTAATTCTTCTTCCGGTGTGTCTTCAAGAGATACATCTTCGTTAAGGATGATGTGGTAGCCGAATTGTGATTCAACCGGATCTGAAATCTGACCCGGCTCAAGTTCGAATAGTGCTGTCTCGAATTCTTCAACCATCTGTCCTTTGCTTACATAGCCAAGTTCACCGTTCTGCTGTGCACTGCCTGTATCGTCAGAGTGCTCAGTTGCCAGTTCACCGAAGTCTGCACCGTCTTCAAGCTGTGCTTTTAAGTCATCAGCGTGTGCTTTTGCTTCTTCTTTAGTCATTGCGGGCTCGTCTTCTTCACCTTCAGCGGATTCTGCATCTTCTTCGCCTTCTTCAGCGAATGATACGAGGATATGAGATGATTTTCTCACACTGTCGAATGCTTCTTCATCAGTGATTTCAAAGTAATCGGCAAAGTATAAGTCATTTAATGCATTGGATACGCGCTGCTGCTTATATGTATCAACAGTCATTCCCGGCTGTGATTGCTGGAGCATCATTGCGAAGTTTTCCTCGCCGCCGTACTGTTCGATTTCAGCATCAACCTGTTCATTAAGTTCATCCATATTTAATTCTTCACTGTATTTATCAGTTAAAACTTTGTCCAGTACTAATTGGAAAGTCTGGTTTGCGACTTGATTTGTTCCAATCTGATTCAGAACGTCATCAGCCGTAACATCTCCTGCATCACTCGTCGCAAGAACGTTTCCGAATTCTACATCTCCTTCTTCTGTTGAAGCCGAATCTGTATTTTCCGCGCCTTCGTTGCTGCACGCAGCCAGACTTACTAAACCTAATCCTAATATAAATGGTGCCAACTTCTTCTTCATTCTCAAACTTCTCCTCCCGGTTGCATATACAAGGCATAATATATCATACAAAAAGGACGGTGCACAAATATAAACACACCGTCCTTTGTAAATATTCTGTTTTTTCATAAAAGTTAGCTGTGATCGCTGTCATCTTTTTTGTCGTCGCCTTTTGCTTCAGCCATCGCAGTGTCTGCTTTATTCGAGATAACCTCGATGTTGTGCTGCAGTCTTTCGATATTCGGATTGATGTCCGCCTGGAAGTTTGAAATCATTGATTTCACTTCGTCGCCGAGAGTAGAGAAGACCTCGCTTGATTCATGTTTCGTTTTAAGGAAAGAGTTTTTAATTTCTTCACCTTCAACCTTCAGCACATCCATTTGGGATTTTAAGTCATTTGAACCTGTTTTTAATGACTGCTGAAGTTCTTTACCTGATTTAGGTGCGTTTAAAAAGGATATGAGCATGCCGCCTGTTATTCCGACTGCGAATCCTACACCGATATTTTTAAGTTTCATAAATTCATTCACATCCTTTATCTCAATTAATATACCCTGATTGAATCCTAATTATTCATTTAATTTATTTTTAATTGCCGCTTCAACGTCTGAACGGATTTCCGGCGTGTTGTTCTCATCTTCCACGCTGACCCATTTGTAGCCGAAGCCGTCATGTTCTTCTTTGTAACGCGGAATGATGTGGAAGTGAAGGTGGAATACCGACTGTGAAGCATAAGCGCCGTTATTCTGAACAACGTTTAAACCCGCAGGTTCGAATGCATCTCTGACTGCAGTTGAAACTTTAGTAATAACACTCATTACTTTTGCGCCTGTTTCTTCATCGAGGTCGAAAATATTTTCAATCGGCTGTTTAGGAACGACTAACGTATGACCTTTAACGATAGGGAACGCATCCATAAATGCAATGACGTAATCATCTTCGTACACAATGTTGGCAGGTATTTCTCTGTCGATAATTTTTTCGAAAATTGTCTTGTTCATCTCAATATCCTCCATTAAAAACTTATGATATAGTTTTACTTAAGTATCAGTATACAAATAATTAGAATTATTTAAAAGGAAGTCAGACGATGGTATTAGAAATTAATCAGCTAACAGGCGGGTATTCGAAAGAACCTGTCATTCACGATATCTCTTTCAATATAAAATCCGGTGAAATTATCGGATTGATCGGCTTAAACGGAGCGGGTAAAAGTACGACGATAAAACATATCCTCGGACTCCTCAGACCGCATGCCGGTGAAATTAAAGTAATGGATAAAACAATTGAAGCGGATGTTGAAGCTTACCGCAGACACATGGGCTATATTCCAGAATCACCGATTCTTTACGAAGAGCTTACACTCCGCGAACATATTAATATGACAGCGATGGCATACGGCCTGACACCGGAAGAAGTAGAGGAACGTAAAGGTCCGCTGCTCAGACGTTTTCGTCTGGATGATAAGGAAGACACATTCCCGAGTCACTTCTCAAAAGGCATGAAGCAGAAAGTCATGCTGATCTGTGCATTTATCGTTGAACCGGAACTCTATATTATTGATGAACCGTTCCTGGGTCTCGATCCTCTCGGTATCGAATCATTAATAGAACTGATGATTTCCGAACGCGATAAAAACCGGTCCATTTTAATGAGTACGCATATTCTGGCAACGGCGGAACGCTATTGTGACCGGTATATCATTATCGACCGAGGGCGCAAGATTGCGGATGGTACGCTGCCCGAGCTGAGAGAGCTCACAGGGCTTACTAACGGCACGCTCGATGATGTGTATATCAAACTGACTGGCGGGAACCGTCATGAGCAGTAAACTGTTTAACACACGCATGGAGGAAGATGTAAAAATACGGAGCTATTACGGCAAGTTTATTTTTAACAGCCATTTTCTTGTATTCTTAATGATTGCGGGCGGGGTGCTGTTGTATACGCTGCTCGGCTTAAGAGAAACGCTTAGTCCGAGTATTTATATTGACGGGCTGTGTGCGCTGTTAATGGCAGCCGTGCTGCTGCCGAAGTACAGAACACTGTTAAAAGAAGCGGATATGCTATTTCTGCCGCCGTATGAAAAGAAGATGACCGGGTACTTTAAGCGGGCGGACATTTACAGTCTGTCGCTTGGTCTCGCACTGCCTGCCACTGCATCAGTTGCAGTACTGATTCTCTTATCAATCGGGCACGGTTTAACACCGATTGTAATATTCTTTTTGCTGGCAGCTCTGTTATATTTCAGCGCCTTTAATATCAGACGGCTGTCAGTCAATACGGAGTTTAATAAATGGACAGTCACAGCGGCTTTAATTGTTATTAATTTTGTATCGCTGATGCTTGTGCTGATCAATCCGGCACTTTTAGTCGCAGGATTATTATTCATTATTATATTTACAGTGGTAATGAAGAAGAATTCGTTTAAAACACTGTCATGGCTGAATTACGTGCAGTATGAAAAAGAAGCGCTGCAGCAGTATTATCAGACTGTCAGCATGTTTACGAACGTGAAGCGGATCGATAAGGCATTTAAACGGAGACGCATTCTCGATATACTGCTATGGGAACCGAAATCAGATAAATTTAATAAGAAGTATATGTACGAATATTTATTTTACCGTTCGTTTATGCGTGACCATGATCTGCCGATGATTGTGCTCCGCATCATAGTATTGTTCTTCATTATTATGTTCTGGATCGGCAACCTGTATGTTTCATTAATCTTCAGCCTGTTCGGTATTTATTTAATCGTGCTGCAGATGTCGCAGATTTATACAGCGCAGGCCTATCTGCTCTGGCCGAAAGTATGGCCGGTCTCAAGAACGTATATACAGGACAGCTATATCAGATATTCCCACAAAATTGTGTTTGTCATTACGCTGCTGTTTGCAGTCATGTTTATCGTGACGCATCCTGCGCAGTTTATCTATGCACTCGCATTCCCGCTGTGGGGATACATGTTAAACAGAGTATTATCAAAATCAATCTATAAAAAAGAAAGAGAACTCAGCGATTAATCGCCGAGTTCTTCTTTTTCTTCATCAGTATATTCATTGTTTTCAATGTTGTAGTAAAGCTTAGAGGATAAAAAGTCGCCGAACAGTGACTCTTCGTTGCGGAAACTTTTCAATGATTCGGATGTTAAGTATTTTTCATAAACGTCAGTGTGTTTAAAGTCGTTGTAAATACTCATGTCTGCCCATTTAATCAGTACGAGATAATTTTCATCACGTGTGTTAATTCCGACTCTGTATGAGACAACACCGTTAACTGTTCTTAATTTTTCAGCAAGATCACTTAAATGGCCGCGTAAAGAATGCGTACCGTCTCCTGCAGCAGGAATATAATACATGGACAATGGCAGCTCTTCATCAAGTGAGCCCTGTTCATTCAATACTTCATAAGTCATATTCGTTGAGAAAATTGATTTTTCATTATTATCCTCATAGTATAAAATGGCTTCCGGTCCTCTTGCACTGATGGATACATGAGGATTTTTCTCCTGAAGGGACGTCATAAAATCAATCGTTCCCGTAGTTGCGTGTAAATACACTGTGCTTCACCTCTTGTTTTTAGTTATGTTAACCAGTATATACCTGAAATAATGCAATGTTAAACAAATCTCAAATAGAACGATTTTTTGACAACTTGCCCGTAATTAATAATTGTTCTAAAGAATGTGTTAAAATGTGTAACTGTATGAACATATAAATATTAGGGGGTACCACTGTGTTTAATGATACACTCATTCGAGCAGCACGCGGAGAAAAGACAGAACATACACCAGTTTGGTTTATGAGACAGGTTGGGCGTTCGCAGCCGGAATATAACAAAGTTAAAGAAAAATATTCTTTAATTGAAATTACAAAACAACCTGAACTGACTGCTTATCTCACGGCTACACCTGTAGATAACTATAATGTTGATGCGGCAGTGCTGTATAAAGATATAATTACACCGCTTGCACCAATCGGTATTGATGTTGAAATCAAGTCCGGAGTAGGGCCTGTAATACATAATCCTATCCGCACGGAAAAAGACGTAGAGAACCTTGGAGAGCTTGATCCGTTTAAAGATCTTGACTATGTATATAAAGCAATCCAGATTTTAACTCAGGAAAAATTAAATGTTCCGCTTATCGGATTCTGCGGCGCGCCATTTACGGTCGCAAGTTACATGATCGAAGGCGGACCGTCTAAAAATTATCACCGTACGAAAACGATGATGTATTCGAACCCGAAACTCTGGTTCAAATTAATGGATAAGCTTGTTGAAACGAGCATATCTTACCTGACTGCACAAATTAAAGCAGGAGCAAGTGTCATTCAGATTTTTGACTCATGGGGCGGTGCGCTGAATAAAGCGGACTACAACTTCTACCTTGCACCTGGCATGAAGAAAATTATTAACGCTGTGAAAGCACAAAATGTACCGGTTATTGTTTTCGGTATCGGAGCAAGCCATCTGGCAACAGAGTGGGACAAGCTCGGAAGTGACGTACTTGGACTCGACTGGAGAATGTCGATTAACGAGGCGCGTGAACTTGGAATTACGAAAGCACTGCAGGGTAACCTTGACCCGGCATTATTATTATCGGACTGGTCAGTAATCGAAGAACGCGCGAAGAAAATCGTTGAAGAAGGAAACAGAACAGGACATATCTTCAACCTTGGACACGGCGTTTTCCCTGAAGTAGATCCGGATGTTTTAAAACGACTGACAGAATTAGTACACACATACAGTAAAGGATTGTGATTTTTAATATGGCAGAGAAAAAAGCACTATTAGTAATGGCTTACGGCACACCGTACAAAGAATCGGATATCGAGCCGTACTACACACACATCAGACACGGCAGAAAGCCGAGTGAAGAAGCACTTCAGGATTTAAAAGACCGTTATGAAGCAATCGGCGGTATTTCTCCGCTGGCAGATACAACAGAACGTCAGGCAAAAGCACTTGCCGACGCTTTAAATGAGCAAAGTGAAGATGAGTTCGAACTGTTTATCGGTTTGAAACACATTCACCCGTTCATCGAAGACTCTGTTAAAGAAATCAGTGAAGCAGGCATTAAAGAAATATACAGCGTAGTGCTTGCACCGCATTATTCAAACTTCTCTGTCGGTTCATATAACAAACGCGCAGCTGAAGAAGCGGAAAAATACGGCATTACAGTTAAGTCTGTAGAATCATTCTACGAGCAGAAGCCGTTTATCGATTTCTGGGTTGATGCACTTGAAACGACTTTCGAGAAAGAAATTCCTGCTGACGAAGCGGATAAAACTGCGATTGTAGTAAGTGCACACAGTCTTCCTGAGAAGATTAAAGAACATAATGATCCATACCCTGGTCAGCTTGAAGCGACTAAAGATTTAATTAAAGCACGTTTTGACAAAGGTCACTATTTTGTCGGCTGGCAGTCGGAAGGCAACACGCCGGATCCATGGCTTGGACCAGACGTGCAGGACTTAACACGCGAATTATACAACGAACACGGCTTTAAGCACTTCGTTTATATTCCGCTTGGATTTGTATGTGAACACCTGGAAGTGTTATACGATAACGACTACGAGTGTAAAGTTGTGACGGATGAAATCGGTGCTGTATACCACAGACCGGCAATGCCGAACACAGATTCACGTTTCATTCAGGCAATGGTTAACGAATTAATTAAATTGTAATAAGCGAGGCGTTAAGAGTGAAAAGAGTAGCGATAGTAGGTGCAGGAATCACAGGATTGTCAGCGATGCATTATCTGTTAAAAGACGGCGGAGATCTGACAGTTGATTTATACGAAGCGTCGGACCGCGCCGGCGGCAAAGTCAATACTCATATCCGTGACGGTTATACGATTGAGCTCGGACCTGAGTCTTATTTAGCGCGTAAAGAAGTTATGACAGAGCTCGCTCACGAAGTGGGACTTGGTGATACGCTGGTCCGCAATCAGACGGGACAGGCGTATATCTATGCCAAAAATAAGCTGTCACCGGTGCCTAAAGGGACGATGCTCGGTGTACCTATGGAGCTGTCTCCGCTCTTAACTACCGATTTAGTGTCGTTGGCAGGGAAACTGCGTGCAGGACTTGATTTTATCAAGCCTGCGATGCCGTTATATAAAGATATTTCAGTAGGTGAATTCTTCCGTGCACGTTTCGGGAACGATCTTCTTGAGCAGATGATTGAACCGCTTTTAGCAGGAGTATATGGTACAGATATCGACAAGCTGAGTTTAATGTCGACGTACCCGAACTTCAAAGAGACGGAACAGGAATACGGCAGTCTGATGAAAGGCCTGATGGCTGAAAAGAAAGACAAGCCGGCAGCTCCGAAGACGAAAACGGGTGCTTTTCTGCAGTTTAAAAACGGACTGCAGTCGTTTATCGACCGTCTGGTCAGTGAAAACGAAAAGCGCGGCGGGCAGATTCATTTCAATTTCGATGTGACTGCGATTGAAAAAACTGAAGACGGCTATGAACTCACGGCAGACGGCGGCACGCATCATTATGATGAAGTAATCGTCACGACACCTCACTTCCAGTACAAACGCTGGTTTAAGGATAAGGAATTTGAATACTTCAAACATATGGAAGCAACGAGTGTTGCGACAGTTGTGATGGCATTTGATGCCGAACAGGTGAGAAATACGATTGAAGGTACAGGTTTCGTCATCAGCCGCAATATGGATACATCGATCACTGCATGTACGTGGACGAATAAAAAGTGGGAACACTCCACACCGGAAGGCAAAGCGCTCCTGCGTGCTTATGTAGGCCGCCCGGGAGACTTTATCGTCCATGAGAAGTCGGATGAAGACATCGTCCGTCTGGCACGCGAGGACCTCGATAAAATCATGGATTTGGATGGTGAACCTGAATTCACGATTGTTACACGCATGATGAATGCAATGCCGAATTACTTTGTCGGACATAAATATATCATCGACGATATTCAAAAGTATGCTGCGGAAAATTATCCGGGACTGCACTTAATTGGTGCATCGCACTATGCGGTCGGGCTTCCTGACTGTGTGCAGACTGCAAAAAACACTGCAGAGAAAATTTTAAATAAGTAAAATATGATTTTAAGACCTGTTTCTATTATAATTGAAACAGGTCTTTTATTATGTACCAGGGGGAAAATACAATGAAGTTTATTTCAAACAACAACATCAAAGATCCGATGATTAATCTGGCGATGGAAGAATATATATTAAGAGAAATTCCGACGGATGACTCTTACTTTCTGTTCTATGTAAACCAGCCTTCTATTATTATCGGGAAAAATCAGAACACAATTGAAGAAATTAACGAACCGTATATCAAGGAACACGGCATTAAAGTGGTCAGACGCGTGTCAGGCGGAGGCGCAGTATACCACGACGAAGGTAATCTGAACTTCAGCTTCATTACAGAAGACGACGGAGACAGCTTCCATAACTTTAAAAAATTTACGCAGCCGATTGTTGAAGCGCTGAAAGAAATGGGTGTAAACGCTGAGCTGTCGGGACGCAACGACATTGAGATCGAAGGCGGCAAGAAAGTATCGGGGAACGCAATGTTCACACAGAAGGGGCGTATGTTCTCACACGGTACATTAATGCTTGAAAGTGATATTTCAGAAGTGCAGAATGCATTGAGAGTGAATCCGAAGAAAATCCAGTCAAAAGGAATTAAATCGGTAAGTGCACGCGTCGGAAATATTAACGACTACCTGGATGAGAAAATTGATATCGAAGAATTTAAAGAAAGAATTCTCGATAAAATATTCGATGGACTGGAAAACGTTGAAGAATATAAACTGTCAGACGACGACTGGGCAAAAATTAACCAGCTGTCAGAAGAAAAATACCAGACGTGGGCATGGAACTACGGCAAGAACCCTAAATATAACTATGACAACTCGCACAAATACGCAGCAGGCTTGCTTGACGTAAGACTGGAAGTTAAAGGCGGCCGCATCGAACATGCGAAAATTTTCGGCGACTTCTTCGGAGTAGGAGAAGTAGTGGATATAGAAAGTCTGCTGATCGGTGTGGAACACAACCGCGAAGCAATTGCTGAGGCAATTAAAGATGTGGACATCAGCCACTATTTAGGACGCATTACGAGAGAAGAATTTTTAGATTTAATTTCATAAAGATTGAATTTGGAGAGCCGGTGCTGAAAAGTGCCGGTTTTTTTGTGTTTGGGTGGGCTGGCGTCCCTCGTGGAGTCGACGAGGAATACCGGGATTGTCTGATGCCCCTCGTAGTTTTATCAAGGTACACGGAAAGTCATTTTGGATACTTATAAACAAAAAAGCCCAGCCAAAAATGGCCGGGCAATCTGTATGTACATCTATTACAGTTCTTTTAGTAAAGTAGTGTACTTCATGAATTTCTCTTCGTCTTTCTCGATGAGTGATTCTTCTATTTTTGCATTATATAATTTTACATTAAAATGGTACATGGATTCTTGCAAAACAAGATCTGCTGATAAGTCATTAATTGTGTTGATGAAGCCTCTTAATTGATTTGCAGGATAAACTGGTCTGCCCATATTGAATTACCCCTCTCAAAACTATCTTTAACCAGATTATATACCACATTCTCATTTAGGTCAATGATAATGAGAATCTTATATTTATATATTCTGATAATTAACATCAAAGGATATTAATTAAACATTAGACAACATTTAAAGATATTAGTTAACATTTTAAATGTTCTGTGATATATTGATTGTAATAAAAATTACAGGGGGGAAAATATGAGCAGACAGCATTATATTATTAATGATGAAACGATGTATATTATTGCTAAAACTCACGGACGTTATACGGAAAGTGTAGTAGGGGAATTATATGGGGAGCCTATTGAATGTTTTTCTATACCAAATAAAATTTTAGAGCACAACTGCAAGTACCATTTTCAGACTTATGCTTCACGTAAAGATTTAACGAGAAGTTTATCCGGTATACGATCTAAGCATCCAATTATTCTGGATTTATTCGGTTCGTACATATATTTCTGCACGCATTCGGACCGTGTAACTGAGAACTCCTGGTTTAATTTAAGATACATCGACAGTTATTATGATTATAATGGGAATACAAAGGTTAAATTTGAGAACAATGAAGAGATGGAAATTGATATTTCATACAGCTCATTTAACAACCAGTATTTAAATGCAGTGAAACTGCACTATAAATTTAATTTGGCTAAAGAGAAAACGTACCGTAAAGATGAGTCAGTGAAAATATCATACGAACATCAGCACCAGGAAATGCAGTATATCAATGAAGCAGCGCGTGAAACGTACTTAAAATATATGCGGGGAATCGATCAGATCAATAAAATATAGTCAGATTATAGAGGGGAATGGTTAATTATTTATCAATGTTGTAAATTTTACTTAACAATTATTAAGTTTACGGTTGATTTAATTAATATTCGTTGCTATAATGAATCTTGTTCGATTGAAACATACATACTATTCCACAGTAGCTCAGTGGTAGAGCTATCGGCTGTTAACCGATCGGTCGTAGGTTCGAGTCCTACCTGTGGAGCCATATGGGGATGTACTCAAGTGGCTGAAGAGGTGCCCCTGCTAAGGGCATAGGTCGCATTGCGCGGCGCGAGAGTTCAAATCTCTCCATCTCCGTTAATACTAACTAATAAACCCCGTTAATCAGCGGTAAACGCTGATTAACGGGGTTTTGTTGTTTTTTGCATTTAATATCTAAAGTGATTAAAAATGAGTAGGGTTGGCAAAGGTCTGTCAATATCTCAGTTGTCATTGTCAGCCTGTCAATTTGATATACTATCTGGCATTTTATCTAATATACTTAAGGCGTTCATTTCATCAGAATCGTATGTTTCTTCAAATAGGTGATTAATTAAGTAAATTTAATTCTGCGTCATCGAGTATACCGCTGTCGTGAATACTCTCAAGATGCGTATCGATTTTCGCTTCGTCTTCCATCATGATCATCTTATCCAGGAATGCACTTTCAGTATCTTCTTTAGAGAGTACCATATCACCGTAAAGGACACCTTGTACGATAACTAAGTCCCATTTCGTTGTGTCCGGCTGTTGATACCACAACGTCATGACTGGTGTGCCGTCCGGGTCTTCACCAATCAGCTCCGCGGCGAATATCACTTCGCTCTCAGGATCTTCGTTAAACCCGGTCATACGCAGTCGCCCGCGTTCTGAAAACTCTTCGCTGTGCGAGACATCTGCGATATGCGCAAATCGTGCTTCGACTTCACCTTCACCGTAATCGACAATCATTGAATTATGATCTAACGCTTCGATGAGGTCCGCATGGACGAGCTTGCCGTTATGTTCTGTTGAGAATATCGCCATCACACCCTCGTCTGATTCTTCGTTCACTAATACGACAGGGTCGCCCGGTTTAGGGTTCTCGTTCACCGCAACGTCTTCTGTTTCTGTCTCATCTTCTGCTTCAACTGACGCATTAACTTCCTCGTCTACGGGTGCGTCCTCCTCACTACTGCAAGCTGCGAATAATAATACCGTACCTAACAATAATAATTTCTTCATTAGTATTTCCTCCTAATTAATTTCTATTTTTAATTAAATATAGAAACACTGTCATATATAGGCAATAAGCTTCTATAACAGATATTGATAAAAATGTTTTCTACTATTCTCCCTTATCAAAAATTAGTCTGTTTCTACTTCTTTTTGGTTGTGAATTTTTTTAAAATCTTCACTTTAGAATCATCGAAGGTGGTATAATTAATTCATATGAAAGAGGAGGAACCATGTGAAAAACATCTTAAGTTTAATTAATTCGAGATACTGGGTAGTCGTAGAGTCTACGGACGATGAGATCACTTTTTCTACAGAGCGACACGAATACACTATATCCAAACGCCCGATTCTCGGTTATCGTTTAACCATCGCATCTTTTAACAGCATCGATCGCGATGAGACAATTTTTAAAGATGAAGATGATCTAATTTCATTTATAAAATCTAATAAGCCAATCTGGGAAGAGAAGGTTGTTAAACCTCTTATTTAATACACCGGATTTCTGCTGATATAAATAAATAAACCGCCTGTGAAAGGCGGTTTATTTTTTCTGTAAATCGGTCTTATCTTACATCTGTTCTGTCAGTTACTCTTGGTGCATTAATTAAGCCGAAGAACTTGAGGCAGTATAAGGCTGAAAGACCGACTAAAACATAAACAATTTTAGACAGTAATTCTTCCTGTCCGCCAAAAATAGTCGCTACTAAATCGAATTCAAAAAGTCCGACAAGCAGCCAGTTCAAACCGCCGACGATTAAAAGGATCAGAGCAATAGTATCTAATGCTTTCATAAACACCCTCCTAAATTAAGACTTAGTTAAGTTTTCCCCACTTCAAATATCTCAAACAGAAAAAAAGAATTTTTTCAAGAAATTTAAAAGGTCATATCTTCATATACTCGTAATTACTAAATATATTCCTGTAAATATCAAAATTATATAAGTAATATTTAAGAATACTTTCTGAGTAATTTTTTTGAACACCAGCTGGCCGATAACTACGCCTAAAAAGAGCGCAGGGAGGGCAAGAGCGGATGATAGCCATATTTCTGTGTTCGTCCCGCCGAATGTTATTTGCATGATTAAGCTCACGGTATAAGCGAATAGGTAGAAGGCGAGCGTTGTGCTGCGTAATATAGTTTTGTCTATCCGTACACCTGAAAAATACAGCAGCAGGGGTGGTCCCGGTACGCCGATGCTTGTAGTCAGCAAACCTGACAGACCGCCGGCAGTATAGTCTTTAATTCCTGTTCTCTTTACCGTAAAGTTACTGATTAAAAGTATAGTAAGAATCAGCACGATAATCCCGACACTGAGTTTAATAAATTCTGTATCCATATACAGGTATATAAGAATTCCGGCAAGAAGACCAATCGGACTGCCGTATATTAATTTTTTAAGCAGTTCTAAATCAATTTCTTTTCGTATTTTATAAATCATCACCGATGATAAACAGATTGAAAGTATAATGTTAATCTGAATTGCTTCATGAAATGGGAACACCATCAGCAGAAAGGGCGTGCCGACAATTGAGAAGCCGTAACCGGTGCTTGTCTGCAATGACGAAGCCATGATGACGATGAGAAATAATATAAGAAGTTCTGTGTTCAAAAATAATCACCGGCCCATTTAATATTGAATGTTTATACTGTATTAACAGCTCATTTCATATTAACAAAAGGCTTGTCAAAGTCCAGCTCACCTTTGATTTTCGTAATATTAATATCTTTCCCCTGCAGCCATTTATTAAAATCAAAAATAACTGGTTTCCTGTTCAGACCAATAACAAATAATGCTTTTAATTCTTTCGGCATATAGACCGATGTATGAATTGTTCCTGCTGATGCATCGTATTTAGTTGATGCAATCCCTTCATTAAGACTGTTCATGATTTTAAAGGCTTCATACGGTTTACTCGTATTCTGTTGCTTGTTCATGATGTTTTGTTCACGCTGAAGTGATTCTTCCTGTCTGTAGCGGTTTTCTTCATGAAGCATATGGAAGTGATTTGTACATATATTAGACTGTCTGACAGCGACATTTCTCGGTGATGCTTCTATTACATAAGGAATGCCTCTCGAATCCTGTACAACATAGCTGAACGAATGTCTGTGAGGTATGTCTTTCAGCAGTGCAACTGCTTCGTCAGTATCCGCACATGTTTCCAGAACAAGTCTCGCAATCATGCTGCACATAAATCCATCTGCAGATTTTTTAGTGTGAGTGAAGTTATAGCCGATAACGAGACCTTTCTCATTCATGCCGTCAATACGTCCGGTGATCTGCATCGTCGGACCCATAAAAGCATAGCCCTGGTCTGTCGGCTGATAAAATATATAACGTCCTTCGTAGCCGCGGGGATGGCTGTCGTAATTCCGGACGAAAAAATCTTTGCCGGTAAAAATAGAACAGCCGCTCCGTGTCAGTTCCAAATAATAACCGCCGAACTTTTTAAATGCCTCTGTGATATCGAGTTCCAGTGCATCGGCAAGTCCCTGAATTTCATCCAGTACTTGAGGAGCAATTTTTCTGAGCATATTCATAGACGTCTCAGGGTCAACGATAAAATGGCGATTCTCTCTTTTACGCCATTGCCTTTCACGATTCGGTAAAATGGGGGAGTTTTTCAATTGCTGACCCTGCATATAGCCGAAGTCGTAATGAGTACCCCTGAACTGAAACACATCGCTGTAGTATGATTTCATATTACCTTCTCCCTTTATTCATAGTATGAACAGTGTATTATGAAAGTCCTGAAGGCCGGAAATTAAATGCTTGTCATGTATACAAAAAGAGTAATTTTGCTTATTTAG
>DAIPYL010000019.1:15937-25640 GCA_036782755.1 Jeotgalicoccus sp. | reverse complement strand
AATCAAGCGGCCCCGGTTCACAACAAAAATGAATTTCCACTTCAAACAGTGCCAAATACCATCCCCGTCACCGCCATATTAGTAAGCGTATCCAATAATGAGACTTTTCAGAAATAACGGTTGTACAATTTCATATTCTAGTGTAAAATTCTGAATATTATAAGAAGTTGATTTTGACTTCTGGGAATTGGGGGGAATTAAATGAAAAAGTTTAGTTTTATCGCATTACTCGGTGTATTAATACTTATTCTCGCTGCATGTACTGATGACAGTAATGTGGAAGAGGAAGCGACTGAAGGTGAAGAGACTGCTGCCGAAGGCGGTACTCTGACTCTGGCACTACCTAGTGATGCAGTATCGATGGACCCGCATGGCAGTAACGATGTGCCGTCTGAACAAATCCGCGATACAATTTATGAGCCGTTGTTAACTCAGGATGAGAATTTTGAAATCGTTCCTGTTTTAGCTGAAGAGTATGAACAAATTGACGATACAACATGGGAGTTCAAACTCCGTGAAGGTGTGACTTTCCATGATGGCAGTGAATTTAACGCGGAAGTAGTTAAAGCGAATATCGAACGTGTGAAAGATATAGCGAAGGCATCACCGCGTTCATTCCTGCTCGATATGGTAAGCGAAGTTAATATTATCGACGATTATACTGTTGAACTTGTAACTGAGTATCCATTCGCGCCGCTTGCGAACAACTTAACGCATGGTGCAGGTAAAATGATCAGTAAAGATTTAATCGATGCTGATTACCAGCAGGCACTTGACGAGGCAGGGAGCGATTTATCGCTTGATGAGTATTACGAACTCCGCGACGCAGGCGGAAGTGAGCACGAAGATGTAGCGAATGAAATCAGCGCATATGTCGGCCAGCTTGTTGAATCCGAGCCTGTTGGAACAAACTACTTCAAATTTGATTCAAGAAGCCCCGGTGAACAGACTTCTGTAGTACGCAACGACGACTACTGGGGAGATACTGCACTGCTTGACGGTGTAACGTTCAAAGTAGTATCAGAACCGGGTTCACGTATTGCTGAACTGGAGTCAGGTTCATCAGATGCAATTCTTGCGACACTTTCAAGCAATATTGAACGTGTGGACAGCAACGAAGATGTCACACTGTTACGCAATGACTCAGTATCAATCGACTACATCGGTTTCAATACTGAAAAAGAACCATTCAATGATCCGAAGGTACGCCAGGCAATCACGCACGCATTTGACAGTGAAGCTGTACTTGAAGGAGTTTACAACGGATCAGGTACACCGGCAGAAGCACCACTTGCACCCGGAGTACTTGGTTATTCTGAAGACCTTGAAGGATTAGACTACAATATGGAACGTGCACAGGAACTTCTTAATGAAGCAGGCGTTGAAGACTTAACTATTAACTTAATGGTTAACGATGATAACCCTGAACGTGTCGACGTTGCATTATGGTTACAGGAATCATTAAGCACACTTGGAATTACAGTGAACGTGGAACAAGTTGAGTGGGGTGCATACCTTGCAGCGACTGGTGCAGGTGAACATGATATGTTCATCCTGGGCTGGAGCAACTCAACAGGTGACCCGGATAACGGAATTTCACCATTATTCCACAGCGATAACATCGGTGATACTGGTAACCGTTCATTCTACAACAACCCTGAGCTGGACAGCATTTTAGACGAAGCCCGTCAGTCAACTGAAGAAAGCGAACGCGAACAGCTTTACATGGACGCTCAGCAGATCTTAGTAGACGAGGCACCGGCAATCTTTATCCGCCACGGTGAAAACTTAAATGCACACGGTAATCATGTTGAAGGATTCGAAGGCGATGCATACAACATCTTCGACTTCAGAGGAACTTCAATCCAGTAACAGAATATTAAACACGATAAAGAGCCCGTAACCTTATTGATAAGGTTTGCGGGCTCTTTTGCGTTTTTCCGCCGGACTGGTTTCCTTCGTCAAATCTACGAATTGACCCACCTCTGTCCTGTAGCCTGAACGCACAATCTCCCTGTAAAAAACTTCAATTTTTTATCGTACACCGAAATATTTTCCGCGCAACAGGGTATTAGTGATATAAAACTAAATAAAAATCTGGAGGGGTTGTTCATGAAGAGGTTTGGTATTATTTCACTGACAGTATTTTTACTGTTCATTCTCGCGGCATGTACAGATGACAGCAATGTTGATGAAGAGGCAGGAAGCAGCGATTCAGGTAACTCTGAACAGGGCGGCAATATGACGATTTCAATTCCGTCGGATATTGTGTCGCTTGATCCGCACGGCAGCAACGATGATCCGTCGGAACAGATTAGGGACACCATTTACGAACCGCTTGTTACTCACGATGAGGATTTAAAGCTCGTCCCGGCGCTTGCCGAAGAGTACGAACAGGTCGATGAGACAACGTGGCGTTTTAAATTGCGTGAAGGTGTCAAGTTCCACGACGGCAGTGATTTTAATGCTGACGTTGTTAAAGCGAATATTGAACGTATTCAGGATCCGGCAAGAGCATCTGCCCGTGAGTCGTATTTTGATATGGTCGGCGAAATAAACATTATTGATGATTACAATATAGAACTCGTTACTGAATATCCATATGCGCCGCTCTTAAATAATTTATCCCACGGCGCAGGGAAGATGATCAGTAAAGAACTAATCGACGCAGATTATCAAAATGCACTTGAACAGGCGGAAAGTAATTTATCGCTTGAAGAATATTACGAACTCAGAAACAGAGGCGGCGAAGAACACGGACAAGTTGTTGAAGACATCAGCCAGTATGTTGGTGAGAAAGTTGAAACCGGACCGGTAGGCACGAACTACTTTAAGTTTGAATCAAGAAATCCGGGTGAAGAAACAGTTGTTTCACGTAATGATGATTACTGGGATACTCCGGCGCTGCTCGATGACATTACATTTAAAGTCGTCACAGAACCGGCATCCCGTATCGCAGAACTTGAATCGGGCTCATCCGATGCAATTATTTCCACATTAACGAGCAACACCGATCGTGTGGAACAGACGGACGGCATGACATTAATGCGCAGTGATGCGGTCAACGTTGACTACATCGGCTTTAATACGAGCAAAGCACCATTTGATGATCCGAAAATCCGTCAGGCAATCTCACATGCGTTCAACAGTGAAGCTGTACTCGATGGTGTATATAACGGTTCCGGCATGCCGGCTAATGGACCATTGGCACCGGCCCTGCTCGGTTATTCTGAAGAACTCCAGGGGCGGGAATATGATATGGCACGTGCAGAAGAACTGCTCGCTGAAGCAGGCGCTGAAGACTTAACGATAAATCTTATGGTGAACGATGATAATCCTGAACGACTGGACGTTGCATTGTGGCTGCAGGAATCATTAAATGAAATTGGCGTCACGCTGAACGTGGAGCAGGTCGAGTGGGGTGCGTATCTCGATGCTACTGGTAACGCCGAACATGACATGTTTATCCTCGGATGGGGTAACACAACCGGCGACCCCGATGAGACAATTACGTCGCTGTATCATACGGATAACGCCGGCAATAACGGCAACCGTGCTTTTTACAGCAATCCTGAACTCGATGAGATTTTAGACAATGCGCGACAGGAAACTGACGAAGCAGTACGTGAACAAATGTACATCGACGCACAGGAAATCATTATACAAGAAGCGCCGTCGATCTTTATCCGTCACGGAGAATATTTGAATGCGCATAACAGCGATGTTCATGAATTTAAAGCGAACGGTTTCAATATGCTCGATTTCAGTGAAACTTATATCGACGGGGAGTAAGTATAAAATTTCACAATACAGTTGTGACAATGTGAAATGTCACAGCTGTATTATTTTAACTGTATCAATTATGCACACACTCATAAAATTACTTGAAAGCGCTTTATTTTGAATAAAAGTAATGCTATAGTGATAGGTGGCTAGGATTTGATAAGTTAACAGCAAATAATTATGGTGTTAATATTTTCAAAATTCGAGCTTGTAAGAAAAATTGTTTTACGGTAGTATTATAAGAGTGAAATTTTAGGATTCTAAATAGTCTTAAAATTTAAAACTATTTGAGGGGGAAATACATAATGAAAAGCCTTAAGCAAATGCTTACTTTAGGTTTAGTGCTGATGTTCACATTAGTACTGGCAGCTTGTACAAGCGACAGCGACGTTGAACCGGAATCGGAAGACGGCGCAGCTGAAGGTACACCGGCCGGCGGCCAGGATCTTGTTATCTCTGAAATGAGTGACATCGTATCAATGGACCCGCACGGTAATAACGACGTACCATCATCAAACGTACGTTACAACTTATACAACGGACTGACTGTCCTGAATGAAAATATGGAAGTGGAACCCGGTCTTGCGACTGAATGGGAACCTGTAGATGACACAACATGGAGCTTTACTCTCCGTGACGATGTTACATTCCATGACGGCACACCTTTCAACGCTGAAGCTGTTGTTGCCAACCTTAACCGTGTCCTTGACCCGGCTATGGCATCACCTCGTATGTTCTTATACGAAATGATTACAGACGTTGAAGCAGTAGACGAGTACACAGTTGAAATTACTACTGAATATCCGTTTGCACCATTACTTGCACACCTTGCACACGATGGCGGCGGCATGATCAGTAAAGATGTTATCGATGCAGATTACCAGCAGGCACTTGATGCTGCCGGTGAAGATATGACTGCAGAAGAGTACTACGAATTACGCGACAGCGGCGAAGCTGAAGAAGTACAGGATGCTATTTCATCTGATCTTGGTCAGTATGTTACAGAAAATCCTGTAGGAACAGGCGCATTCAAATTGCAGGAACGCACACCGGGTGAACAGGTTGTACTTGAACGCAACGACGATTACTTCGGTGAAGTGGCAACACTTGATACGGTAACGTTCAAAGTAGTTCCGGAAACAGCTTCACGTATTGCTGAAATCGAAGCAGGCACTTCACACGTTGCAGGTGCTGTAGAATCAAGCAACGCAGACCGTATTGCTAACGGCGCAGATACTGAACTTGACGAAACTGAGTCAATGTCACTTTCTTACATTGGTTACAACACCGAAAAAGAACCATTAAATGATCCAAAAGTACGTCAGGCAATTTCTTACGCAATTGACCGTGAAGAAATTATTAACGGTGT
This sequence comes from Jeotgalicoccus sp., assembly GCA_036782755.1. Taxonomy (GTDB): domain Bacteria; phylum Bacillota; class Bacilli; order Staphylococcales; family Salinicoccaceae; genus Jeotgalicoccus. Next base: position 20,488 of record DAIPYL010000019.1, on the reverse strand, counting down.
ATACGACGGCGTAGGTATTCCGGCTAACGGACCACTTGCTCCAGGTGTATTCGGTTACGACGAAAACGTTGAAGGTATCAGCTATGACCTTGACCGTGCGAAAGAATTAATGGCAGAAGCAGGATACGAAGACGGTTTCGATGTGTCAATTCTGACTAACGATTCACCGGAACGTGTTAACACTGCAATCTACTTGCAGGAATCACTTCAGGACATCGGTATTAACTTAGAAGTTCAGCAGATGGAGTGGGGCGCGTACTTAGAAGAAACAGCAGCCGGTAACCACGACATGTTCATCCTTGGCTGGTCAACTGTAACAGGTGACGCGGACTACGGTACTTACCCATTATTCCACTCATCAATGCATGGTGATCCGGGTAACCGTTCATTCTTATCAGACGATAAAGTGGACGAATTACTTGAAGCGGGACGTCGTGAAACAGACGAAGAAGCACGTCTGCAAATCTACTCTGAACTTCAGGAACAGCTGGTTGAAGCAGCGCCAATGGCGTACATTCACCACCAGAATTACCTGACAGGCCTAAACAGCAATGTTAAAGGTTTCTGGGTTGATGCACAGGGTATTTATCATGTAGATCAGGTAACAATTGAAGAATAGTAAAATATTGAAGAACCCGGCAGAATTTTGCCGGGTTCTTTTCTATAAAATTTAAAAACAGGCATATGAATGGTATAATATTGGGTAAGATAAACTATAGGTGGATATAATGAAAAAACTGATGATGCTAATACTTGTACTGGGACTTGCAGCGTGCAGCGGTGAAGCCACCCAGGCAGAAAAAGATCTTGAAAATATCAACAAGGAAATCACTGAGCTGGAAGAAAACATTAACAATATGCAGGGTGACAATGAAGAACTCCAGCAAAAAGTTGATGCAAAAGAATCAGAGCTCGAAGAACTCGAGAAGGAATTCGAAGAAAACCAGCAGCCTGATGAAGAGGGAAAAGCTGAGGAATCAGCAGAAACTGAAGAAGATAAAGAAAACGAAGAGTAAAGGAGTTTTATGAATGCATGAAGAGAAATTTTATTTAATAGAAGGAAAAAAAATGAAGCTCGAAGAACTGGCGAAGGAAATTGAATCGGCAACCGGCGGCCAGCTGGAAGATGTCCGTGGTTCAATCAACCGTGTAGTCGTTAAGAAACCGGCGCCGGAACAAGGCTTTGAAGCATTTAACCTTACGTTTAAAATGAAACATACAGTAGATCTCGTCGATGCAGTTGTGACGACTGACAACAAGAAGAAAAATCTTTCAGACTACGACTTCGAAAACAATGAATTTACCGTGCGTTTAATCAGCTACATCCGCCGCGATGTGCCGATGAAAAATGAAGCAGAACTTTAATAGATTGGCCTGAGGTAAAATGAAGTATATTAAGACCAAACGTCTAATTTTACGCGACTGGCAGGAAAGTGATTTAAAAACATTTATCAGGATGAATCAGGATCCGGATGTCAGACGCTATTTCCCATCTCTTCAGACACCTGAAGAATCTGTTGAATATGCACACACAGCCCAAAAGTGCATTGTCGACAGAGGCTTTGGTCTGTTTGCTGTGGAACGGAAAGATACGAACGAATTTATCGGTTTTACAGGAATTCACGTGCTGGAAGCAGACGGCACACTGGACTTTGATTTTCTGCCGGCCATCGAAATCGGATGGCGGCTTCAGAAGAAGCACTGGAACCAGGGATTCGCAACGGAAGCCGCCCGCGGTGTGCTGAAGTTCGTCGAACGCCAGACTGATATTAAAGAAGTGTATGCCTATACGTCAGTACGCAATATTCCATCGATCAATATAATGGAGAAAATCGGCATGGAGCCTGTAAAAACTTTTGACCATCCGGGAATTATGGACGGCCATTCTTTAAAACGGCATGTGCTGTTTAAAAAATCCACACAAAAAGAGCGCAGATTCAAGTTATAACTTTGAATCCACGCTCTTTTTTTCTGTTTATTTTAAGTCTTCGTAAGTTCTTACTTTCACAGGGATGTATGTTTCGAACCCTGCCAGTATATCGTTCAGATTATCGTGAATGAACAGCATATCGAGATAGCGTTCTTCTAAAAAACCTTCTTCAATCGACTTATAAATAACATTTTTTAAAGCATCGAAATATCCATCAACATTTAATATGCCGATTGGCTTTTCATGCAGACCGAGCTGGCCCCACGTGAAGACTTCGAAGAACTCTTCAAGCGTGCCGGCACCGCCGGGCATCATAATAATTGCGTCGCCTTCAGCTTCAAGTTCAAGTTTACGCTGGTGCATTGACTGCACGATGCGCATATCACGAACGCCGGGATGGGCAACTTCACGATCGACAAGAAACTGCGGAATTACACCGGTAACGCGGCCGTCTTCAGACAGCGCACCGTTTGCGACTGCGCCCATAAGGCCGGTCGCGCCGCCGCCGTAAACGACGGTCAGGTTTTTCTTCGCAGCATCTGCACCAAGTTTATATGCAGCTTTTTCATAGTTTTCGTTTTTGCCGGTTTTTGCACCGCAAAACACAGTAATTTTTTTAACGTTCATAAAGGTATGCTCCTATGATGTTAAACTTATTTATTAAACATTAACTCTTCGTAGTTTTTAATTGATTTGTCTTTAACGTATGCGCTGCCGTCTGCAACAGTACGCGTACGTTTGTTAGAGTGCTCAAGGTTCATGCGGCGGTGTTTGTTGAATAAATTATTACTGTTGCGCAGTTCTTCTTTTTCTTTTTTCTTCTCTGCAACGTATTTGTCACGTGCCGCACTGCGTGGATCTAAGATGTTTTTGTGCTGCTGGCGAAGTGGCAAAGTCTCATCTGGCTGCTCATTGGAATCTCTTGTAAATTCAGTGTTATTGAGAACTTTTTCTTCATTAATTTCCTGGATGTTAGTCATTTTTTCACTGCTTTCATTAATTTGAATTTCGTTACCTGTATATGGTACCAGTTCGTTCTGAACTTTGTCATCTTCCAGCGTGTTTTCAGGCTCTTCTTCAATGTCTTCAAACATGTACATTTCGCCGTAATCCGGTTCCTGATTGTCAGGTTCCGTCAGTTTGCCGGTGTTAATGTCCGGAGTTTCTTCGCTGGCATCCATCAATTCATCTGACACAGTCATACCGTCTTTAATTTCTTCGGCAGATTTCTCACTGTGCGACTGGAAGATTTTTGGTACGAATGAACGGCTTTTATCGTCATTATCCGCATTGCGTTTTTCTTTATGAGCTGCCTTGTCTTTTTCAAAACGTTGTTCTAAAGATTCTTCTTTTTCGAGACTCTTCCGGTAGCTTTTAACTTCTTTGTTGTAGCTGCGCTCCTCTAGTGTATTGCTCACTTTCGAGCCGATATTCTGTGCTGTGTTTTTAGTCGTTTCATAAGCAGTTGATGCAGCATCTGTCGTACTGTCTTTCACGCGATTGTATACAGATTCCGATACCGAGCCAAGTTTCTGCATGTCCGGATGTTTCGTTATCTTTTTACGTTCATTAAATAATGGCACTGCAATTAATGGTATTATTGTCGCTAACATTTTTAATTTTTTGTTCACTGGGACTGACCTCCATATAAATAGCTGTTTAGATTAATTATACAATACCCTCGGGAATAATGAATTAAACGAATATCGAGGTTTAAATAATTTCATTTAATGGTATGAATATAAAGAATAGACGAGGAGGATTCAACATGTCAAATATAAATGAAACGATGCAATTAAAAGATATTTTATTTAAAGTGCCGGCGGCTGCGGGCGTTTTCCGCGAAATTGATATCGACTTTGTGAATCACGGAGACCGCACATTAAAAGAAGCACATGAAGAAGGTAATTTTAATCTGGAAAATATTTTGTATGAATTAAATGAACTTGATAAAGAGCGCATCGATGGCATCGATGTGTCGTACATGGATCAGATCAGCATCATTAAGTATATTGAACGCAAATACTACGAGGACCTGCTCGACGAGCTGCCAGTATTAAATGATTACGTTGAAAAACTTAGCAAGAAGTATAAAAAAGAAGATGTCGAATACGATAAAGCAGCCGAACTCTTCTATAATATTTACCGGGAAATGACGGTTCATATCGAAACGGAACAGTCGGATGTATATCCGCTGCTGCTCAATTACTATGAACATGACAGTCAGGTTGCTTTTGAAGCATTAAAACCTCACATTACAAGACTGTTCGATGAACACAAAAACATCGTCAACTGGTTCAAGCAGATCCGCTCGCTGACAAACGGCTACACACCGGTTGACAGCAACGAACCATTAAACGTCTTTGTAATGAAAAAACTCGAAGAAAACGAAGAAAACATTATGACCCTGCTTCATCTCGAGAACAACTTGCTGTTTACGCCGTTTAGATAAATTAGAGATATGAAAACCCGCTCGTGTGAGCGGGTTTTTGTTGTTTTATGGTGATGTAGAGGCGTAGGGATTTCGACAATGACCCGATGGGAGAACTGCCGGGTCGTTGTGAGAATCAAAATGGCACGATAGAATGTTCAACGACCCGTAACATGACCTCACGGGTTGA
>DAIPYL010000019.1:1950-15837 GCA_036782755.1 Jeotgalicoccus sp. | reverse complement strand
GCATCTTCTGCATCCGGTCCACAAATCCATAATGTAATCTTTAACCCTGCGTCTTCGGCAGTTCCACCGTAAATGTGGAACCGACGCCTTCCACGCTTTTCACGAATATTTTCCCGTCATGGGATTCGACCAAGTGCTTCACAATAGCGAGACCGAGTCCGGTACCGCCGGAATGACGGCTCCGTGCCTGGTCAACGCGGTAGAATCGTTCGAATAAGCGGTCGAGTGATTCTTCCGGAATGCCCATACCGGTATCCCGTACCCAAATTACAATTTTAGATGTGTGTTCTTCAACATTGATAAAAATCTCGCCGTTATCCGACGTATAGTTCACTGCATTTGCCACCAGATTCAGCACAATTTGGCCAAGTCTGTCTTTGTCGGCTTCGACGTGAACCGGTTCAGCCGAATCATCCGGCAGGTGCAGCGTAATATTTTTATCGCGTGCGAACTTGGAAATCGTCTGCGTCGAGTTGTTGATAATTTCATTCACGTTAACGTCAGTTATCTGCAGCGGCATGGCCTGCTTCTCGATTTTCGACAGTTCGAGCAGGTCCGTAATCAGCCGGTTTAACCGCTCACTTTCGTCGTAAATAATACGCAGGAACTGATCGGACGTTTCTTTGTCGGGAACATCGCCGCTCAGCAGTGTTTCCGCAAAACCTTTAACTGAGGTAATCGGCGTCTTGAGTTCGTGCGATACGTTCGCAACGAACTCGCTGCGCATTTTTTCAAGACGTCTGATATTGGTAATATCATGCATCACAATAATTGCACCGCGCTGCTGCCAGCCCTGACTGTAGTACGGCGCAATATGCACGTCCAGAATACGTTCTTCCGGGAAGTAAATATGGGCTTCATCATGCCGCTTCACATTGTCTTCAATCACCGTTTCAATTAAATGATCAATACCGAGCGGACCGAATACATAGCTGTATTCCCTGCCTGTAATTTTCGAAGTATGTTTCGATAAAAATCGCTCTGTTGCATGGTTCGTCAAATCGACGAAACCTTTATCGTCAATCAGTACAACGCCGCTCACCAGGTTCGACAGTATACTGTTTAACTGCTTTTCGCTTTCTTCTATTTCATTCACGTGCGCCTGCAGACTTGCCGCGAGCGCGTTAACAGATGTATTTAAATTACCGATTTCCCCGGAATAGTCTGCATTGATGCGTGCACTGTAATCTTTATTCTGCAGCCGCTTCGTCACATTAATTACTCTGTTAATCGGCTTCGTAATGTTATAGCTTAACAGTGCGGCGGAAATTACAGAAACGAGCAGAATGATAAACAGAATTGCGCTCAGCGTCGTCCAGATGGCACTGATGGCATTATCGATTGATTCTGTCGTAATAGACGTTCTGACGGCACCGATAATTTCACCATCGGCTTTAACCGGAATCGCGACGTACATCATCGACGTATCCTTCGTATCACTGAGACGTGTCGATGTTCCGACGTCCTGATTGCGCACGAGCACCGCATCGATTTCCGGGCGGTCAATATGATTATCCATCGTTTCAATATCGCTTTCAGAATCGGCAATTACCGTACCGTCTTTCCCGATAATCGTATAGCGCAGCGTAATTTCGTCATTGAAATGACTTGTCCATTCATCAAGCGTCTTGCGGTCTTCATCGAGCCCGCCAAGCGTAATGACTTCCGACACCAGCTGGGCATTTTCTATCAGGTGGTCTTCCGTCATATCTGTATATGTATTCTGAATGATTGAGCTGATAAAAAACCACAATACGAGAACAAATGTAATCGATAATATTAAATACGATCCTGTGATTTTCAGCCACAGTCTCTGCATTTAATCCTGACCTTCCATCTTGTACCCGAAGCCGCGGATTGTTCTGATATAAACCGGCTGCTTCGTGTCCGCTTCAATTTTTTCACGCAGGTGGCTGATATGCACATCCACGATCCGTGTATCGCCGTCGTAGTGGAAATCCCACACGCCGTTTAACAGCTGGTCGCGGCTTAATACTTTACCGCGGTGGTTTGCCAGATACAGGAGCAGTTCAAACTCTTTCGGTGTTAATACGAGCTGTTCACCTTTAAACATCACCATGTATTTGTCCGGATGAATTTCCAGTTCGCCGATTTTGATTACTTCATCTTTTGCTTCTGCAGTCACCAGGTTCGTACGGCGTAAAATAGCTTTCACGCGTGCAACCACTTCTCTCGGACTGAACGGTTTAGTCATATAGTCATCTGCACCCAGTTCAAGACCGAGAATTTTATCGAATTCATCGTCTTTTGCTGTCAGCATTAAAATAGGTGTATTAATTTTTTCCTGGCGGAGTGTTTTACACACATCCATGCCGTCCATTCCCGGCAGCATCAGGTCAAGTACGATTAACGTCAGGTCTTCATTCGTAGCAATTTCAAGTGCATCGTTGCCGTTCTCCGCTGTGAGTACTTCAAATCCACTCTGTTCCAGGTTGAATTTCAGTAATGTTAAAATTGATGGTTCGTCATCAACGACTAGCAGCTTTTTCATAACTTATTGCCTCCGTAAATTTCTTTATATTACAACAACTACATTTTAGCACAATTCATACAATTATCAGACGAACTTTACACCATCTTAACAATAGGGCGGAATGCCCATATAATGTAAATCAATAAAATGATTTCACCCCGTGTCTATGCTAAAATCAGAGGTGAATCGTTTACTTAAATTTAATATATTAATGAGTGAAAATAATGGATAACAGATATTCAAGACAGTTGCTTTATTCTAATATTGGTGTTCAGGGACAGCGTCTCCTCGGGGAAAAGACAGTGGTTATTGTCGGCCTTGGGGCACTCGGTTCACTGTCGTCGGAAATGCTCACGCGAGCAGGCGTCGGCAAACTGATTTTAATCGACCGCGACTATGTGGAACTGACGAATCTGCAGCGCCAGACGTTATATAACGAAGAGGATGCGGAACTAAAAAAACCGAAAGCCGTTGCCGCATACGATAAATTATCAAAAATTAACAGCGAAATCGATATCGAAGTGCATGTCGCACATTGTGATACAGGTTTAATTGAGTCGGTGGCTAAGAATGCCGATCTGCTGCTGGACGGTACGGACAACTTCGATACACGCATGCTGATTAACGATGCGGCATTTAAATTCGGTATTCCGTGGATTTACGCTGCATGTGTGGAAGGCTCATATTCGAGTGCAGCATTCGTCCCTGAAGAAACACCGTGCTTCAGATGCTTAACGCCGGTGCTGCCGTCGACGACATTGACGTGCGACACCGCAGGCATTATCTCGCCGGCAGTCCATATGGCCGTCAGCAACCAGGTCACGACCGCAATTAAAATACTGACGGAACAATTTTCAGCACCGTACCATATGCATATCGGCAACGTCTGGGATATGGACTATATGAAGTTCAATATCGGGAATATGACGGAAGCTGCTTGTCCGACGTGCCGGACTAAAGAATTCCCGGAACTGAACCGCACGGAATCGAACGCAATGAAATTCTGCGGACGGGATATGATTCAGGTTATCGATGGACGACTGACTGAAAGTGTAGTGACGAAAACACTGAAGCAGGCGGATATTGACTATAAGAAGACACCGTACTTTATCGAGTTTAATTACGGAAGTACAAGAATCGTCAGTTTTTCAAACGGCAGAATGCTGATGCATAATGTCGAGAATTTAAATAAAGCACGTACGATCGTCAATCAACTATTTGGCTAGGAGCGGATTTTAAATGAGTATTGTGGACAGAATAGACAGAGATATCAAAGTGGCGGTACTGACAGTCAGTGATACGCGTGACAAGTCAACGGATAAGGGCGGCAAGCTCGTTATCGACTACATCAATACAGTGAACGCATTTGTACCGGACGAGCATTATGAAATTGTGAAAGACGATATCGATACGATCCAGAACGCAGTGAAGAAACACCTTGCGGCAGGTGTGGACGCTGTCATTACGACAGGCGGCACAGGCATCGCAAGACGCGACGTCACGATTGAAGCGGTCACGCCGCTGTTCGACAAAGAAATCGAAGGTTTCGGCGAACTGTTCCGTATGCTGAGCTATACGGAAGACATCGGTTCACGCAGCCTGTTGTCACGCGCAGCAGCAGGCACGCACGATAACCAGCTGATTATTTCACTGCCGGGTTCAAGCGGCGCGGTGAAACTCGGTATGGAAAAACTTGTGATGCCGGAACTGAATCACCTGGTATTTGAACTGACTAAGGAAAACTAGGGTGTATTCGGGGGTGACTGTGCTCCACATTGAGACGAATACGAAGTTTTGTCCCAATGAGCACGTCACATTGAGACAATTAAAGTCTAACGTCCCATCGAAAGCAGTTCATTGAGACGATAAAGGTTAACCATCTCATCGAGCACGTCACATTGAGACAAATACGATTATTCGTCCCAATGAGGGCACAACATCACCACCCGCACTCCCAACAAAAAATCCGCCTGCTCACTCGAGCAGACGGATTCAATCATATTTACGCTTTGTAGTCGCCGGATTTTCCGCCTGACTTTTCAAGGAGTTTTGTTTCTTTAATAATCATGCCCTTATCTAAAGCTTTGCACATATCATACACGGTCAAAGCGACAGCGCTTGCTGCTGTTAATGCTTCCATTTCAACGCCGGTTTTACCCGTCGTTTTAACTGTTGCTTCAATCACAAGCGTGTAGGCACCATCTGTTTCCCAGCGGAACGAAACGTCAACGCCTGACAGGGACAGCGGATGGCACATCGGAATAATCTGATGCGTATTTTTCGCAGCCATAATGCCTGCAATCTGAGCGACACCGAGGACGTCGCCCTTTTTAACAGTACCTTCAGTAATACCGAGGTAAATGTTTTCCGGCACGATTAACATTGCCTGTGCGGTTGCACTGCGTTTCGTAACTGATTTATCTGATATATCGACCATTTTGGCACGGCCTTCTTCATTAAAATGCGTAAAATTGGACATTTGCATCCTCCCATTTAGTACAATAAGTATAAGTAATCAAATTATATCAGACATTCAAACAAAACGATAAATATCTTAAATACAGCGAGGATGATGGAAATGACTATAAACAGAACACCGATTCATGTAAACGATGCAGTGGCTAAACTGATGGAGCGTGTTAAACCGCTCAACACGGAAACTGTCAGCTACAACGACAGCTACGGCAGAGTGCTGGCGAAAGATTTAACAGCGACGTCTGATGTTCCGTTATTTACTAAATCTGCAATGGACGGTTTTGCGATTAACTCAGAACATTCAGCAGGTGCTTCAGGCGACAAGCGTATTGCGTTCAAAGTCGTGGCAGAGGTGCCCGCAGGCAGTTCAAGCGATTACGTGTTAAAAGAAAATGAAGCATTCCGCATTATGACCGGTGCAGAAATTCCGGAGTCGGCGGATACAGTTGTGATGTTTGAACAGACGAAAGAAACAGATGACGGTTTTACAATACGCCGTGAATTTAAATCAGGCGAAAATATCGCACAAAGAGGCGAGGAGTGTTCAGTCGGCGATGTAATCGTTGAAAAAGGAACAATGATTAACCCGGGGACTGTCGCAACACTTGCAACATTCGGCTACAGCGAAGTTGAAGTGTTCAGGCAGCCGGTTGCCGGTGTTCTGTCTACAGGAACGGAACTCCTGGAAGTTGAAGACGAACTCGAGCGCGGCAAAATCCGCAACTCGAATACACCGATGGTGCTCGGCCAGCTGAAACGTATGGGAATCGAAGGCAGGCACTACAAACTTGAGACGGATGATTTCGATACGTTATATACGCGTATTAAATCAATGCTCGACGAAGTGGACGTTATTATTACAACAGGCGGTGTTTCAGTCGGAGACTACGACCTGCTGCCGAAAATATATGACGAGCTTGGCGCGGAAGTGTTATTCAACAAAGTCGCAATGCGTCCGGGCAGTGTTACAACAGTCAGTGCTCTAGGGGATAAACTGCTCTTCGGCTTAAGCGGCAACCCGTCAGCATGTTATTCAGGGTTTGAATTATTCGCACGTCCTGCCTTAAACTTAATGCAGGAAGCGGCACTGCCGTTCGCACCGATTGTCGATGCGGTACTCGATGAAGATCATACGAAACCGAACCCATTCTCGCGTTTTATCCGAGCGGAACTGTTTTTTAAAGAAGGTAAAATTTATGCACGTCCGTCGGGATTCAATAAATCAAACGCAGTCACATCGATTGCAAGAAGCAACGGCGTCATCGTTCTGCCGGGCGGTACGCGCGGCTTTGAAAAGGGCGATGCGGTTAAAGTTATGATGACCGATGTAACAACCGGTGCAGACAGTTTCGGGGTGGAGTAGATGAAAACCTTACAGATAGCAGGTTATAAAAACACCGGGAAAACCACGCTGATTCTGGATTTTGTGAAGTTATTAAAACAGCACGGCTATACTGTTGCGGTTATTAAACGGCACCACGTGGAAGAAATCGTACCGAACAATACAGATACCGGCAGATTTTTTGAAGCGGATGCAGATTACACGGTATTCAATATGCCGGGGCATTCCATTATGACCGAGCGTCCGGAAAAACCGCTGACAGTGCAGCTGCAGCGATTCCAGACCGAAGGCGTGGACTTTGTCCTCGTTGAAGGCTATAAAAAGGAAAATTACTCAAAAATCATCCTGACATACTCGTTTACAGAAGGCGAAACGGATATTAATGAAATCGGTCTGACGAACGTGTTAAACCGTTTTGATATGCGTTATGATATGGATAATGCAATGGACTGGTTTAAAGAATGGAGCAATATTAGCAATGAAAATGTTTGAAGTCGTTCCTTCGGAACTGGATATAAACAAATATCATAAAATGACCGTCAACGAACATCAGGGTGCTGTATGTACGTTTACAGGACACGTCCGCGAATGGACCAAAGGCACGCGCACAGTCCATCTCGAATATGAAGCGTATATTCCGATGGCGGAAAAGATGCTCGCACAAATTGGTGATGAGATCACAGAACGCTGGCCGGGAGTCATTACAGCAATCGGCCACCGTATCGGCAAGCTGGAAATTTCCGATATCGCAGTCGTGATTGTGACGAGCTCGCCGCACCGTACAGACAGCTACCGTGCGAATGAATACGCAGTGGAACGGTTAAAAGAAATCGTGCCGATCTGGAAAAAAGAAATTTGGGAAGACGGCGAAGAATGGATTGGCGATTCCCGCAAATATCATCCGAGTGTGGAGGAAAACTAAATGGAAATTAAAGTTTTTGCAAGTATAAAAGAAAAAATCGGCAGCGATACGATCGACCTGTTTGTCGGTGACTCAATTACTGTCGGCGAATTAAAGAATCATATTTTTGTCGACTATCCTGAACTGGACGGCGAAGTGTTCCAGGTCGCTAAAAATGAATCATTTGTAAAAGATGATGAAGTCGTTACATCGGACGACACTGTGGCATTAATCCCGCCGGTCAGCGGAGGCTAGAATGATTGGAGTTATTTTAGCCGGCGGCAAATCGAGCCGTTTCGGTGAAGACAAATCGCTTTATAAACTCGACGGCATGCCGATGTATGAACATGTCGCACAAAAGTTGGAAAATGTTCAAGCAATAGACGAGATTGTCATCAACACAAATGATAAACTTAAGACAAGTTTTAAAAATTATAAAGTAATTGTCGACGAGCCGGACTATATCGATCACGGACCGCTCGGCGGACTGTATGCTGCGGCAAAAGAGTATCCGGGACAGCCGTTAATGATTATTTCATGTGATACACCGTATGTGGATTCAGCATGGCTGAATATACTGGCGGAAGAGGCAGAGAAAACAGGCAATACGACAATTACAACTGATAACGACAGAGAGCATCCGCTCATCGGGGTTTATCAGCATGACACTCTGGCTGACCTGTTAAAAGGACAGCTTGAGACGAAAAGGTTAAGTTTAAAAGCGTTTTTCGAGAATCTCAATGTCGATTACATAAACATTGAGTCCTATAATCTCAATAGTACGACGCTGGTTAATATCAATCGGAAGACTGATATTAAATAAGGAGGAATTACATGGCTCAGGTAGTTACAGATAAATTCGGCCGTCCGATAAGGGACCTCAGAATTTCGGTCACTGATAAATGTAACTTCAGATGCCGATACTGCATGCCGAAAGAAATTTTCGGAGATGATTTTGAATTCTTAAAGCGCGAACAGCTGCTTTCATTTGATGAAATTGAAAGGCTCGCAAGAATTTATGCAAGTCTTGGTGTGAAGAAGTTACGCTTAACAGGCGGGGAACCGATGATGAGAAAAGATCTTCATGAATTAATCGAGAGATTAAATGTGATTGAAGGCATTGAAGATATCGGTTTAACAACGAACGGACTGCTGCTTAAAAAGCACGGCAAGAAATTATACGATGCGGGACTCAGACGCATTAATATCAGTCTGGATGCCATGGACGACGAACTGTTCGGCAAGATTAACGACCGCGGTATCGGTACGTCACGCATACTGGAACAAATTGAGTATGCGATCGGTCTCGGATTCCAGATTAAAATCAACATGGTTGTGCAAAAAGGCTTAAACGAGCAGGAAATACTGCCGATGGCGAGATACTTTAAAAATCTGCCGGTCACATTGCGCTTTATTGAATTTATGGATGTCGGCAACGACAACGGCTGGAACTTCGATAAAGTAGTCAGCAAAAAAGAAATACTTGAAACACTGCAGACTGAATTTGACCTTGAGCCATTAGACCCGGCATACTACGGCGAAGTGGCGAAAGTGTACAAGCATAACGATGCTAAAGATTCCTACCTCGGCTTTATTACGAGTGTGTCGGAAAGCTTCTGTTCAACGTGTACAAGAGCGAGATTGTCATCCGACGGTAAATTCTACGGCTGTCTGTTTGCAGTCGACGGTTTCGACATTAAGACACTGATGCGGGATGGTATCAGTGACGAGGAACTGACAGAAGTGCTGACGGGTGTATGGGACAAACGTGATGACCGTTATTCGGAAATCAGAACTGAAATTACAGAAGAAATGCGCCAAAAGAGAAAGAAAATCAACATGAGCTACATCGGCGGATAAATTACTAAAAACGTGAAGGGGACTCTTCACGTTTTTTGTGTCTGAAGGTGAGAATATGAAACTGAATTTAAAATTAAAACACGCTGTATTATACAGTTTAATTGCGATAATCAGCGTTGTATTTTATATAGCATTCGGCCACTATCTGTCCCGTATACTGGAAAGCATCGTGATGGATACAGGCTTAAAAATTACAGAGCCGCTCATGTACATGAGCGCGTTTTTTGTGCTGTTTATACTGACGGATAAGCTCTACAATTTATTTACGAGAACGGCAGCCAACAAATCAATCGAGCAGAAAGCAAATATGCTGATCGACCGCATCGATGTAAAAACACAGCGTGAATCGGAAGGCATGATTAATGCGCTCTTAGTCCATCTGGAAGCATACCGTCCGTATGAAACATCGTTTGTGCCGACAATTATTAAAACGGCTGTTAAAGTCACGCTCATTATAGCGTCCTTATTCTTTATAGACGGTTTTGCCGCTTCAATCCTGCTGTTTACAGCGCCGTTTATACCGCTGTATTACGTGCTGGTCGGGCTGCAGACACAGGAAGAATCAGTGAAACAGGCGACGCGTTTTGATAATATTGGAACGTTATTTTTAAACCTGATCCGCGGCAAGGACACGGTTAAAAATACGAACTCAAAAGAAACGGTGATTAAAAGACTGGAGAGTGACAACAAAGGTTTCGTTAAAGAAACGATGCATATTTTAAAATATGCATTCCAGTCGACGATGATGCTCGAGTTTATAACGATACTGGGTATCGGGCTGGTGGCACTGGAAGTGGCACTGCGCATTATTATATTCCAGAATATCTCGTTCTATACTGCATTTTTTGTACTGCTCTTAGCACCGGAATTCTACAACGCCTTAAAAGTACTCGGTACGGAATTCCATAACGGCAAGCTCGCAATGGGAAGTTTCGAAAAAGCGCAGAACATTATCAGCAAAACCAAAATGAATACATCTTACAGAGGCAAAACAGACAGCTATGCTGCAGAAGCAAAAAACCTTACTGTCGGCCACGAAGATAAAATTCTCTTAAACAACTCGGACTTCACGTTCAGTAAAACAGGACTGACAGCTATTACAGGGGAATCGGGTGCAGGGAAAACAACGCTGCTCCGCACACTTCTCGGCCTGCATGAACCAATGTCAGGACAATTAAATGTACTGACGACGGATATCGGCTATGTGTCGGATCAGGTGTATTTCTCGGATACGACGATTTACGACTATGTCTCGGCAAATAATCATTCAGAAGATAAAGTTCACGATATCTTAAATAAACTCAACTTATCATCAAGTATCGATAATCTGGAACAGGGCATTCACACACCCATCGTGAACCACGATATTCCATTATCAGGCGGGGAGATTGTCCGCTTAAAAATGGCGAGAGTATTAATAAATAAACCGCAAATGATTATTATGGATGAACCGACAGAGTTTCTGGATGCTGAAACAGAACAGCTGGTTATGAAGTATCTCACTGAATTAAAAGAAACATCTGCAATTATTGCAGTCATTCACCGCCGCCAGCTGCTGAATATTGCTGACAGCCACTATGTCTTAAATAACGGTCAACTGAAAAGAGGTGACACGGTATGATGTATTTAAAAGGTGAAAAGATGCATATCTTCTACAGTATCGTTCTCGGTATTATCGGTGGGCTTGTGGGTGTAGCGATTTTTGGTTTAAGCGGTTATATGATCAGCTTAAGTTTCTTTGAACCGCCGTTCTTCCTGATTATTTTAATTATCGCGATGATTAAAATGTTCGGTCTGACAAAAGGAACAGCGAAGTATATGGAACGGCTGTTAAGCCATGATGCGACATTCAAGATGATTGGAAGATTAAGAGCATCGTATTTCAAGCAGTCGGTAAACAGCGCTGAAGACACGCACAGCGTACGCTACATTCAGAAGCTGACGAGCTACTTTGATGATATTGAAGATTACTATATCCGGATTATTTATCCGTATATTGTTGCCGTATTCATCTCATTAATACTGACGATACTGTCACTCTTAATCGACCCGAAACTGCTCTTTATACTCCTTGTATCAGTATTAATTATGCTGCTCATCATGCCGTTGGTTATCAGCAGCATTTCAAGGGAACTGTATGATGAGAGAAACGATGCGGAAGATACGCTGTTTACACAGCTGTATCATTACATTCATGACTTTACGAATCTTTTCGTCGTAAAAGAAGACACACAGGTAAATTACAATATTAAAGAAACGTATAAAAGAATTACTAAAAATGAAAACAAAGAAGCAAAACTTGATGCAGTCATTGATATTGTCAGCCTGCTTATTCAGCTGGGTGTTATTATTCTTGTCATCGTATTATTCAGCGGAGACTATCCGTTATTAATCCCGATGATTATTTTACTGCTGATGAGTTTCTTTGAACTGGCGATTCCGGTTATTAAACCGGCAAGTAAATACAAAGCGGTTAAAGCACGCGTTGAAGCAGTCAGCGATACAGGAGATACAATAACAAAAGACAAACATCAGGCACTATCACTGACGAACATGACATTTCGCTATCCGGCAACGAAACGCGATGTGCTGACCAACATTAATATCGATATTAAACCAGGTGAGAAACACGCACTGATTGGGAGCAGCGGTTCAGGTAAAACGACATTGCTCAATCAGCTGATTAAACAGTCGGATGCAGGCATTATGCCGCAGCATCTGGATTTTTACAATGCGACAGTAAAAGAGAACGTAACGATGTTCAATCACTTTAAAACTGAAGACAGTCAGATTAATGCACTGCTTGAACAGTTCGAACTGGAACACTTCAGTCCGGATGATTATATTACGTCGAGTGAGTACTTATCCCTTGGTGAGAAAAAGCGGATGCATCTGATCCGCATGTATATTGAAGACAAAAATACGTGGATACTGGATGAGCCGACAGCAAGTTTAAATACGCGCTTAAGAGATAAAATCTGGGATGAAATATTCACAAAAGAAACGGTGCTTGCCGCAACACATGATCTCAGTCATCTTGAACAGTTTGACTATGTGCATTACCTTGAAAACGGCACGATAACTGAAGGCAGCAGTGTTACAGAAGCACTGCATCAGAATGGTCCTGTTAAAGAAGCGTACAAACGCTATAAAGATGCATTGTAAAGATACATTTAACAAAGATGATAACCTTATGGAAACGGATTATTCTATGATATAATGTTCTTAATTTAACAAAATTAGTGGAGGTGACGGCTGTTGGGAAGGTGTATCTGAAAAGAGCTGCAGAGATTACTCTGTTAAATAATAAGAATCAAAATCTAATTCATGAACAAACGACCCAGGCGGTCACAAATTATCGGAGGTGAACCCCGTAGGAGGGGGACTGATTGGATATATCCACTATAACTAATTTATTACTATTTATATTATTAATTGTACTTACAATGCTGTTTGTAGGATCGGAATTTGCATTTGTTAAAGCACGCATGTCGAGAATACACGCAATGGTTGAAATGGGAGACAAAAGAGCAGAACGCGTAGAAAAAATGATTAACAACCTGGACTATTACTTATCTGCCTGTCAGCTGGGTATTACAGTGACAGCATTAGGTTTAGGTTGGATCGGGGAATCTACATTTGAAGTGATTTTACACCCGCTGTTTAATTTAATCGGCGTTCCTGAATCAATGTCAGCTGTTGCGACAGTCGCAGCAGCGTTTATTATCGTGACGTTCATTCACGTTGTTGTTGGTGAACTTGCACCTAAGACAGTTGCAATTCAATATGCAGAGAAGATGGCACTGTCATTAAGCGGACCGTTATACTTTTTTGGTGTTATTTTAAAACCATTTATCTGGACGATGAACGGTGCGGCAAGAGGACTTGTACGTTTAGTAGGGATTAAAGAAATGCCGACTGAACAGGCACACTCAGAAGAAGAACTTAAAGTGATTATGACTGAAAGTTACCGCAGTGGTGAAATTAACCAGACGGAACTTGCTTACATGCAGAATATATTTTCATTTGATGAGCGTACAGCAAAAGATGTAATGGTGCCGCGTACACAGATGATTACACTGGAAGAGCCGGTAACGGTAGACCAGGTTATCGAAACAATTAAAGAATACAACTACACGAGATACCCTGTGACTGAAAGCAATGGTGACAAGGATAATATTATCGGTTTTATAAACGTCAGAGAATATTTAACAAATCACGTATCGGATGAACATGTCGCTGCGGGCGACTATATTCACGAGCTTCCAGTGATTACCGAATCATCACGCATCAGCGATGCGCTGGTTAAGATGCAGAGAGAAAGAGTGCATATCGCGTTAATCATCGATGAATACGGCGGAACTGCCGGTATGGTGACAATGGAAGATATTCTTGAAGAAATCGTCGGGGAAATCCGTGACGAGTTTGATGAGAATGAAGAAGTGGATATTACTCAGGTCGATGAGAATATTTACCACATCAGCGGACGCGTGCTGCTTGATGATCTGGAAGACGACTTTAAGATTACATTTAATGAAAGCGAAGATATCGATACGATCGGCGGCTGGATGCAGAGTATTAATACTGATATCGTAGAAGGCGAATATATCGATACGGAATTTGACCGCTGGCAAGTGCTGGAAATTGAAAACCACTCAATTAAACAGGTTGCATTCTTAAGAGACTACAACAAAGTATCGGATGAAACAACGCTTGAAGAAGACGTTGAATCAAACGAAGAGAAATAATGATTAATGAGAACCCGGGACAGCGATGTCCCGGTTTTTTTGTTTCCATAACCTGTGAGTCCGATGA
>DAIPYL010000019.1:0-1850 GCA_036782755.1 Jeotgalicoccus sp. | reverse complement strand
GCAAGAAAATTATACGAACAGAGAAGACTCGAAGAAATTAAGCAGGAAAACTATCTGCTTGAGAATGAATCGATGCGCATTGAACTGGATAGAATCAGAAAAGAGAATTCAAAAAGACAAAAATCATTAGAGAATAAAGAAGACCGCCGCTGGCTGATTGAAGAAACTGAAGAAGAGAAAGACAGAGCTGAATAAGGCTTTGTCTTTTTTAATCAGTAAGGCTCCATATGTTAAACTGTAACTAAGAAAAATCGGAGGGATGACATGGGCGTATTTGAATTTATATTTTTCACGTCCCTGGTAACATTTGGCTTTATTGCGAGTATTCCTTTATATGCAATGAGGCGGGGATATAACCAGAGTGATGAGAAACTTGAAATCAAAAAGATTGTTGAACAGCGCAAACTTGAACAGATTAAACAGGATAATTATCTGCTTGAAAATAAAGTGATGGCACTTGAACTGGAAAAGATTAAAAAAGAACGCGAGCTGCGTGAACAGAAGGCGATTGATGCGAAAGAAAACCGCCGCTGGCTGATTGAGGATAAGAAGGAAGAAGAGGAAATTGAAAAGGGGATGTAATACATGAATACATTAATTAAAAATGGAATTATCGTAACGACAGATAATGAATATAAAGGCGATATTTTAATCGAGGGGACTAAAATAGAAGCGGTCGGCAGAAACTTAAGAGTGGAAGCGGACAAAGTAATTGATGCTGAAGGAATGTATATATTGCCCGGCGGTGTAGATCAGCATGCACACTTTTCGTTTGAGTTTATGGGGGAGAGAACGAAAGGATTTGAAACGACGAATGCAGCAGCGCTTGGAGGCACGACGACGGTCATTGAGTTCGTCAACCAGGAACAGGGCAAAGGTCTTGTTGAAACAGTCGAAGCATATCGTAAAGAGTGGGTAGAGGGTATCTCAATGGTGGACTACAGTTTCCATCCGGTGATTACTGATCCGACACCTGAAACATTTAAAGATATTAAAAATCTGCCTGCAGCGGGTTATCCGACGGTGAAGTTATTTATGGCGTATAAAGGTCAGTTTTTCCATTCGGATGATGAAGCGGTAACGAATGCGCTCCTGGAAGCAAAAGATGCGGGTGTGACTGTAATGGTGCATGCGGAGAATGCGGATTTAATTGAGCTGATGCAGAAGAAAGCTATAGCTGATGGGAATACGGATCCGTATTATCACGCACTAACACGTCCGCCGATTGTAGAAACGGAAGCGACTGAACGGGCGATTAACTTAGCCCGTTTTGCGGATGCACCAATTTATATCGTTCATGTAACGACTGAAGGTGCAGTGAATGCAATTAAAAAAGCGAAAGAAGAAGGACTGCCGGTCTACGGTGAGACATGTACGCAGTATCTTCTGTTTGATAAGGAGTATCTTGCGAAAGAAGACTTCGAAGGGTCTAAATATGTATGCTCACCTGCCTTAAGAGATAAACACGATCAGGAGTATTTATGGAAGTCGCTAAGAGACGGGTCGATAAATGCAGTCAGCTCTGACCACTGCGGATTTACGTTTGATCAGAAGAAGATGGGGCTGGATGATTTCAGACTGATTCCGAACGGTACACCGGGACTGGAAAACCGTCTGCCGATGTTATGGACATATGGCGTTGAAGCGGGAAGAATTACGCGTTCCGAGTTAGTGGATTACTATTCAACGATGCCTGCTAAAAACAATGGACTGGATCACCGTAAAGGATACATTGCTCCAGGGTATGATGCGGATGTTGTGATTTACAATCCGAATGTAGAGAAGAAAGTTACAGTAGAAGACAGCCTGAATGCACTGGATTACACGGCGTATGAAGGATTTGACCAGAT
>DAIPYL010000018.1:19298-27047 GCA_036782755.1 Jeotgalicoccus sp. | reverse complement strand
CCCACAAAAATACCCGCGCCTCATCCGAGGTACGGGTTTTATCAATCTAATCTAATATAAGAATACGTCCAGCAGGAAGAATACAATCAGGAAGATATAAATAATCACATCGAAGATTGCGCTCGAAATGAATGCTAAAAACGATCCTATCGATGCTTTAAATGCTTTGTTCATATCTTTTATTTCGATAAATTCCACTGCAAAAACGAAGATAAACGGTACGAATAATACACCGAATGGCGGGTAGACAAACATCCCGACGATTGCACCGATTATCGCTGCAAATTCACCTTTTTTGCTGCCTCCGAATTTCTTCACGAAGTAGCTGTTTGCTGCAACGTCACTAATGAGAGCGACGAGTGTCAGTGCACCTGCGATAACCCAGAACATCCACGACAGTTCGTCGCCGATAAAGAAGTTATATACTAAAAAACCGACCCAGAACATGAGTACCGACGGCAGCACCGGATAAATAATTCCGGCGAATCCGAGTACAAATGATGCAATGACTATAAGCCATAAAATAATGTCCATCAAATTTCTCCTTTTCTGACTTCTTTCTTAGTAAAGAAGAACAGTATAAATGCGATAAATAAAAATGCGCCGCTGATGTAGAATGAGTTCTCTACACCAAGCGTATCGTTGGCGATACCGCCGAGCAAATTACCGACAAGCTGTCCGACAATCATTGCGTTTGCAAATAACGTCGATGCGTAACCCGGGAACTGAGGCAGCAGATCCTGGAAGTAGCTGATTCCAAGTCCTAAAAGTATCGCCAGAAATAATGCCAATGGCAGCTGGCCGATCAGCATCATCGTGTAGCTTTCAAATATTCCAATCGATAAAAAGTACATACTGCCGATGAATCCGGCAATTATCAGTAATGTCTTCGATGATACACGCGATGCGACATATCCCATAAAGATCATGAGCGGCACTTCAAGTCCCGCACACAGACTCGCAAGTATACCGACCGCACTGTCCGCTTCTCCTAAATACCCTGTAACAAACAGCGGCATGTTGAGAAGATACATCCATTGTCCCACGTGCAGAAAGACAAAAGCAATAAATGGAATGAATAATCCCATATTGGTTAACAGATTCGGACTTTTCGGTTCTTCATAACTGGTTATTTCTATCGACTGTTCGACAGCCGGCGGATTCGAGTTTTTAATTAAGAAGCTTGACATAAAAACAACTGCGAACATAATGACTGTTCCGAAAAACAGTCCTGTAAAGTCGTAGCGTGCGAGTAAAATTGAACCGACGAGCGGGCCGAACAGGAAACCGAAACTGAACATCGAGCGCAGTATCATGTTTGCCATAACTGCGATGCCGGAACGGTACTGGTTAATCGATTCGCGTGCAGATGCATAAAGCTGAGGCATTGCCGGAGCTCCAAGTGAAAAGAATATAATATAAGAAATAATAAGTATCCAGGTGTTCGGAATGATTAAGAAGCTTAAGAATGCCATAATCTGCATAAACAGGGCTGCGATAATTAAATACTTCCGGTCAAATTTCAGCCTGTCGCTGTATCGTCCCATAATCGTATTAACAAAGAAACTGCCGACAGCGGCCGAAGCCATAAATATACCGTAACCGGTTGAGGATAGCCCGTGGGTTTCCGTCATAAAAATAACGAGGAATGGCGCAGTTATTGCAACGGCCATTCCAAGCATAGTCATATTCGTTAAAAACAATTTATAATTCTGTATTTGAAATAAGTCTTTTATCATCATCGTCCCCCGATTTTAGTTTCTGCTGATAATTGAATCTTTTTTAATTAAATCGATAAAAGACTCCACCTGCGGCAGCATCAGTACGCTCTTGTCGTAAGAAATGTAAGTGTCGCGTGTCAGCGGCTTGTCGCCGACAAGTACTTCTTCGATGTGGTAGTTATCGAGGTCAAGTCCATCGAGCACAAGCTCAGGCAGCACCGTAATACCAACCTTTTTGCGCAGCAGTTCGCGGCACGTCGTAATCTGATCGACAAAAATCTGAGGTTCATACTTAATATTGAAGCGCGCTTCAAAATAGTTTTTAATATGGGTAATATAATCCGGGTCCGCCTGGAACTCTATAACAGCCAGATCTTCAAGTTCAACGTCTTTCGGAGTGACAAGGTAATGTTTATCGCTGTAAAGCAGTTCGTTTTCCTTATTTAATACACGGGACCCCCGTATGATTGATAAGTGGTAATCTCCCTGGTTCGCAATAATTTCCTTCGTCGAACCGACGTCGATTTTAACGTTAACATTCGGAAAATCACTTAAATATTTGGCCAGAATATCCGGCAGAATTGTATAACCGATTAGCGACGATACGCCGATTGATATTTTACCTTCAACCGCACCTTCATTCGCCGCAATATAATCTTTAACGAGGCGTTCTTCATCCACAACCTTTTTGGCATGTGCAATGATTCTTTCCCCGACACCTGTCGTATAAAGTGCCTTTTTCGTTCTGATAAAAATCTGTACGCCCCACTCGTCTTCAATTGACTTCAGACGCTGACTGACTGCCGGCTGTGATATGTACAGCTTTTCGGCTGCTTTACGCAATGTTTTCGCTTCGCTTAATGTTGCAAGTAAACGATAGTCATCTACTTTCACGACAATACCTCCAGTGAATAAGCCATCCTGATAAACCGGATGGCTCTACATTAATTTTTTGAGTTCTTTTAAGCACGCTGCCGCAAGTGTTTTAAACTGGTCGAAATCTCTGTCGATTTCATCCATTAATTCGCGTGCGGTCTGATAAGCAAAATCTTTTTCTTTTGAACTGATAATTCCTTTTTTGAAGGCGCGTTTTATGTCCTCTTCATCTACGAGCTCATAACGTCCGTCCGGCAGCACCAGTACATCGAGATATAAATCCTGGCGCCGCGCTTTGCCGAGTTCCAATGTATGAGAATAGTTTATATCAAAATAATATTGTATTTCCTGCCATCTCTCATCGTACATGACAGTAATGCTGTAATTGCGTTTTTCAGGCAGGAGCTGCATCCATTTGAAATTATTGGCCACGACTAAGGTATCTTCCCCGACCACGGGAACGCTTAACGGTTCACGGACTTTATGCATATGAATCATACCCGCAAGGAACTTCTCACCTTGGATGGTAATGATCGTTTCATCATATTTTGAGCGCACCAGCCGCCGCCATTTTTTCTTATCCAGATACTTAGTTTTCATGGCATTCATCTCCTAATGATAATTATACAAAAAAAAGAAAACAAAAGTATAGAGATAGGCATTAATTTTACCTATCTCTATAACTTTTGCTTATATTTTAGTGTATTGCCAGTATACTGAAGTCAGTTTCAGCGGAAGTTCCATTCATCGGGCCGCCAAAATCAGGATAGCTGTATATCAGAAGTTTATTTCCTTCAGGTGCTAAACCTTCTTTATTAATATGGTTGATCATGTCTTTTCTGCCGTCATTCGACTCATAAACCTCTTCAAGTTCATATTCATCAGTCAAATCGTATATCGGCATTGTCTTAAAGTCATCAAAGAACGTATCCATTTCTTCATCGCTGAGTTCTACCGTGTACATTTCGCTTGTTTCAGTAATATCAAGTATTTCAGTGAAGCTGAAGTAGTCTGCCCGTTCAGCATCTAAGATGGCTTTGTTGTAAACTGAACTTTCACCGTAAACGTAGTTCCCGCTGAATGCATCATCGTTATGGAAATAAGTATGAACATCCACACGTCCGGTCTTATTAACGATATCCGGTCTGTACGTTTTTAACGTGCCAAGCTCTTCTTTATATTTTTCAGCCAGTTCGTTTCCTTCTCTTACATCATACATTCCGATTGTCAGGCTGTACTCGCTGTCTTCTTTCAGATTGGCAAGCATATCCAGGTGAATGTCATATTCTGCAGAATCCGTACCGGATGCAAGTACAATCGCTTCTGAGTCTGCTTTGATCGTATCAAATTCTCTCGTTTTAAAGCTGCCGTCTGTCATTTTATAAGTTATATCTATATTGCCGTTATCGCCGGCATAATTCACACTCGGTCTTTCTTTTTCTGCCAGCGTAATTTCATGCGCTTTGATTACAGTCTGAATTGCGTCATTATCGTCGTTGAACAAGTAACCTTCTTCAAAGTTATTCGCAATCAGCTCGGGGTTATCGTTTGTAAATTGTGTTGAAATATAAACACTGTCCACTTCATCCGCTGCCGGTATGAAGTTTACATATCTGTTCCAGCCGAACAGGAAGATTCCCCAAAACACGATGATAATAATCAGCGTTGTTAACACTGACTTCCAGCTGAGCTCTATTCTCGCATTGCGCTGGAAAAGCATTTCGATAATAATGTAGCTGATTACCGCTCCGATTACAAAACCGATTACAGTTACTGCAGCTGATGCCTGAAGAAACATTGATATTCCGGTACCAATTGCCAGCATTCCTGTAATTGCAGTGACTGCAACCAGTAATGCTCTAAGCCACTTGAAATTAAAGCTTAGAGTGACGTTTTCATTGCGTCGTGAATTGTACAGTACGAAACTTAGGATAATCAGCACTATTGCAGCGATTCCCCAGACAGTACTCTTTAGAATACCTATGCCTTCATATAACTGCATTACTGCAACGTAAGGGAATGTCGCATTCAGTACAGGTTCCGAGTTAACGAAAAACTCTGAAGGAATTCCGTCATACAATATTGTCGCTGTAACATATGTCAGTCCCCATAATGCGAGAGGCAGAAACACTATCAGTACAATAATCTGCATGTGCAGGAATAGACCGTTTACTAAAAATCCTGCAAATATTGCTATCGCAAAGATGACACAGTGTACAAACACTGCATATAAGAACCATTTTCCAATATCAATTAATGCAATTTCCGGGATAAATATCACACGTTCTGCAAGCAGTATTATCCCTGTAATAATAAGCGGTACAACAATTGCAATCACACCTGTAATTAATGCATGTACCAGTATTGCCGTTCTTTTAACCGGCAGCCCGTGCATAAAGTCTGATGATCCTTCATCGTTTAAGTAATTCAGTAGAAACATCGCTAAAAATACTGTGAAAATCATTCCGATAATCAGCTGCCCGGCTGATAACTGGAATAAGAGATTATCAGGAATCTGACGTACCGCTTCCGGATGTGCCATTGGATCAAATGTCACAATCCAGACCGACACGGGCAGTGCGATAATATTCAGCGCCATAAAGACAATCGTCAGCCAGAATACCGTACCGCTGAAATGGGACAGTAATGTTCTATTCAACAATGATGTTTGAGATTTCATAACCGAGTTCCCCCATTTCATAAGTAAATATTTCTTCCAGCGTCAACGGAAGTATGTCGTACATCAGCGGATTGTATTTCGTAACTTTTTCTTCCAGGTTTGATATATCGCCCTTGACTATACATGTAATAATTCTTCCTTTAACTGTCTGATGAACGACGTTTAAATCTGTAAAGAATTTATCTTCAGGCAATTCTTTAAAGGCAATCTGCAGCTTGCAGTGCGTGCCTCTGATATCCGTCAATTCTTTATGGAACAGTATCTTTCCGTCATGCATAATCGACACCGAGTCGCATAAGTCTTCCATTTCTCTTAAGTTATGGCTTGATGCAACGACTGTCATGCCATGGTTCGCAATGTCCTGCATCAGAATGTTTTTAATCTGTTTCCGCATAATCGGGTCCAGTCCGTCAAACGGTTCATCCAGCAGCATAACTTTCGGTCTTGCCGAGAACGCAAGAATGAATGCCGCCTGGCGCTTCATTCCTTTTGACAGCTGATTCAGCTGTTTATCCGGTGCAATGCCGAAGTGAGCGGACAACTGTTTAAAGCGTTCTTCCGACCAGTTTTTATACATCGCTTTATAAAACTTCGCCATCTTCTTTAATGTCACGCCTTTAAAGAAAAATGGTATATCGTGCATAAAGATGACATCACTTTTAACGTCCGGGTTTTCGTAGACGTTCTTGCCGTCGTAGTCCACCGTGCCGCTGTCTGCTTTATAGATACCTGAGAGTACTTTCATCAAAGTCGTTTTCCCCGCACCGTTCGAACCTAACAGTCCGTGTATCGTACCTTCTGTTATAGATAAATCTATCTGCTGCACTGCAATATTTTTACCGAAACTCTTATCCACACCATTTACCTGAAGCTTCATTCCTGTCCCTCCTTCTCGCGTTCTGCTTTATCTATCAATTCTTTTAAATTTACGCCCGGCACATCAAGAAATACCAGTTCCTTAATCAGACCTTCCACTTCGTCCGTTAACGTTTTAATATGCTCTCTGTTCATCGTTTCTGTCATATCATTCACAAAGCTCCCTTTTCCGGGACGGGAAATTACATACCCTTCCCTTTCCAATTCTCTGTAAGCTTTCTGGATCGTGTTGGGATTTATCGTAAGTTCCTGTGCGAGACTTCTCACTGACGGCAGTTTTTCTTCCGGCAGCAGCACACCCTGCATGATCAGACGCTTAACATTTTCTGTAATCTGTTCATATATAGGCATGCGGCTTTTCACATCGATATCAAACACGTATCCACCTCCTGTCGGTTTGCTGTACTAACTGTATTAATTAATATAGTACAGACAACACAATTATCCGTCAAGATATTTATTTTTAAGTTTATAACTTAAATTTATACAGATATATGAGAATACATACGATAAAAAGCTTGATTTATGAATTTACTTTGTATATTATAAACAACAACCATTAATTATATTTATACACTATAACGAATATTAATAAGATAAATAGACTAAAAGGAGTGTTTTCATGCATTTTCAAGGTAAAAGTTTTTTAACAATCAGCGATTTCAATAAGAAGGAAGTCGAGTATCTGATTGATTTCGCAATTCATTTAAAACAATTGAAGAAAAATAATATTCCCCATCAGTATTTAAAGGGACAGAATATCGCATTGCTGTTTGAAAAATCTTCTACCCGCACTCGTGCTGCTTTTACAGTCGCAGCGAATGACCTCGGGGCAGCACCTGAATTTCTCGGCTCAGGCGATATCCAGCTTGGTAAAAAAGAATCCGTCGCTGATACAGCTAAAATTTTAGGCAGCATGTTCGACGGCCTTGAATTTAGAGGCGCGAGCCAGGCAGTTGTTGAAGAACTTGCTGAACACTCCGGCGTGCCTGTCTGGAACGGTCTGACTGATGACTGGCATCCAACACAAATGATCGGTGACTTTATGACGATTAAAGAAGAATTTGGTACCTTCGCCGGTATTAAACTCGTGTATGCCGGTGACGGCCGCAACAATGTAGCTAATTCACTCCTTGTTACAGCGGCCCTGCTTGGCGCTGATGTCACAATCGCAGCACCTGAATCTCTGTTCCCTGAACAGTCATACGTAGATATCGCCAAAGGATATGCGAAAGCCTCAGGTTCAACAGTAGAAATCACAGCAGACATTAAAGCTGCAGTGATTAATGCCAATGTCATTTATACAGATGTCTGGGTGTCGATGGGTGAAGAGGAACATTTCGAAGAACGTGTTAAAACACTGCTGCCTTATCAGATTAATAAACCACTCCTTTCCAATGTGAACGAGAACTTTATCTTCATGCACTGCCTGCCGGCCTTCCACGATACACATACGGAGTATGGAAAAAATGTTGCAGAAGAGTTTGGCATTGAAGAGATGGAAGTAACGTCCGACGTGTTTAACGCAAATTACGCGAAACAGTTTGAGCAGGGTGAAAATCGTATGCATTCTATTAAAGCAATTATGGCAGCAAC
>DAIPYL010000018.1:14948-19198 GCA_036782755.1 Jeotgalicoccus sp. | reverse complement strand
AGCGACGTGGTGTTTATCTGTCTGCCCCACGGTCATTCTATGGAGCTCGCAGCAACCGCTTCAGCATACGATGTTAAAATCATCGATTTAGGTGCAGATTTCCGCCTGAAGAATATCGATGTTTATGAACAGACTTATAACGTTGAACAGGCTGCACCGAATTTACTGAAAGACTTTGTTTACGGTCTTCCTGAAAAATACAGAGATGATATTAAAGATGCAAAGTACATTGCAAACCCCGGCTGTTTCGTTACCAGTGCCCTGCTCGGCATGCTCCCTGCAGTCAACGATGCACTGGTCGATGAACAGTCGATTATTATCGACAGTAAAACAGGTGTCAGCGGTGCCGGGCGCAGTGCTTCTGTCGATAAACTGCTGACCGAACTGATGGGCAACTTTAAAGCTTACAATCCCCTCGCCCACCGTCACATTCCGGAAATCGAGCAGGAGCTGAACAGCTCGTCGGAAAATGCGGTGCAGGTGCAGTTTACACCGCACTTAATTCCAACGGAACGCGGTATCTTCTCTACTATTTATGCCACTGTTAAAGACGGCATTACCGAAGCAGATATTATCGAGAGCTACACGACAGCATATGAGCATGAACCGTTTGTTCATGTCCTGAATCAAGGCCAACTGCCTCAGATGAAACACGTTGCCGGCACAAATAACTGCCAGCTCGCAGTACAGCTGGACGAACGCACAGGCCGTCTCATCGTCTTATCGGTTATTGATAACTTAGGAAAAGGCGCAGCGGGACAAGCAGTGCAAAATATGAACATCATGTTTGGATTACCTGAAAAATCAGGCCTCAATACCATTGCCATGATGCCTTAGAGAGGGTTTTTGATATGAAGATTAGAGAAAAAAAAGTATCGGTGCAAAAAGGGCTGTGTGCAGTTGAAGGTGTTGAAACGAACGGTATACATACCGGGTTTAAAGCGCAGGATAAAGATCTTGCGCTCATTTATTTCCCGGACGGTGCCACCGTCACAGGCGTGTTCACAAGAAATAAAGTGAAAGCGCACTCTGTGCTTTACGATATGGAAATGATTAAAAACTATACGGATTTTAAAGCAATTTTAATTAACAGCGGTAATGCGAATGCATGCAACGGACTGAACGGCGAAGAAGATGTGCAGTCAATGACATCCGCTGTCGCTGAAAAGCTGCATATCGATGCACATGAAGTCCTCGTCAGTTCAACTGGTGTAATCGGTGAGCCGCTCGATTTAAAACCGTTTTATGCAGGACTTGATTCACTCGTCGGCGGTCTTGGTACTGACAGTTCAACGTCAGCTGCAGAAGCAATTATGACGACGGACACTGTACCTAAGGAGTTATCATTCGAAGCTGAAATCGGCGGAGAAACCATTCATTTCGGTGCCATTATTAAAGGTGCCGGCATGATTCATCCGAATATGGGCACGATGCTCGGCTACATTGTGACAGATGCCGCCCTGTCTCAGAACGCGTTAAATACTGCATTGAAATCTGCAACTGATGACAGCTTTAACGTGATGACGATTGATGGTGATACAAGTACGAACGATACGGTGCTCCTCGCTTCAACGAATAAAGTTATGCTGGATGAAGCAGACTTAGATGAGTTCACTGCAGTACTCACGGTGATGTGCCAGCAGTTATCCCGAATGATTGCACGGGACGCTGAAGGTGCCACGAAATTCGTTACCGTGAGCGTTGTTAATGCAGCAACGAAAAGTGATGCTGTCAGCGTTGCCAAGACGGTGGCAACATCAAGTCTCGTTAAAACTGCCGTATACGGTCAGGATGCCAACTGGGGACGTGTCATTATGGCAATCGGCAACAGTGACACTGAAACGCTTAATCCAAATACGATTACGATTAAATTCGCTTCCGGTGAAGATGAAGTGCTCGTATGCCATGAAGGACTTGCCGTTCCATTTGATGAAGGACGCGCATACAATATTTTAAGCAATACGGATGTTGAGATCTTTATCGATTTAAATACCGGTGATTATTCCGGTGAAGTGTGGACGTGCGATATGTCGGTCGATTACGTAAAAATTAATGCGGACTACAGAAGTTAGGATGATAACTATGAATGATACACAGAGAATAGATACGCTGATCGAAGCCCTTCCCTATATTAACGTGTTTCAAAATAATATTATCGTTTTAAAATACGGCGGCAATGCCATGGTCAACGACAGTTTAAAAGAGTCTGTCATGCAGGATGTTCTGCTGATGAAGTCGGTCGGCATTAAACCGGTTATCGTGCACGGCGGCGGTCCGTTCATTAATGATATGCTCTCCAGTCTCAATATCGAATCGGAGTTTAAAAAAGGACTGCGTGTTACCGATGATGCGGTCATGACCGTTGCTGAAATGGTGCTGTCCGGCCAAGTGAATAAGGATATCGTTAAACATTACAATAAGATCGGCGGCAATGCGGTCGGGATTTCCGGCAAAGACGGCAACCTGATTAAAGTGAAGAAGAAGTTTATCGAAGAAGTGAATGATAACGGAGAAACTGAACAAGTGGATATCGGACTTGTGGGAGAAATTGAATCGATAGATACGACGCTGCTGACAATGCTCATTAACAATGATTTCGTGCCTGTGATCTCACCGGTCGGTGTGGATAGGAATGGCGACACACATAACATTAATGCGGATTATGTTGCGGGAGAAATTGCCGGTGCAATTAATGCTGATAAATTTATTCTTTTAACGGATACAAAAGGGGTATACGAAGATAAGGACGATGAAACGACGCTGCTGCCGGAATTGACACTTGCACAGGTCGAACAGCATATCGAATCCGGTGTGATTTCAGACGGCATGATTCCTAAAGTGGAATGCTGCTCGCACGCAATTAAAAAAGGTGTAAAACAGGCGCATATCGTCGACGGACGCATTAAGCATTCATTATTACTGGAACTGTTTTTTGACGCAGGAATCGGCACGATGATTATACCGCATGAAGGAGGAAGAGTTTTATGACAACAGAAGATTTGATTGAACTCGGAAACTCGGCACTGTTTAATACGTATAGCCGCGGCGATAAACTATTCGTCTCCGGTAAAGGGGTATATCTGACAAATAACGACGGCGAAGAATATCTGGATTTTGTGTCCGGTATTGCGACGAATATTTTAGGCCACGCCAATGAAAAAATTGTTGATGCAGTAACGAAGCAGGCTTCAACGTTAATGCATACTTCCAACATTTACTGGAATAAACCTTCGATTGAACTTGCTGATAAGCTGGTGAATTATAAAGGTGCAGGGAAATTGGCTAAAGTGTTCTTCTCGAACTCCGGAGCCGAAGCGAACGAAGGTGCACTGAAACTTGCGCGTAAATACGGCAGGGAAGTTAACGGTGAACACTGTACGGAAATTATTACGCTGACGGATTCATTCCACGGCCGTACGATGGCAACATTGTCAGCGACGGGTCAGCCGGATATGCATAAAGACTTCCAGCCGTTATTACCTGGATTGAATTATGTTGCTTTAAATGATTCAGATGCACTGAAAGCAGCTGTAAATGAAAATACTTGTGCAGTGCTTGTTGAAACGATTCAGGGTGAAGGCGGGATTAACTCATTGAGCGATGAATTCGTGCAGGCGCTGAAGGAACTGCAGGATAATGGACTGCTGTTAATTATCGATGAAGTGCAGACAGGCATGGGCCGTACGGGCACGCTTTTCTCATTTGAACAATTCGGACTCGAACCGGATATCGTGTCACTCGCCAAAGGACTTGGCGGCGGCTTCCCGCTGGGCGCGTTTATGGCGACTGACAAAGTTGCGGATCACTTCAATCCGGGAGATCACGGCACAACGCTCGGCGGTAATCCGCTGGGTGCGGCAGTCGGCAATGCAATTTTTGACGAAGTCATGGATGCCGGGCTTTTAGATAACGTTGCGGCACGTGCAGAACAGCTGAATAGAGGACTGCAGCAGATTGCTGATCAGACGGGTGCTGTTACTGAACTTAAGGGACTGGGACTGCTGATTGGTGTGCAGTTTAAAGATAAAGTGCAGGCAGCCGACGTAATTGCGGCATGCTATGATGAAAAGATGCTCGTCGTTGCAGCCAAACACAACGTCGTCCGTCTGCTTCCCCCGCTTAATGTAACTGCCGCGGAAATTGATGAAGCTCTGGAGAAATTCGGAGCGGCAGTTGAGAAGGTTGCTGAATAATATTAAAAAAGCATCAAATCCAGTGCGGATTTGATGCTTTTTGGTGTCCGGACGACA
>DAIPYL010000018.1:6822-14848 GCA_036782755.1 Jeotgalicoccus sp. | reverse complement strand
TCCGGACGACATTGAACTTTTTTCATTGTCGTCCGAAACCGATTTTGGAGTACTGACGGTTCTACACGCAGCAATTAACCTTCCCTACCATGCGTGACCGCTGCCGCCGTCAATGTTCACTGCCGTACCGCTCACGTATGATGCAAGGTCAGAACATAAAAATGTAATTACGTTCGCGGCTTCAGCTGTATCGCCGATGCGCCCGAGCGGAATGTTTCCTGCACTTTTCACAGAGAATTCTTCCCATGATAATTCCGGCGCAGTCTTCTGCCAGCGTTTTTCTATCTGGTCGCTGCGGATTAGTCCAATACATACCGCGTTCACACGGATATTATGCTGTCCGAGATCCTTACTCATTGCTTTCGTCAGCGCCAGTCCTGCACTTCGTGATACTGTTGTCGGCAATGAATTCGCCTGGGGTGTTTTACCCATTACTGCTGTTAGGTTTAAGATTGCTCCGCCCTGCTTTTTCAAATGAGGCAGTGCAGCTTTCGACACTTTCACTGCAGCCATGACTTTCAAATCAATATCTTCTTCCCAGCCTGCCAGTTCAACGTCTTCAAAGCTCTTGGCAAACGAGCTGCCTGCGTTATTCACAAGCACGTCCAGTCGGCCGAATTTCTCTACAGCCGCTTCAACGATTTTTTCACCCGCACCTGTTTCAGTAATATCCTGTCGGATATAATCCGCTTCACCGAATTCGCGAAGTTCCGCAGCTGCTTCTTTCAGCGCATCTTCACCGCGTGCTACCAGCAATACTTTCGCACCGAGCTTCACCATCTGCTCTGCGGTTTCACGTCCGATACCTTTACTTGAACCGGTAATGACTGCAACTTTACCTTTATAGCCGAAATCCATCAACTCTGACACAGTACCACTCCTTCATATTGTTTACTCACCTAAGTTTACATTATGAAACACGTTTGATACATCTTCAAGATCCTCTAAAGCGTCAACGAGTTTCTCAAACTGCTCGAGGTCTTCTTCTTCCAATGTTACTTCGTTCTGTGCAAGCATGGCGTGTTCGGCGACTTCGTATTCTTTCACTCCCAGTTCATCGAGTGCAGTTTTAATGTCGTTGTAGGCCTGCGGCTCACCGTAAACGACTGTCATGCCGTTTTCTTCTGCCACGTCTTTCACATCTACTTCTCTTTCCATTAAGTGCATCAGCACTGTTTCATCGTCGAAGCCGTTAAATACAAAGACAGATACGCTGTCAAACATATAGCTGACGGCACCGCTGACTCCCATATTCCCGCCGTTTTTACCGAATGCTGCGCGGACATCCGATACTGTACGGTTTACATTATTCGTCAGTGCATCGACGATAATCATCGAGCCGTTCGGTCCGAATCCTTCATAGCGGAGCTCGTCGAATGCTTCTTCATCTCCGCCTTTTGCTTTTTCAATTGCCTTGTCGATAATATGCTTAGGCACCGAGTAAGTTTTTGCACGCTCCAGTACGACTTTAAGCGCCTGGTTTGATTCAGGATCCGGATCGCCTTTACGCGCTGCGACGTATATTTCCCTGCCGAATTTTGCATATATACGGCTCGTGTTCTGGTCTTTCTGTGCTTTTTTCTCTTTAATGTTATTCCATTTTCTTCCCATCGGTCATCTTCCTTATTCCAGTATAATTTCTATTATATTTTACCACTTTTATTTATTGTTGCGAGGACGGCGTTCAGGAACATCTTTATTTATAATCATTTCCACCTGATAAATTCTGTTTACGAGCGAATTTGCCGGCGCCTGTGTCATTTTAAATACCGGCCACGGCAGTGACGGCTCAAAGTCGTGCAGTGCCATAATGAACTCCTCCCGCCCGGGCAGCTTCCTGAATTCAAAACGCTGTTCTTTATTCGTCGTGCGTTTTTTCAGACTGCCGCCCGTAATTTCAAACAGCACAATATCATCTTCTGAACGTTCTTTATTAAAAGTAAGTTCGAGCACCGGTTTTGGTTTATCGAGCAGTCTTATAGACACTTTATTATTTTCAATCGTCGTATTCAGCAGACCGTAGACAATTTCATCAATCCAGGTGAAGTAATACCACGCCGCATCTTCAACCGACCAGCCCGGAGGAAGCGGTGCGCGCTGTATGCTGCGTACGTTATTATAGTCTTTCGTTTTATAAGTCAGATTTTTACCGTAGCGGCGAATCGGTGTTTCTGTAATTTTTACATCAGTGCCGTAAGCACCAAGTACCGAAACGATACTGCCGTCCGACAGCTCATCGGCAATATATATAATCTGCTCTACATTATTTGTTTTTGCTGCCCGTGCAATGTTATCTGCAATAAGCATATACAAGTCGTTGAATTTCCCCTGCGTCAGTCTGTTGAGCCGCATAATCGGGTCTTCGAAAAAGATAACGACATCGATATTTTCAAGCGCCTCTTCAACTTCAGGCAAAATGAATAAGTCTTTTTTAATAAAAGTAATATTTTCCAAGTCCGGTTCCTGATGCGGAGTGGAGAACGCGAACAGATTCGCCGACTCATTCAGCTCGAGATACAGGTGTTCGCCGATTCTCCCGTGAACACCCATGAGCAATACATTTTTATTTATCATAACAATCCTCCTATGAGCGATTCAGTTCCAGTCTGTAACGGATAAACATTAAAACCAGCAGCATCACCAGCGTCACGATTCCGATGCCGAGAAACGGCAGATCAAAGACTGTTGCGAGATAGCCAGCGATTACAGAACCTGCGACAGACCCGAGTGAAAAGTAAGAATAGAAAATACCGTTCGCTTTGCCCCGCTCGTTCATTTCGGAATGTTCCGCGACGATTTTGTTCATCGAAGGGAAGATAAAACCGAAGCCGAAGCCGTACATCACCATAACGATAAAGATAAACACCGCTGACGGTGCAAAATGCAGCAGCATCATACTTCCGCTTAGAATCAGTATACCGATTCCAACAAGGTTTTCGCTTTTATAAAGCGTGTAGATTTTGTTAATCGGGCTTGCAAAGACGATAATTGCGGTAATTCCGAAGACGCTCAGCATTATTCCGGTCATCGACGCTTCGAGACCGAGCAGTCCGGTTTTTATCGGCAGACCGAATGCAAGTGTCCCTTGTGCAATCATCAGCGTAAATGATGAAATATACGCAACGTTTAACGACGGACGGAGCAGCAGTTCTTTAAACGGTGTTGCCGCGTGATGTGTTCTGCTGTCGTCTGTCGAGCTTTCTTTAATACCGAAGAATGTTAAAATTGTTCCGAATACATATACCCCGGATAAGATGTAGTACACCATTTCGTAACTGACCGTACTTGAAATAATCCCGCCTGCAGCAGGCCCGAGTATTGCGGCCGTACCGATTGCAACACCTGTCAATGCCATCGATTTCCCGATTGCGGATTTCCGTGAAATATCGGCGATTAAGCTGAATGCCGCCGGTGTCAGGAGTCCGCTTGAAAACCCGTGGATTGCTCTGACTGCAAGCAGAATGCCGATCGACGGTGTTGTCGTATAAATCAGCACGAAGAATATCTGCATAATCATACCGAACAGCAGTGTGTTTCTCCGGCCAAACTTATCGGACATATAGCCGCCCGCAATGTTTCCGACCATATTAAACAGCGAATACATCGCAACGACGATACCCGCCATAAATTCAGATGCGCCGAGTTCAAGAGCAAACGGCGTAATGATCGGGAGCTGTATAAATAAATCCAAAAAACAGATTACGATAACTAAGTATAAAATAATTTTTGATTTCACATTATTCCCTCAATCTTAAATTCACATTTTCTTTCCCTTTAATTATAACGAAAAAAAGACAGCAGGGCACGTATGCCAGGCTGTCTTTCCATTTATCGTTCAGACTTTAAGATTTTTTGTTCAATTTTTGTTCATAAGCATCGACAATACCTGCGACCGCACCGTCACCGGTAACGTTAGTTGCAGTTCCGAAGCTGTCCTGGGCAACGTAAAGTGCAATCATAAATGCAACTGCCGCTTCGTTGAAGCCGAGGTTTGCCATAAGCACTCCGCTCGCTGCCATAATCGCACCGCCCGGTACACCCGGAGCTGCAATCATTACAACACCTAACAGCAGAATAACACCAAGCATTTCCCATAATCCCGGCATATCGTAGCCAGGCAGGATTGACATTACTGCGATTGAACAGCTGACGATTGTAATCGTACTCCCCGACAGATGAATCGTCGCTCCGAGAGGAATGACAAAGTCTGCGATACGTTCCCGTATGCCGTTTTCTTTCGCACGTGCCAGTGTTACCGGAATTGTTGCTGCACTCGACATTGTTCCGAGCGCTGTAAAGTATGCCGGAAGCATTGTTTTAAGCATTTTGAACGGGTTCTGTTTTAACAGTGAACCTGCGATTGTGTACTGAAGTGTAAGCCATACCCAGTGAAGGATAATTGCTACAAGCAGTACGACCCCGAATACAAGAAGCGTATCAAATACTGTACCTGTTGCCGCCATACCTGCGAATACACCCGCTATGTAGAATGGTAAAATACGGATAATGACTTTTTCAATAATGAACTCTGTAATGTCTTTACCCTGATCAAAGAACTTAATCATTAAGTCCAGTTTAAGTATGTTCATTACAATACCAACCGCGAAAGCCAGTACAAGTGCCGGTAAAATATCCATTACAGGCGGAATATCAAATTCCAGGAAAGGTGCCATTTCGGCGCCCTCAGCCGGGACCTGGCTGTCCCCTGTAATACGCGGCATGATAAAGCTTGCCACTGCATATGCCAGCAGTCCGGCACCAAGTGTTGATAAGTATGCAATACCTAAAGTTGCCCCGACAACTTTACCTGAACCCGAACCGATTTTTGAAATACCCGATGCAATGAAAAATAGAATAATAAATGGAATCGTAAAGAAGATAAACGCTCCTAAAACTGATTGCATCGTCACGAATACTCTAACAACAAACTCCATAACAGAGCCCATTGCTCCGCCGTCACCAACGAGGTAATAAATGCCCCCGACTGCGATACCAGCGATGATACCCGCGATTAATTTTGCTAATAATTTCACTCTGAAATCCCCCTTGATTTTATCATCTCAACAAACATATCTTTTTACACTCCGGATTGCAACCGTTTTCTAGAAAACTTTTTCGTATGCTGCATACCAGTCATTCAGATTATCATCCAGGTTCAAGTGGCCCTTGTAATCAAAACCGAGTTTCGCAAATAACTGCTGCATCGGTTTGTTTTCCTGTGAAGTATCCGTATGTATACCGAGGTATGATTTATCCTGTCCAATCTCAATAATGCCTCTTAAAATCTTCTGCGCAATTCCCTGTCCCTGTGATTGAGGATCAACAGCAAGTCTGTGCAGCGCCAGACAGTCCATGCGTGCAAGCTCCCATGGAATATCATCATAGGAAAATGCGTGATTATCATCCGCAACGATACATCCTTTGATTACGCTCTCCTCTTCATATACATAAAGAGTGCCGTTTTTAATATCTTTTTTGAATGTTACGTCTGTCGGATAATATTCATCCCACTGATAATTTCCTGCCGCGTGCATTTTTGGTATGACCTTTTTAATAATTTCCATTATATAAGGTATATCGCCGCTCTCTGCTAAACGTAAAGACATTTAATTTCCTCCATTATTTACTAATAATTTTATTAAAATACCTTCAATAAGCTGTGCATTCAATTATACATTGTTGTATACTATGTTAAAAGACTAAAAATGTAAGGGGTTTTATGATGTTCAAGTTTGATAAAAACACTGTTCCATATCATATTTCAAATATGATATTTTACGTAGTCACACTCGCAGTTGTCGGACTTATTTATTATTTCGCATTTTTACCGCCGTTATTGGAAGTAACAACAGATGATTTCTTTGCAACATTCGGCGTTGGTGAATTTGTCGGTGCACTGTTCTTCCTGATTTTAATCGTTGTACCGATTCTGCTTATTATCGGCATAGTTTACCACTTAATGAAACTCGTTAAGCCGAACAAAAACGTTCCGGCAGAGAACTGATTTCCATGGGGATGGAATTTTAAAAAAGCTCCGCAGTCATCCGGCTGCGAAGCTTTTTTCTTATTCTTCTGTCTTCAGTGTTTTGTTTAAGGCAATTGTGTAGTGACGCGGTTCGCGCGCACCGCTGATTGCGAATTTGTCATCGAATATGTAATACGGCAGCGTGCGTACTTTGTTTACTTTCGCCATATTAAAATCACCGATAACATCTTCTAAAAACAGACTCGGATCATTGATGACTTCGAGTGCGGGCACTTCGGGCATGCCGTTCGCTTTCGCGATTCCAAGCAGTACATCCTTGTCGCTGACATTTTTACCTTCTGTAAAATATGCCTGATGCAGTGATTCTAAAACCTGTTCACCGAGACCGAACTCATAAGCCAGCTTTAATAATCTGTGCGCATCTCTAGTATTTGCCGGGATAACTTTATCCATCTTGAATTCAATGCCTGCAATTTTGCCCTGCTCGACGATATGGCCCACCATTGCTTTAATTTCTTCCATCGGCTGATCATGCTTTTCAGCGAGTACCTCATACATATTCTTCTCAGGCATTTTCGGCGCCTGATTATCCAGTTCATAACTTGCATATTCTATATTAACTTTCGCATCTGTTTTATATTCGGCCAGTGCTTTTTCAAAATTTTTCTTGCCGATATAACAAAACGGACATGCGATATCAGTATATATTTTAATGTCCATCAGACCACTCCTTATCTTTCTTAAATTTTAACACATTTATTAGTGAAATTAGCTAAACTGTCACTATCTTGCATATTTTTTCGTATTAAATAGTGCCGGAATCTGATACAATAATGTCTGTAAAACTATCAGGATTTATCCTGCAAATAAATTTGATAGGTGGAAAATATAATGAAATATCGAGTTTTACTTTACTATTACTATGTGGATGTAGAAGATCCGGAAACATTTGCGGCAGATCACTTAAGATTCTGTAAGGACTTAGGTCTGAAAGGCCGTATCCTTGTTGCCTCTGAAGGTATCAACGGAACAGTTTCAGGTGATTACGAACAAACTGAGCGCTATATGGAATACATGAAGGCACACCCGTTATTTAAAGACATCGTCTTTAAAATTGACGAAACAGAAGAACATGCATTTAGAAAAATGTTCGTCCGTCCGCGTCCCGAGCTTGTTAACTTAAGCCTGGATACTGATATCGACCCGCGTGAACAGACAGGTGAATATTTATCACCTGCAGAGTTCTATGAACAGATGCAGCGCGATGATACAGTCGTACTGGATGTACGCAACATTTATGAATATGACGTCGGCCATTTCCGCGGGGCGATTAAACCTGAAGTAGAAACATTCAGAGATACGCCGCAGTGGGTGCGCGATAACAAGCACTTATTTGAAGGCAAGAAAATTCTGACGTACTGCACAGGCGGAATCCGCTGTGAGAAATTCTCCGGATGGCTGAAAAACGAAGGCTTTGATAATGTTGCACAGCTGCACGGCGGCGTTGCAACATACTCTAAAGACCCTGTCGCCAAAGGCCAGCTGTGGGATGGTCAAATGTACGTTTTCGATGAAAGACTGACGGTACCGATCAACCAGGTTGAACACGTCGTTGTCGGCCGCGATCACTTCGACGGCGAGCCGTGCGAACGCTACATCAATTGTGCGAATCCTGAATGTAATGCACAGATCTTATCATCTGAAGAAAACCAGCATTACCACCTTGGCGGCTGCTCCATCGAATGTGCTGAACACTCACGCAACAGATATATCGTTGAACACAATATGACGAGCGAATTCGTTAAAGAGCGCATTGAAGAATTAAAACAGACAGACTTTGCTGAAACAGAACCTGTCTTGAGCCATAAAGGCTAATATATTGATTGAAGAAGCCGGTCCCTTGATAGGACCGGCTTTTTTGTGTCTGCAAGTCGATAAACTCTTTTCATCTGCCTGTGAGGTGCTGTTGCAGGCAGATGAACATATCTCTTCTGCCTGTGAGGAGCTGTTGCGGGTCGATGAAGAGCTCTCTTCTGCCTG